>NZ_RCNX01000066.1:0-69354 GCF_004307595.1 Pseudomonas sp. Sample_23
ATTCATGACTGAAGTTATGCGGGCGCGGGCGGGAAGATGCAAGTACCGCTGGGGATCTCAGAGACAGTCAGGCCCTTATCGTCGGCAAGCCAACTCCCACAGGATTCATGCCTGGCACAAAACTGTGGGAGCTGGCTTGCCAGCGATGAGGCCGGTTGCCTCAATACAAATCCCCGCATCTACACTTTACGGATGACGGTTGCGCACTAAACCCGCAAAATGCAACGATTCCGGCAATTATCGACGACGGTTCCACGAGAACCGTCGCTAAAGCCATCGTTCCAATCAGACTGGGCCTGCTGACTCTATGCGAATGCGCCTTATGTTACTGGGCGGCGGAAATGCCCTTGGGCAGGCGCTGATTCGCCTCGGTGCGGAAGAAGACATCGGTTTCCTCGCCCCCCGCCCGCCCGAAAACGGCTGGGATGCCGCGAGCCTCACCCAACTGCTCGACGACACCCGTCCCGATGCGTTGATCAACCTCGCCTACTATTTCGACTGGTTCCAGGCCGAGAGCGTCAGCGAAAGCCGCATGACCGGCCAGGAACGCGCCATCGAGCGTCTGGCCGAACTGTGCCAGCACCACAACATTGTCCTCGTGCAGCCGTCTAGCTATCGCGTGTTCGACGGCTCGCGGGCCACGGCCTACAGCGAGAAAGACGAACCGGTGCCGCTGGGCCTGCGCGGTCAGGCCTTGTGGCGCATCGAGCAAAGCGTGCGCGCGACCTGCCCGCAACATGTACTGCTGCGTTTCGGCTGGCTGCTCGACGACAGCCCGGACGGCACCCTCGGGCGCTTCCTCGCCCGTGCGGAACAACCCGAAGAGTTGCTGCTGGCCGATGATCGGCGCGGCAATCCGACTCCGGTCGATGACGCCGCGCGAGTGATCATCTCCGTGCTCAAGCAACTCGACTGCGCCGCGCCGCTGTGGGGCACTTACCATTACGCCGGCCACGAAGCGACCACACCGCTGGCGCTGGGCCAGGCGATTCTCACCGAAGCACGCAGCCTGCATCCGCTGGCGATCGAAGCACCGACCGCGCAGGCCCACGCCGCGCGCCCGGACGCCGCCGAAGAACCGCAACACGCGGTGCTGGCCTGCAAGAAAATTCTCCACACTTTCGGGATCAAGCCGCGCGCCTGGCGTGCCGCGCTCCCGGGTCTACTGGACAGGTTTTACCGACATGGCTGAAGCAACGGTTCTAATCACCGGCGGAGCAGGATTCATCGGCTCGCACCTGACCGACGCCTTGCTCGCCAAGGGCTATGCGGTACGCGTGCTCGACGATTTGTCGACCGGCAAGCGCAGCAACCTGCCGCTGGACAATCCCAAGGTCGAACTGGTGGTCGGCGATGTCGCCGATGCCGCTTTGGTCGCCCGCGCCATGCAAGGTTGCAACGCTGTCGCGCATCTGGCGGCCGTGGCTTCGGTGCAGGCCTCGGTGGACGATCCGGTGAAAACCCACCAGAGCAATTTCATTGGCACCCTGAATGTCTGCGAAGCCATGCGCCTGGCCGGGGTCAAACGTGTGGTGTACGCCTCCAGCGCGGCGGTGTACGGCAACAATGGCGAGGGCGAGTCGATTGATGAAGACACGCCAAAAGCGCCGCTGACACCCTATGCCTCGGACAAACTGGCCGGTGAGCAGTACTTCGATTTCTACCGTCGCCAGCATGGCCTGGAACCGGCAATTTTTCGCTTCTTCAACATCTTCGGCCCACGCCAGGATCCGTCCTCGCCGTATTCCGGGGTGATCAGCATTTTCAGCGAGCGCGCCTCGAAGGGTTTGCCGATCACCGTGTTTGGCGATGGCGAGCAGACTCGCGATTTCCTCTATGTCGGTGATCTGGTCGATTTGCTGGTGCAGGCGCTGGAAAAGCCTGATGTACAGGAAGGCGCGGTCAATGTTGGCTGGAATCAGGCGATGAGCCTGAAGCAGATGCTCGAAGCGTTGAAATCGGTAATCGGTGAGTTGCCGCCCGTGAGTTACGGGCCGGCGCGTTCGGGTGATATCCGCCATTCGCGAGCCGATAACCGGCGTTTGCAGCAGCGCTTCGAAATGCCGCCGCAGACGCCGATGAGTGTGGGCTTGGCGCGCTTGCTGGGGCGCTCCTGAGAAGCCCCTCACCCTAGCCCTCTCCCAGGGGAGAGGGAACTGACTGAGGTGTTTGTAAGAAGTACGCCGACTTGCGATACCCAGTCGAACTCAGGTTTTGAACAACACACAAATCGGCTCCCTCTCCCCCGGGAGAGGGCTGGGGTGAGGGGCCCGGGCCTCCAACGCCCCACATGACTCAGCACCAAATGAAAAAGGCGCCTTTTTCAACAGGCGCCTTTTTCACGGCCGGAATATTGCTATCCCTGTGGCGAGGGAATGTTATCCCCCGATCGACTGCGTACGGTCTTCGTCAGGTCTGTGCCTGCCCGCCACCAAGCCTCATTCACCACCACGTGAACGTTCAAAAAAAATCGACTTAGAACTTATAGCCCAGACCGACCATGTAGATGAACGGATCGACATCCACATTCACCCGTGCACGGGTGCCGGGGGCGACGGCGTTGTTCTCGACGGTCGCGCGGGTGTCGATATCGATGTAGCGCACCTGGGCGTTGAGCATGATGTTGTCGGTGATCATGTAGTCGGCGCCGACCTGCCAGGCCAGGCCCCAGGAGTTTTTCGCCTTGAAGTTGCTGAAGCCGTTGGCGCTGGCTTCGCTGCCGACGTGTTCGTCGTAGATCCAGGTGTAGTTGATGCCACCACCCACATACGGCTGGAAGGCCGATTTCGAATCCAGCGGGTAGTAGACCACGCTGAGGGTCGGCGGCAGGTGTTTCAGGGTGCCGAGCTTGCCGTTGGCGGCGGGCAGGGCGGTGCCCTTGAGCTTGACGTCATGCTCGAACGGCGTGGCTGCCAGCAGTTCGATACCGATGTTGTTGGTGAGCATGTAGGCGAAGTTCAGACCCAGTTGGGTGTCGCTGCTCATGGTCGCCTTGCCGCCCAGATTGGTGCCGCTCAGCGGACCCTGATCGACTTTGACGCTGGAACTGTCGGCCTTCGGGTTGACGGTGATCGCGCCAGCGCGCACGAGAATGTCACCGGCTTCGTGGGCGTGGGCGAGCGGGGCTGCGAGCGCGAGGGCAAACAGCGGGGCGCTGAGCAAGGACTTGTTCATGGGGGCTCCGAAAGGACGTAAAAATTCGATGTCCTAGGGTACGAAGCCGTCTGATACGGTGTTTTGACTCAGCTCAATGAAACAGAAGGGGCGGGGTTTTGTGGAACCTTTGAGGGCCTATTCGCGAGCAGGCTCGCTCCCACCTTGGAATGTGATCACCTGTGGGAGCGAGCCTGCTCGCGAAGACGATAGACCAGCCAATACAAAACTACCGGGAATTACTCCGGCAGTTCATACGCATAAATCTTCTCCGCCTCCATCTGATACCCGGCATCGGCCAGCTCACTGCTCGAGGCTTTCACCTGCAACGGTCCTTCAACCCAATACGGCTGATACAGCTCATCGAGCTTCACGCCCAGTTCGCTTTTCACATGGACGATCTGGTTCGACGGCGGTGGCGGTACGTGGATGCAGGCGCCGAAATACGGCACCAGCAAAAAGTCGGTGGTGCGCCCCTCTTCGCTGACTTCCAGCGGCACGATGTAACCGGGCAGGCGAATGTTCTGTCCGTCGAGGCTCTTCACGACCGGCGCATTCGGCATGTCCTGCTTGGCCGCTGGTGCGGACTCGGCGGAAAGTGCGTCGCCCATCTTCGACAGGTCGTGCAGCGGGGTCATGTTGGGTACTTCCGGCGCGGCGTCCGGCGGGATCATTTCCGACCATGTCAGGTCTTTCGGCGCCGCCGCCCACACGGGCAGGGCGACCAGCATCAGCAGCGCAAGCAGGGCGCGGGGCATGGTGAACATCCTCATAAACGGATCGACAGGCCATCGGCCAGGGATTGGCGATACGCGCGCCAGGCCGGCACGCTGCCCATCAGCAGCGCGGCCGCCAGAATGCCACCGAGCAGCGTCCATTCATACTCGCTCGGCCATGCCAGCGGCAGGTACAAACCGTAATTGGCCTGCACGTAACCTTGCGCAGCGGCGATGCCGATGTACAGCAATGCCAGTCCCGCGATGACTCCGGTCAGCGCTAACGCAAAGGCTTCCAGCACCAGCAGGCTTGCGATGTGCCACGGCCGCGCCCCCACTGAACGCAGAATCGCCATCTCGCGGCGACGTTCGTTGAGGCTGGTGAGAATCGCCGTGAGCATGCCGATCAGCCCCGTCAGCACAACGAACAGCGAGACGACGAACAAGGCTTTCTCGGCCGTACTCATCAGGCTCCACAATTCCTGCAAGGCCACGCCCGGCAGGATCGCCAGCATCGGTTCGCCACGGTACTCGTTGATCTCGCGCTGCAAGGCGAAGGTGGAAATCTTGCTGTTGAGGCCGAGCATGAACGCGGTGATCGCTTGCGGGGTCAGGTCCATGTTGCGCGCCTGATCAGCGCTGATCCGCCCGTTGCCGCGCGCCGGCACACCGTTGTGCCAGTCGATGTGAATCGCCTCCATGCCGCCGAGGCTGATGTGCAGCGTGCGGTCCACCGGGGTGCCGGTACGCTGGAGGATGCCGACTACGGTGAAGGGTTTGTCGTCGTGCTTGACCAGGCTGATCGCCGCCACGCCGTGGGCCAGTACCAGTTTGTCGCCGAGCTTGTAGTGCAGCGCTTCGGCGACTTCGGCACCGAGCACCACTTCGAAAGGATCGGTGGCAAACGCGCGACCGTCGGCCAGCGCCAGGTGTTGCTGGCGCCCGTACTGGTAGTGCTCGAAGTAGGCTTCGGTGGTGCCCATCACGCGATAGCCGCGATGGGAATCGCCGAGGGACATGGGGATTGCCCACTTCACTTTCGGGTTGTTGGCGAAGTGTTCAAAGCTGTCCCAACGGATGTTGTTGGTAGCGTTGCCGATGCGGAACACCGAATACAGCAGCAGGTTTACCGACCCCGAACGAGCACCGACGATCAGGTCAGTGCCGCTGATGGTGCTGGCGAAACTGGCCTTGGCTTCGGTGCGCACGCGCTCGACGGCGAGCAGCAGGCACACCGACAGGGCAATGGCGAAAGCGGTGAGCAGTGCGGTGAAGCGGCGGTTGGCCAAGCTGGCCATGGCCAGACGAAACAGATACATCTCAGACCTCGGCGGACGTGGCGGCGCGATTGAGTTCGGCCAGGGACAGATGACGGTCGAACAGCGGCGCCAGGCTCTGGTCGTGGCTGACGAACAACAGACTCGATCCGGCCTCGCGGCACTCGGCAAACAGCAGGCGAATGAAGTTCTCGCGGGCGTCGTAATCCAGTGCCGAGGTCGGTTCGTCGGCGATCACCAGTTCCGGTTGGCCGATCAACGCACGGGCGGCGGCGACCCGTTGTTGCTGGCCGATGGACAAGGAATCGGCGCGGCGACTGAGCAGGCTTTCATCCTTCAGACCCAAGTGCGCGAGCAGGGTGGCGGCGGCCTGATCGACGCTGCCGTGGCGCTGTTTCGCCCGTTGCGCACGCAGTTTCGAGAAGTGACACGGCAGCTCAACGTTCTCGCGCACCGAGAGAAACGGCAGCAGATTGAATTGCTGGAAAATGTAGCCGGTGTGATCGACACGAAACGTATCGCGCTTGCCGGCAGACAGTTCGGTCAGCTCCTGGCCGAGCAGGCGAATGCTGCCGCGACCGGGCTTCTGCACTCCGCCGAGCAGGCCGAGCAGGGTGGTCTTGCCGCTGCCGCTGGGGCCTTTGAGAAACAGGGTTTCGCCGGCTTCCAGACGAAACGCCGGGATGTCCAGCAGCGGCGGGTGACCGGGCCAGTTGAAGCCAAGGTCGGAAAGTTCGATGAGTGCTTGGGTCATGGCACCGATTTTCATGAAGTGAACACATAACCCTGTGGGAGCGAGCCTGCTCGCGAAAGCGCTGGGTCAGACACCCACATGTCAGCTGACACGCCGCCTTCGCGAGCAGGCTCGCTCCCACAGGGGATTTCGGTGGATCCTAGAATTTCAGCGCAGCCGACTTGGCCGTCACTTCGGTACCTTGCTGGCCGGTCGCGCTGATCAGTTGTACCTGAATCTTCTGCGTCGCCGGGAAGGTCTTGAAGATGTTCGTCAGGTTCAGCGTGCTCAGCGCGCCCGGTGTGGCGCAGCTGAATTGGTAATGTGCATGGATTTCGCTGTGGTCGTGGTGATGCTCGTGACCGTCCTTGTCCGCTTCATCTTCGTCGTGATCATCGGCGTCCGGCTTGTCGCCGAACAGCGGGCTTTCCAGTTCCTGGCTGACCACCTTGCAACCGGCCGCAGCGGGCAGGCTGAACAGGGCCAATGGTTTTTCCAACTGCGCACGAGCGGCAGCGACTTTGGCCTTGTCGGCATCGGACGTGGCGGCGTGTTCAAAACCGACCAGATTCATCGCCGGGCTTTCCAACTCCAGCTCCAGGGTCTGACCGTCGAGCGCGGCGTTCAGCCGACCCACGCCATGTTCGTGAGCGCCGAGGCTGCCGTGCTCATGATCGTGATCGTGCTCATCAACCGCATGGGCAGCGGCCAGCGGCAACAGGGCAAACGGCAAAGCGAGCAACAGACGACGCATGACGGACTCCGAGAAAAATGAAAAGTTTGTTATGTAATCTTATAACGAAAGTCCGCAGAGTGTGCCCGTGCGCTTGAGATTGCGCAAGACATGGCTAAGCACCGCCCGGGATGAGTTCGCGGGCGGTGCTGGGATTGGATGTCATGCTTGCAGAATCAGAAGCCTGCGCCGGGATAGTCGAACCAATAGTGTCCCGAAAGAACATCGTTGATCAGATTTGCGTCGAGCACATTCGGGGCATCGCGACTGAAACGCTGTCGCCAAGCCGGAAGCCACCAGTAGTTGATGGCTGTTCCGCGCGGAAATACCACCAGAGTCAGCACCTCCTTATCCATTTTGCCCTGCGTGTAGAGTTGATGACTGCGATCCATCAGGGCCATGTACTGGTCGATTGGCAGTCTGAACATAAGTGCCATGGTGAAGATTTTTTCACTCTGACTGAACGCCGGACTCTGCAGTACCCGCAATGCTTCGCAAGTGTGTGAATTCGGTTGACTCGCTATGCTCTGGCCTTCGGGGGTTGAAAGTATGTCGAAACGATCATCCATGTCTCGCCAGTCGGTCCGGTTATTGCGCTCAAAGTAATCACGAATAACAAGGGTCAGTGGACCTGCAGTTTCCCCGTCAGCGGGACAAGCCGAAAGATCGGCAGGCAACCAGATGCGCCATGCCACGATGAGCAAAAACGGAATTATGAGGAGGAGCGAATAAGGGCGTTTCATTGTGGCGTGCTGTGTTTATAGCGTCGGAAAATAGTGAAGTCATGGTCGCTGGGATTTGCATTACCGGTCGCATGGCGAAAACCTGCGTCGTTAACTTCAACTTTTTCCCACCCTGCAGAAATGCATACGCCCTTCGTTAGAACGAAGCCGACATGGCCGCTGGCGTCGGAATAATTCATTGCGTAAGCGCCGACGTCCCCGGGCAACGGCGTGCGCTCGACTTTCCAGCTATTGAGCAATCGTTGTCCATTCGCCCATTCACCCGCAAGCGGAGGACTAACCTTGGAGAAATATGGCAGGTATTTCGATTTGCCATGTTCAATCAACGCCACGTTGACCCCAATTGCGGTCAGCACGTCGTAGACGAACAGATTGCATTTATTTGTGTTTGGTGGAAATTCCACGCTCTGCCTGAGAGTAGGGTGTGGCAGCGACTTTTTGCTTTTATTCCCTGCCCACTGTGTTGATCCCCGGTGTGACAGCGCCTCCATCAGTATCCTGCGCGGCATGTCCTGAATGACGACTTTCACCGTTCGGGTTTCATTTGTACGTTTCACACCATATTCGACTTCGTAGAACGCGTCGTTCGAGACAGCGCCGCTGGTCGTTAGCGGGACTTTTACCCACGGTGATATCGCTATGATCGAAAGAGACTTCCCTGGATTCAACGTAGCAGTGTGCATACCTTTTTTTGTACCGGAGTTCCCCACAATCTGAACTGTCACTTCGTGGGTGTCTCGGGTTTTGATCGACGGTAGTTCCTTGCCCGCGAGCGTTATAGCGATCTGGCCGTTTTTGGACATCAATGAATAAATGCGAGGCCTGTCATCGTTTTGAACGATGTTGTCATCTACGACCTGACCGTCGATAAGCAGCTGAAATTTTACGCCTGGCGGTGGCTGCATCAGAAAGTCTTTAAAGATGAGTTTGATTTCCGATTTCATGACAAATCCTGTGTCAGGGGCTCTTCATAGGCATAGAAAGTCCATTCGGAATCTTCCCCTACCAACAGGGTGTCGTAATCCGAAGCGTTTTTTACCGGGTGTTCGCAGCCTTCGCCTGTGAGGTTGCAAGTGCTGTCTTGTAAAACGGCAACCTTCGCTTTGTCCTTGAGTTTGTAAGCCAAACCTGGCTTTTCCGTGTCATCGAGGCGTTCGATGATGACCTGCAAGTAGCGATAAGAGGTCAGGGCAGCAATCGGTGGCCCCATGTCAATTGGAGCGGGCCGGCCAATTCCTGCAAAACCACTGTGTTGCTGAGTGAGCAGCTTATTGATCATGGGCGGACAACCGCAGGCGACGTAGTCACCCTCTAGCGCAGCTGGTCCGGCAGGTAAAATCAGCGTTCTTTCACCCACTGCTACGATGGGGCCTTTGCCAGGCCCACAGACCGGACAACTGGCGAGTTGTCCAATGGAAGCGATTATTCTTCCTTCGATATTGAGGTTCTCATTTCCTTCAAGTATCACGCCACCTGTAGAGGTCGGGCCTCCTTTAGAGGCCAGTTTTCGTCCTGAAGACATTGGGAATCCTTCCCGCAAAAAAGAGATTAATTTAGCCGATTAACCGGGAATTACCAGATGTGTTTGGCGCCCTTTACTTGGCGTTGCACAAGTCCCGTGGGAGCATGCAGGTCAGAAAAATGCAGGAGCGAACTCGATGTTGCGGATACGCGGAACGGTCGGCGAGGTGCCGGTGGATTTGACGGTGGAGCTGGATGACAGCGATTGGGCGAGGCTGGGTTCCGCGCTAAGCGGGCAGGCGCCGATTGCGCAGTCTGAGGCGGTTGCGTCCGCCCCGGCGGCAAAGCCCGTGAATCAGGATGATGCGCTGTGGCAGGTGGCCAAAGACGTGTTGCGCAACGCCGGGCAACTTAGCGGGCCGGATCTGCTCGATCAGTTGGAGGCGCTCACCGGCAGTGCGGCAGCGGGCAAGCGTTTGCTCGTGCGTTTGCGCCACAGTGCCGATGTGAAAGTGGCGAGCGGCGGGGATACGCCGCTCTATAGCTGGATCGGGTGAGGCCTTAATACAGCGCCGCAAACACTTTGCGACGGTAAGCCGTCACCAACGGATGATCATTGCCCAGCAGCTCGAACACCTGCAGCAAGGTCTTGTGCGGCAAGCCTTCGCCGTAGCTGCGGTTGCGGATGAATAGCTTCAGCAGGGCGTCCAGTGCCGCTTCGTATTGCTGGCGCGCCAGTTGCTGGATCGCCAGTTGGTACACCGCTTCATCATCCTGCGGATTTTGCGCCAGGCGGCTTTTCAGGTCGGCGGCGTCCGGCAGGTCGCGGGCGAGGCCGAGGAACTGGATCTGCGCCTTGGCCCCGGCGAGTGCGGCTTTGTGCTCATCGCTCTTGACCGCGTCGAGCACAGTTTGCGCTTCGCCCAGCTCACCGCGCTCGGTCAGGCAGCGTGCGTAGAGGATCAGCGCCCTGGCGTTGGTATTGTCTTCATTGAGCAGGGTCACCAGCACCGCTTCCGCCTCGGCGAAGTGACCTTCGTCGAACATCGCTTGGGCCTGTTCGAACGGGTCGGCAGCAGCCGGTGGCGGCATCTGCACATGCGGTTCGAGCAGGGCGCGCACGGCGGATTCCGGTTGTGCCCCGGCAAAGCCATCGACCGGCTGACCGTCCTTGAACAGCACCACGGTCGGCAGGCTGCGGATGCCGAAGCGGGCAACGATGTCCTGCTCGATGTCGCAGTTGACCTTGGCCAGCAGCAGCTCGCCCTGATAGCTCTCGGCAATGCCTTGCAACATCGGCATCAACGCCTTGCACGGCGCACACCATTCGGCCCAGAAATCCACCAGCACCGGTTTGTTGAAGGAGGCTTCGATCACCGACTGGTCGAAATCGGCAGTCGTGGCGTCGAAGATGTACGGCGTTTGCTGACTCATGGGGGATCTCGTCAAAGCGTGGATGGGCTCACTATAAAGCTTCGCGAGGGGCTGCTGAAAGCTGTAACACTGATCGTTCCCATGCTCCGCGTGGGAATGCCTCCGGTGACGCTCTGCGTTACGCCGTACGAAGGGACGCGGAGCGTCCCGGGCTGCATTCCCACGCAGAGCGTGGGAACGATCATGCGCGGGTGGCGTGGTAAAGGCTCACATGCCGAAACTCTTCCGGCTCGGCCAGATCCGGCAAGGTCATCGCCTCGAGCACTTCGATTCGCTCATACAACGGATGACGAAAATCCCGCACCCGTGAATCCGCCACCAGCGCTTCGCGTCCGCGAGTGAGAAACGCGTCGAGCAGCGGCAGGTTGGCCCGGTCATACAACACGTCCGCCACCAGAATCAGATCGAAGCGATCGGCCTCGGCAAAGAAATCCGTCGAATAACTCATCTGCACATCGTTGAGCTCGGCGTTCGCCTTGCACGCGGCGATCGCCAACGGATCGAGATCGCAGGCCACCACTTCCAGCGCCCCGGCCTTCACCGCCGCGATGCCGGCGATCCCGGAACCGGCGCCGAAATCCAGCACGCGCTTGCCGCGCACCCACTCTGGAAACTGTGCCAGATAACGCGCCACGGCCAAGCCGCTGGCCCAGCAAAAACTCCAATACGGCGGTTCATGCAGGATCCGCTGGGTTTCTTCCTGGCTGAATTCGCGGGCCATGTTGTCGCCGTCGATCAACCACAGCTGCAAATCAGTGCCCGGCAACGCACAGGCTTTCAGTCTGGCGTCGCCGAGCAATTCCCCCAAGGCCTGTCGCAGGTCGAGCGGTGCTGTCATGGCGCTTTGACGAATTGCAGCTGGCCCAAAGCCTGAGTGGTCGGTTGAGTGATGGTCTGCGACGGCAGGTGCAGAATCAGTTGTCCGGACTGGCTGGCGCGACCGCGCAGCTCAACCCGTGCGCCGGCCGGAAATGCCTCGGGGTTGAAGCGCAGATGAAACGGCAGGATCTGGTTGTTGCCGATCAGGCTGGAACTGGCGAGCAATTGTTGCGGGCGATCCTTTTCATCAATCACCAGCAGCGCCAACTCGACTTCGGCGCCGGTTGGCACGCCTTGCAGGGTGCCGCTCAATTCGCGCTGATGCGCTGGCAGCGGGCCGAGTTCGGCGGCCTCTTTGGCTTTTTTCTGCGCCTGTTGCGGCGCGGGGCCCGGCGTCGGCGGTTGCGGCTTGGGTGCGTCGCTGCCACAGGCCACCAGCAGGCTGAAAAGACTGAGCAGAACGAGCGGACGTAACGGCATTGGAGGCTCCGGCAGAATGAATTCCATGGATCAGACGATCATGCCGTTCTGTATACCGCAAAGCCTATGGCTTGTCTTGCCACGGGGATGCGCTACCATGGCCCTCCCATTTTTTGTTGCCAGCCACCATGCACTGTCCCTTCTGCGGTGCCAACGACACCAAGGTCATCGACTCGCGTCTGGTCGCCGAGGGCGAACAGGTGCGCCGTCGGCGTGAATGCCTGGCCTGCGGCGAACGTTTCACGACGTTCGAGACGGCCGAACTGGTGTTGCCGCGCCTGATCAAAACCGACGGCAGCCGCCAACCGTTCGACGAAGAAAAACTCCGCGCCGGCATACAACGCGCGCTGGAGAAACGTCCGGTCAGCGTCGAGCGCCTCGAATCCTCTCTGGTCCATATCAAGCACAAGCTGCGCGCCACCGGCGAACGCGAGGTCAAATCCCTCGTGGTCGGCGAGCTGGTGATGGCCGAGCTGCAAAAGCTTGATGAAGTCGCCTATATCCGTTTTGCCTCGGTGTACAAGCGCTTCCAGGACCTCAATGAATTCCGCGAAGAGATCGACCGCCTCGCCCGCGAACCGGTGAAAGAATGACCACCGCCGCCGAGCAGGCGATCCTCGACGCCCATTTCATGGCCCGCGCACTGGAACTGGCGCGCAAGGGCCACTACACCACCCATCCCAATCCGCGAGTCGGTTGCGTGGTGGTGCGTGACGGCCAGATTGTCGGCGAAGGCTGGCATGAGCGCGCCGGCGAACCCCATGCTGAAGTCCACGCCCTGCGCGCCGCTGGCGAGCAGGCCCGGGGCGCGACGGCTTATGTGACCCTCGAACCTTGCAGCCACCACGGGCGCACGCCGCCGTGTGCCGATGCCTTGGTGACCGCTGGCGTTGCCCGGGTCGTGGCGGCGATGCGTGATCCCAATCCGCAGGTCGCCGGGCGCGGTTTGCAGCGCTTGGCTGATGCCGGTATCGCCACTGAAAGCGGGGTGCTGGAAGCAGAAGCACGCAAGCTCAATCAAGGTTTTCTGAAACGCATGGAACACGGCTTGCCGTTTGTGCGGGTCAAGTTGGCCATGAGCCTCGACGGGCGCACGGCGATGGAAAGCGGCGAGAGCCAGTGGATCACCGGCCCGGCGGCGCGTTCAGCGGTACAGCGTTTGCGCGCTGAGGCGGCGGTGGTGCTGACCGGCGCCGATACGGTGCTGGCCGACGGCGCGCGGTTGACCGTGCGCGCGGACGAACTCGGTCTCGACAGCGAGCAAACCGCGCTGGCCGTGAGTCGCCCGCCATTGCGCGTGTTGATCGATGGCCGCCTGCGGGTGCCGCTGGATGCGCCGTTCTTCAAGGCCGGGCCGGCGCTGGTCGCCACCTGTGTCGCGGTCGAGGAGCAATATGCCAATGGCCCGGAATGCCTGATCGTGCCGGGTGATGACGGCCAGGTCGATCTGCATCAATTGCTCATCGAACTGGCCAGTCGTGGCACCAATGAGGTGCTGGTCGAGGCCGGGCCGCGTCTGGCCGGCGCCTTTGCGCAACTGGGGCTGGTCGACGAATTCGTGATCTTCATTGCCGGCAAATTCCTCGGCTCCACGGCGCGTCCGCTGCTCGACTGGCCGCTGGCGCAGATGAAAGATGCGCCGGAACTGAAAATCACTGAAATCCGCGCGGTGGGCGATGACTGGCGAGTCACTGCGATCCCTGTCCCTTCGGCCCGCGTATAATTCCCGGCCATTGCGTTAGCGCTGGCCTCGTTCTCAAGGAGAACCCCATGTTCACCGGCATCATCGAATCCATCGGCAGTATCCGCGCACTGACCCCAAAGGGCGGTGATGTACGGGTGCACGTCGCAACCGGCAAGCTCGATCTGAGCGACGTCAAACTCGGCGACAGCATCGCGGTCAACGGCGTTTGCCTGACCGCCGTCGAGTTGCCGGGCGACGGCTTTGCCGCCGACGTCAGCCGCGAAACCCTCGATTGCACCGCCATGAATGACCTGAAAAGCGGCAGCCCGGTCAATCTGGAAAAAGCCCTGACCCCGACCACTCGCCTCGGCGGACATCTGGTCAGCGGTCATGTCGATGGTGTTGGCGAAGTGGTATCGCGCAGCGACAATGCCCGCGCCGTGGAATTTCGCATCCGCGCGCCGAAAGAGCTGGCCAAGTACATCGCCCACAAAGGCTCGATCACCGTCGACGGCACCAGCCTTACAGTGAACGAAGTCGATGGCGCCGAATTCATGCTGACGATCATTCCGCACACCCTCAGCGAAACCATCATGGCTTCATACAAGCCGGGCCGCCGGGTGAATCTGGAAGTCGACCTGCTGGCGCGTTATCTGGAGCGTCTGCTGCTGGGCGACAAGGCCGCCGAGAAGACCGCCGGCAGCACCATCACCGAAAGCTTTCTGGCCCAAAACGGCTACCTCAAATAATTCAAAAGAAGGGGGTGCCTTGTGGCGCTCAATAGCATCGAAGAACTGGTTGAAGACATCCGCCAAGGCAAGATGGTTATCCTCATGGATGACGAAGACCGCGAGAACGAAGGCGACCTGATCATGGCCGCCGAATGCTGCCAGGCCGAACACATCAACTTCATGGCCAAGCACGCCCGTGGCCTGATCTGCATGCCGATGAGCCGCGAGCGCTGCGAACTGTTGAAGCTGCCGCTGATGGCGCCACGCAACGGTTCCGGTTTCGGCACCAAGTTCACCGTCTCGATCGAAGCCGCCGAAGGCGTGACCACCGGCATCTCCGCCGCCGATCGCGCGCGCACCGTGCAGGCCGCTGCGGCCAAGGACGCCAAGGCTGAAGACATCGTCAGCCCGGGCCACATCTTCCCGCTGATGGCCCAGGCCGGCGGCACTCTCGCTCGCGCCGGCCACACCGAAGCCGCTTGCGACCTGGCGCGCATGGCCGGTTTCGAGCCGAGCGGGGTGATCTGCGAAGTGATGAACGACGACGGCACCATGTCCCGTCGCGCTGAACTCGAAGCTTTCGCCGCTGAACACAACATCAAGATCGGCACCATCGCCGACCTGATTCACTACCGGATGATCCACGAACGTACCGTTCAGCGGATTGCCGAGCAGCCGCTGGACAGCGAACTGGGCCAATTCAACCTGGTGACCTATCGTGATTCGGTGGAAGGCGACGTGCACATGGCTCTGACGCTGGGCACTGTCTGCGCTGAGGAGCCGACGCTGGTTCGCGTGCACAACATGGACCCGCTGCGCGATCTGCTGATGGTCAAGCAACCGGGCCGCTGGAGCCTGCGCGCCGCCATGGCTGCGGTCGCCGAGGCCGGCAGCGGTGTAGTGCTGCTGCTCGGTCACCCGCTCGATGGCGACGTGCTGCTGGCGCATATCCGTGAAACCGGTGAGCAGGCAGCGCCGAAAAAACCGACCACTTACAGCATTGTCGGTGCCGGTTCGCAGATCCTGCGTGACCTCGGCGTGCGCAAAATGCGCTTGATGTCGGCACCAATGAAGTTCAATGCGATATCCGGTTTCGATCTGGAAGTTGTAGAATACGTGCCCTCCGAATAATGACCGGCTGTTTCCGGACTCCGATTCGCGGCAAATAATCACTGAGGGGCGCGTAGCAGACGCGTCCCGGCTCTTTAAGAGAACTGACGAATGACCCTGAAGACCATCGAAGGTACCTTCATCGCCCCCAAAGGCCGCTACGCTCTGGTAGTAGGCCGCTTCAACAGCTTCGTGGTTGAAAGCCTGGTCAGCGGTGCCGTTGATGCCCTGGTTCGCCACGGCGTGAGCGAAAGCGACATCACCATCATCCGCGCACCGGGCGCCTTCGAAATCCCGCTGGTTGCGCAGAAAGTCGCCCAGAAAGGCGAGTTCGCAGCGATCATCGCCCTTGGCGCGGTCATTCGTGGCGGTACTCCGCACTTCGAATACGTGGCTGGCGAGTGCACCAAAGGCCTGGCCCAGGTCTCCATGGAATTCGGCGTACCGGTCGCGTTCGGCGTGCTGACCGTCGACTCCATCGAGCAAGCCATCGAACGTTCCGGCACCAAGGCCGGTAACAAAGGTGCCGAAGCTGCCCTGTCCGCTCTGGAAATGGTCAGCCTGCTGGCGCAGTTGGAGGCCAAGTGATTAGCGACGAAAGCGATCGTTTCAACCCGCGCGATCCGAAACCTGCGGATGCCGGCAAGCCGTCGAAGAGCGCCAAGCGTCGCGAAGCCCGTCAGCTCGCGACTCAAGCGCTGTACCAGTGGCACATGGCCCGGCAATCGCTGAACGAGATCGAAGCGCAGTTTCGCGTTGATAACGATTTCACCGATGTCGACGGTGCCTACTTCCGTGAAATCCTTCACGGGGTTCCGCAGTTCAAGACCGAAATCGACACTGCCCTGACGCCTTGCCTGGATCTGGCGATCGAAGAGCTCGACCCGGTTGAACTGGCGGTTCTGCGCCTGTCGACCTGGGAACTGCTCAAGCGCGTCGACGTGCCTTACCGCGTTGTGATCAACGAAGGTATCGAACTGGCCAAAGTGTTCGGTTCGACCGACGGCCACAAGTTCGTCAACGGCGTGCTCGACAAGCTGGCCCCGCGCCTGCGTGAAGCTGAAGTGAAGGCGTTCAAGCGCTGATCGGCGCTTGAATACTTTATCTCGGCCATGGGCGAGTTTGAGCTGATCCGCAATTTCTTCGCCGCCGCGCCTTGTGCGCAGGGCGGCGAAGGCGTTGCTCTGGGGATCGGCGACGACTGCGCCTTGCTGGCGGTTCCCACTGGGGAACAGCTGGCGGTTTCTACCGATACGCTGGTGGCCGGTGTGCATTTCGCCGACCCCTGCGATCCGTTTCTGCTCGGTCAGCGCTCGCTGGCCGTCGCGGTCAGTGACCTGGCCGCCATGGGCGCCGCGCCCGTTGCCTTTACCCTTGCCCTGACCTTGCCGACGGTGACTGCCGATTGGCTGCAAGCCTATGCCCGGGGTTTGAACCGCATGGCGCAAAGCTGCGGCGTCGCGCTGGTCGGCGGCGATACCACGCGCGGACCGTTGAGCCTGACGGTCACCGTGTTCGGCCGCGTACCCGCTGGCCAGGCCTTGACCCGCAGCGGTGCGCAGGCCGGTGATCTGCTCTGCGTCGGCGGCGAACTGGGCAATGCAGCCGGCGCCTTGCCGCTGGTTTTGGCTCAACGTGATGCCGAAGCGCATATCGCCCAGCCGCTGCTCGAGCATTACTGGTCGCCACAACCGCAACTGGCGCTCGGTCAGGCCCTGCGCGGCAAGGCCACGGCGGCACTGGATATCTCTGACGGCCTGCTCGCCGATTGCGGACATATCGCGCTGGCGTCGAAGGTGCGACTTGAGATTGAACGCGAGCGTGTACCGTTGTCGGATGCTTTAGTCGCGTTTCTCGGCCAGCGCGGTGCCGAGCGCGCGGCATTGAGCGGTGGTGATGATTACGTACTGGCCTTCACCTTGCCGTCCGCCGAGTTGCCGGCACTGCTGGCCGACGGCTGGCCGATTCATGTGATCGGCCGTGTGCTGCCGGGCCAGGGCGTGCTGCTGCTGGACCGCGACGGGCGCGACATCACTCCGCAGATTCGCGGCTACCAACATTTTCAGGAGACACCGTGACAGATCACCCGAAACAGGTCCCTGCCGAATTCGTGCCTCCTTCGGTCTGGCGCAATCCGTGGCATTTCCTCGCGTTCGGCTTCGGCTCCGGGACCTTGCCAAAAGCGCCGGGCACGTGGGGCTCGCTGGTGGCGCTGCCGTTCATTCCGCTGTGGCAGATGCTGCCCGACTGGGGCTACTGGCTGATGCTCGGCATCACCATGCTGTTCGGCTTCTGGCTGTGCGGCAAAGTCGCTGACGATTTGCGCGTGCACGACCACGAAGGCATTGTCTGGGACGAAATGGTCGGCATGTGGATCACCCTGTGGCTGGTGCCGGAAGGCTGGTACTGGTTGCTCGCGGGTTTTCTGGTGTTCCGCTTCTTCGATATCCTCAAGCCGTGGCCGATCCGCTGGATCGACAAGCACGTGCATGGCGGCGTCGGCATCATGCTCGACGACGTGCTGGCCGGTGTGTTCGCCTGGCTGGCGATGCAAGGGCTGGTATGGGCATTCGCCTGATTCGACTCACGTGAGGAACCACGCAATGCTGCGACGCGGGTTGGCGCTGCTGCTTCTGGCTCTGCTGGGCACGTTCGCCCACGCGCAGGCCGCCGCGCCTGTGCCTGGGGTGATCCATCTGGCCAGCGAAGACTGGGAGGATTACACCGCCGCCGATGGTCACGGTCTGGCCTGGGACGTGTTGCGCAAAGTGTTCGAGCCGGCCGGGGTCAAGCTGGACATCCGCACGGTGCCGTACACCCGTTCGATCGGGCTGGTGCAGTTGAAGGAAGTCGACGCGCTGGTCGGCTCCTACCGCGACGAAGCCGAGCACGTGCTGTACCCGCAATCGAAGTTCGATTCTGATCACATCTACGCGCTGGGCCTGGCGAGCAGCCCGCCGCCGACCCAGGCGACCTTGGGCAAATATCGGTTGGCCTGGGTGCGCGGCTACCGCTACGAAAACTACTTGCCGAACATCCAGCGCTTCAACCAGATCGAACGACGTACCGGCATTCTGCTGATGCTCAAGCAGGGCCGGGCGGATTACTACATCGATGCGCTGACCGAGATTGAAGCGGTCGTGCGCGATGCCGCGGATCCAGCGCAGTATCGCTATTCGCATCTGGCTGAGTTGCCGCTGTTTCTCGGTTTCGCCGATACCCCACAGGCTCGCGCGTTGATGGCGCTGTATGACCGGCGCATGGCGGAGCTGGTCAAGAGCGGAGAGTTGAAGCCGGTCTTCGAGAAGTGGCAGCAGCCGTATCCGTTTGATCCAAAATGATCACAATGTCCTGTGGGAGCGTATGGCAGCTGTCATCAAACTTTTTGATAGTTATGCCCGATAATTCAGCCTAAGCGTCCACAGGAACCTGCTGTTACAATGCCCGCCTGCGAATTTTCAGTCTTCTAGATCAGGAGCACATCGGTGCCTGTCGTCTTCGTCGCCGCTTCCAAGCTGCCAACGCCTTTTGCGCAATTCACCATGCACGGCTTTCTCGATGAGAGCACCGGGCGTGAGCACGTCGTGCTGAGCCTCGGTGAAATTGCCGATGGCGCCCCGGTACTCGGTCGCCTGCATTCCGAATGCCTGACCGGCGATGCCTTGTTCAGCCAGCGTTGCGACTGCGGCTCGCAATTAGAGGCAGCTTTGCAGGCGATTGCGCGCGAAGGCCGCGGCGTGCTGCTGTATCTGCGTCAGGAAGGGCGCGGCATCGGTCTGCTGAACAAGATCCGCGCTTACGAGTTGCAGGACGGCGGCGCCGATACCGTGGAAGCCAACGAGCGTCTGGGCTTTGCCGCCGATCAGCGCGACTACGCCATGTGCCTGCCGATGCTTGAGCATCTGGGCGTGAAATCCCTGCGCCTGATGACCAACAACCCGCGCAAGGTCAAAGCGCTGACCGATATGGGCATCGTCGTCGCCGAGCGCGTGCCGCTGCACACCGGGCACAATCCGCACAACAAACTCTATCTGGCGACCAAGGCCAGCAAGCTCGACCACATGATGGGCAACGAACATCAGGGCGAGGTCGACCGCGCGTGACCCGTGGCCAGGTGCGGCGGCGGTTGGCGGTGGCCTTGTGGCAATACCTGGCGCTGGCGCTGTTGCCGCTGTTCGTGCTCAACGCGCTGTTCGGTGAAGGCCAGGGCCTGCTGCCAGTGCTGGCAATGCCTTTGTTCATCGCCGGCGTCGCCTCGATGTTTGTCAGCCTGAAGTATTTCGCCCGCTACAAACACGCCCTGATCGCCACGCAAAAAGCCCTCGATACCGCCGAAGAACCCGCCGCCTGGATTGCCCTTGCGGCGCGTCGGCGTACGGCGTTGCTGGTAGCGTCCTTGCCGGCCTGGATTGGCGCACTGGCGGTATTCGTCGGCCTCGAAGCCGTGCCGTTGATGTTGCTGGCGCTGTCCACCGCCGTGCTGTTCTACCTCTATCATATTCCGCGTCAACTCGGCTGATGCATCGCCTGTGGCTGGCGGTTCTGCTGCTCGCCCTGAGCAGCCCGGCGCTGGCCGCACTGCGTGTGGTCAGCCTCGCCCCCTCACTGTCTGAAATCGTCGTTGAACTGGATTCCGCTGACCTGCTGGTCGGCGTACTGGATGCGGGCGAGCGGCCGGCGGCGATAGCGGATGTTCCATCAGTGGGCCGCTACGGCCAGCTCGACATGGAGCGCTTGCTCAGCCTGAAACCGGATTTGCTGCTGCTCTGGCCCGGCAGTGTTGGCGCGGGGCAGCGTGATCAGCTCAAGCACCTGAACATTCCGACCTTCGTCGCCGAACCGCACACGTTGGCGCAACTCGCGGCGCAGATCGAAGCCATTGCCAAACAGCTCGGGCGTCCTGAACGCGGGGCGAAACGGGCGGCCGAATTGCGCAAACAACTGGATGACCTTCGTCAGCGTTATAGCCGTGACGAACCGCTGCGGGTTTTCTATCAAGTCTGGGACAAACCGCTATACACCGTCGGTGGCGGGCAGATCATCAGCGATGCGCTTGAAGTGTGCGGTGCGCGCAATGTGTTTGCCGAGCTGAATCTGCCGGCGCCGCAGGTGAGTATCGAGGCGGTGTTGCAGCGTGATCCGGAAGTGATTGTCGCCGGTGATCAGGCGCAGCTAGGGGCGTGGAAGACCTGGCCGCAGGTGGCGGCGGTCAGGCAGGGGAGACTGATATTGGTCACTGACAAAGGCCTTGAGCGACCGAGCGGGCAGATGATCAGCGCCACCGCCAAACTATGCCAATTGATCGCGCCGGATCGGTAGACCGCATCGCCTGTATTCGCGAGCAGGCTCGCTCCCACACTGGATTTTCGCTGAAAACAAACTGTGTGGCCGCACTCAGTCTACTGTGGGAGCGAGCCTGCTCGCGAAGAGGTCAGCCAGCCAATACAAATCTCAGCTCAGAGTTCAGGGGTCCACGTCACCCCGAACATCCACGCCCGACCTTCCTCGCGATAGCCATACTGCGCGCCGTCATAGCTGTAATTCGCCCGGCTGTAGCCCTTGTCCAGCAAGTTATCCACCTTCAGATCCAGCTTGATCTCACGGTTCAGCGCCCAACTGCTGCGCAGCCCGAGCGTGCCGTAGCCACCCAGCGACTGGGTGTTGTTCAAGTCGTCGTAACTGCCGCTGACCAATTGCCAACTGGCGCCGAGTCCCAAGCGATCAAACTGCCGATCCACATCCCAACTGGCCGTGCGCCGCGCCCGTCGCGCCAGCGTATGCCCGGTATCGCGATCACGTGGATCAATGATCGCTACGCCAAGATTGCTCTGCCAGCCAAACAGCTCGTGCTTCAGTGCCGCTTCAAAGCCATTGATCCGCGCTGACGCAACGTTCTGTGGGCGTGAGTTGCTGCCGAAGATGATCGCGTCTTCCAGGTCGGTACGGTAAATCGAGGCTTCCAGCCGCGCGCTGTCGCTCAACTGGCTGCGCCATTGCAGTTCGTAGCTTTTCGAAGTTTCCGGTTTCAGGTCGGGATTGCTGAAATCCGGGTAGTACAGGTCGTTGAAGGTCGGCGCGCGGAAACCTTCGCTGTAGCTCAGCAGCACGTCGTTGTCCGGGTTCAGCGGCAGGGTGAAGGTGCCGCTCCAGGTGTTCTGGCTGCCGAACTGCTGGTTGTCGTCGTGGCGCAGGCCGATCTCGGTGGAGAAGCTGTCGGCCTGATAGCGATGCTGGATGAACGCTGCGCGATTCCAGCGGCTGTCCTCGTCAAACGCAGTGCTGCTGTTGACCCGGTCTTCGTACCAGTCGCCGCCCAGAATCAGGCTGTTGCGAGCGTCCAGCGTCAGGTCGTTCTGCCAGTTCACCGAGTCGCGATAAGTGTTGAACACCGTGCGCTCGTCGCTGAGCTTGTCGAAGGTCTTTTCGCGGTTTTCGCTGTGGCCGAATTCAATGCGGGTTTTCCAGGTTTCGTTGACCCGCGCATCGACATAACTGCTGATGCTGCTGACATTGAAATCACTGTATGGCTGCTGTTGCACCGACTCGAAAGTGTCCATGTCGAAGCGGCCGAACGGGTTGTCGAATTCGCTCCTGCCACGGTTATCCAGCAGATTGGCGCCGACTTCGACGTCATCGGTCAGCGCGTGGCTGAGGCTCAGGCTCAGGGATTTGTTGCGGTAGGCGTCATGGTCGCTGTCGCTTGGATACGACTCGTGGGTACGGTCGATTCCGGCCGTTTCGTCGAGGCTGGCGCCGAGGTTGAAGCGGGTTTTCTCGTCGCCGCCGGACAAGCCGAGGCTGCGTTCCCATGTCTGCTGACTGCCAAAGCCCAGATGCAGGCGTGGCTGCAAGCCTTGCTCGGTGCCGCGCCGGGTGAAGATCTGGATCACCCCGCCAATCGCGTCGCTGCCGTAAATCACCGAGCGTGAACCGCGCAGCACTTCGACGCGCTCGATCTGCTCGATGTTCAGATGTTGCAGGTTGCTGTCGCCGGAAGTCGAGTTACCGATGCGCTGGCCATCGACCAGCACCAGGCTCTGCGCCGATTGCGTGCCGCGAATGTAGATCCCCGGCAGACTGCCGCGCCCGCCGGTCTGCGCCACTTGCACGCCGGGCACGCGCCGCAGCAGATCGGGCACGTCGCTTGGTTGCAGGCGATCGATGTCTTCGCGGGTGAACACGGTGTTGGCGGCGCTGCTGTCGTTGCGCGCTTCGACCTGACGATTGGCGCTGATCAGCGTGTCCGGCAGCTTCAGCGCCTGATCGCGTTCGAATGTATCGGCAAGGGCGCTGGCGGTTGGCAGCAGGAGGAAGGGCAGGGCGAGGCGCGAGAGGTTCATGGACAGTCCAACGGGAGTTTCAGGTGTACACAAATCAAATGTGGGAGCGAGCCTGCTCGCGAAGGCGGTGTATCAGTCAGTTCGTCTTTGACTGACAGTCCGCTTTCGCGAGCAGGCTCGCTCCCACAAGGGTATTGCGTTTATTGGGCGAGCAATGCCAGGCGCTGGCGAATCGACGCTTCGATCCCGGCCTCATCCAGCCCGCACTCGGCAAGCATCTGTGCCGGTTTCGCATGCTCGACGTAAATGTCCGGCAAGCCCAGATGCAGCATCGACTTGAGGATGTTTTCGCGGGCGAGAAACTCGCTGACCGCGCCACCGGCGCCGCCCATGATTGCGTTCTCTTCGATAGTCACCAGCAACTCGTGGTTGCCGGCGATCTCGCGCACCAGCGCTTCATCCAGCGGTTTGACGAAACGCATGTCGACCACGGTGGCGTCGAGCTTCTCGGCGACTTTCAAGGCTTCGCTCAGTTGCACGCCGAACACCAGCATGGCGACCTTGCTGCCCTGGCGACGGACAATGCCCTTGCCGATTTCGATCGCTTCGAGATCTTTTTCGATGACTGCGTTCGGCCCGCTGCCACGCGGGTAACGCACTGCCGCCGGGCCGTTGTAGAGGTGGCCGGTGGTGAGCATCTTGCGCAATTCGTTTTCATCGCTCGGGGTCATGATGACCATGCCCGGGATGCACCGCAGGTACGACAGGTCGTAGCTGCCAGCGTGGGTCGGGCCGTCTTCGCCGACCAGGCCGGCACGGTCGATGGCGAACAGCACGTCGAGGTTCTGCACGGCGACGTCGTGTACCAACTGGTCGTAGCCGCGTTGCAGGAACGTCGAATAGATCGCCACCACCGGTTTCGCACCTTCGCAGGCCATGCCGGCGGCGAACGTGACCGCGTGCTGCTCGGCAATCGCCACGTCGAAATAACGCTCGGGGAAGCGCTCGCTGAACGCCACCAGATCCGAGCCTTCCTTCATCGCCGGGGTAATTCCGACCAGACGAGCGTCAGCCGCCGCCATGTCACACAGCCACTCGCCAAACACCGCCGAATACTTCGGCCCGCTGACGGCTTTCGGCGCAGCGGCGGGAGCGTCCAGAGGTTCGAGTTTGGTGATGGCGTGGTAACCGATCGGGTCGACTTCCGCCGGGGCGAAGCCTTTGCCTTTCTTGGTGACGATGTGCAGGAACTGCGGGCCTTTGAGATCGCGCATGTTGCGCAGCGTGGCGATCAGGGTCGGCAGATCGTGGCCGTCGATCGGGCCGATGTAATTCCAGCCCAGCTCTTCGAACAGGGTGCCAGGGACCAGCATGCCCTTGGCATATTCTTCGGTGCGACGGGCGATTTCCCACGCACCGGGCAGGCGCGAAAGGACTTTCTTGCTGCCCTCGCGCATGCTCGCGTAGGTGCGGCTGGACAGGATCTTCGCCAGATAATTCGACAACCCGCCGACGTTGCGCGAGATCGACATGTCGTTGTCGTTGAGGATCACCAGCATGTTGGCGTTGACTTCCGGCGCATGGTTGAGCGCCTCGAAAGCCATGCCGGCGGTCAGCGCGCCGTCGCCGATCACGGCGATAGCCTTGCGGTCGCTGTCCTGCAGACGGGCGGCAATGGCCATGCCCAGCGCAGCGCTGATCGAGGTGCTGGAGTGGCCGACGCCGAAGGTGTCGTACTCGCTCTCGGAGCGGCGCGGGAACGCGGCAATGCCGTCCTTCTGACGCAGGCTGGCCATGCGCTCGCGGCGACCGGTGAGGATCTTGTGCGGATACGCCTGATGCCCGACGTCCCACAGCAGACGGTCGTCCGGGGTGTCGAAAACGTAATGCAGCGCGATGGTCAGCTCGATCACGCCCAGGCCGGCACCGAAATGCCCACCGGTCTGGCCGACCGTGTAGAGCAATTCCAGGCGCAACTCATCGGCCAGGGTTTCCAGCTCGGCTTCGCCTAACCGGCGCAGGCCGTCCGGCGTGTTCGCGCGGTCGAGCAGGGGCGTGGTCGGGCGCTTGCGGGGAATCTCATGAAACGTCGTGGGCATCAGGCGAATCGTTATAGGTATAAAAGATGCGGCAGTTTACCTGATGCATCGCCCCCTGCCCACGCGTTGGTCTTTTTTGGCCGATACGCCGTCAGTTGCGTCGCTCGACGATATACCGCGCCAGCTCGCGCAACGGCTCGGCGGCCGCGTCAAACGGTCGCAGCGCCTGCAGAGCCTGATCGCGCAGTTCCAGAGCGTAGGCCTTGGCGGCGTCGAGGCCGAGCAGGGCCGGGTAGGTCGGCTTGTCGCGGGCGATATCGGCGCCCTGGCGTTTGCCGAGGGTCGCGGTATCGCTTTCCACGTCGAGGATGTCGTCCTGCACCTGAAAGGCCAGGCCGATGGCCTGTGCATAAGTCTGCAACGCCTGAAGCTGATCAGGCTGGGCGCGGCCGCTGGCCAGGGCGCCGAGCCTGACGCTGACTTCAATCAGCGCGCCGGTCTTGTGCCGGTGCATTTGTTCGAGGGCTGTTTGATCGAGCTTGAGACCGACCGAACCCAGATCGATGGCCTGACCACCGACCATGCCCGCCGGACCGGCTGCATGGGCCAGCGCCGTGACCATCTGCAGACGGATGTCGCTGCTGCAATCGCTCAGGCGCGGATCGAGCAGGGCGCTGAAGGCCAGGCTCTGCAAGCCGTCACCGGCGAGGATCGCGCAGGCTTCGTCGAATTTCTTGTGGGTCGTCGGCTGGCCGCGACGCAGATCGTCATCGTCCATCGCCGGCAAATCGTCATGCACCAGCGAGTAGGCGTGGATCAACTCGACCGCACAGGCCGCGCCGCTGGCCTGTTCAGCCTGGCCACCGAGGGCTTCGCACGCCGCGTAAGCCAGCAACGGACGCACGCGTTTGCCGCCGTTCATCACGCTGTAGCGCATCGCTTCGTAGAGCCGCGCCAGTTCCGGCAGCGGCGCGTTGAACAGCGTCTCCAGCGCCGCGTTGACCCGGGCCTGACTGCTCGCCGAATACGCCGCGATCATTCTGGCTCATCCGCGTCGAAGGGTTCCTCGGCGAGCTCGCCATCGCGCTCCAGCAGCACCTGCACTTTCTGCTCGGCCTGGGCCAGCGCCGCCTGGCAGTCACGGGTCAGGCCGATGCCCTGCTCGAAAGCGGTCAGCGAGTCTTCCAGCGACAATTCACCGTTCTCCAGACGCTCGACCAGTGTTTGCAGGTCGGCGAGGGATTGTTCGAAATCCAGTGCAGCTTTTTTGCGGGCCATGGCGGCAATTTCCGGTAGACGTTAAACCGGCGCGACACTAGCAGATAGGGGGGGTATGGGCAAATGAGCGGGCCGTCGCTAGGCCCCTCCATAACGGTCGGCGAGTCAATCCGGATAGTTGATTTTGTAACGCGTACTGCGTCCGCCGCCCGGCAGGCGTTGCAGGCAGCCCTTGTCCAGCAACTCCGCCAGATGCCGCGTTGCGGTGGCTTTGGAAACTTTCGCAACCGCTTGATATTGCCCTGCGCTGAGGCCCTGTTCGAAACCGCGCTCACCGCCATCGAGCAAGCGATTGAGCACTTTGATCTGCTCCGCTGAAAGGTCGGATTCGCGGTGCGCCTGCCAGAAGCGAGTCTTGCCCAACACCGAATCTATCCGGGTGATGGCTTGCTGCAGGCTGCGCAGCAGTGTCTGCAAAAACCAGGTCAGCCATTCGGTGATATCGAGCGTGGCCTTTTGGCTCGACTCCAGAATCCGGTAATAACCGGCGCGATCCTCGAGAATGCTTGCGGACATCGCGTAGAAGCGGATCGCCTGCGCTTCGCCTTGCGCCAGCGCCAGATCGGTGATTGTGCGGGTCAGACGACCGTTGCCGTCGTCGAAAGGGTGCAGAGTGACAAACCAGAAATGCGCGATGCCTGCGCGTAACAGCGGATCCAGCGAAACCTGATCGCGGCTGGCTTCGAACCAGCTCAAGAAACGCTCAATTTGCTGTTCCAGCCCTTGGCGCGGTGGCGCCTCAAAGTGAACCGTTGGCCGGTCGAGCCGACCGGACACCACCTGCATCGGTTCGTCGCCGCGCAAGGTACCGACGAGTATTGGCCGTGCGCTGGACATCGCTTCCTCGGCGGGGAAAAGCCAGGTGTGCCATTCCAGCAATCGGGCCAGGGTCAGCGGCTCGTCGAAGCCATGGGTGGCATCGAGCATCAATTGCGCCAAGCCCTCGCTACGCTGGCTGACGCTATCGCGATCAATCCATTCCAGACCCAGGCGCCGGGCCAGAGAAGAACGCACGGAGCCGACATTCAGTTGCTCACCTTCGATGGCGGAGGAGGTGACGATGTTCTGAAGCAACGCATCGAGCTCGCTCTGTGCGCTCATCGAATCGCCCACTGAGCCGGCCATTCCCAAGAGTCGGCCCTGCGTCTGCACGCACTCGCGCAGCAGCGGGGCGAGGCGCTCTGCTTGCCAGTTGAAGTCGGGCCAATCGGGCTGTTGCCAGATCCAATGTGCGGTCATTGATCACCTGTCATGGAAGCGTGAGCCGAATAAAAACGCTATTCGGCTCATTTGGTGAGCCGAATATGCCGGCTATTCGGCTCATCGTCTACCCGGATGGCGCGATTCCTACAGCAATCACACATGTATCCGATTGTTAAAAAACTGCCGAATCGCTACTCTTCGCGGCTTCTACGGCCCCGACAGTTGCGGGGTATTCAGACGAAACGCAGTTCACCGCTGTGAAGTACCGAGGATCGGGTGCAAGGTTTCGTTCAAGGCATGGCAGGAGGCGTCACATGCGTTCATTTCTTTTGCTGCTGATCGGCCTCGCCTGCGCGCCTGCGCTGTGGGCCGCGCCGACTGCGCAGTTGTCCGAGCCGGTCGGCGGCTGGCGTTATCACGGCCTGCTCGATCGTTCGGAAAATCCGCAGGTCGCCTACCCGACGCCGCCGATCGATCGCGGCATCCAGCGCAATCGCACGATGATCCAGGGCCAGCTCAAAGCCCTCGGCCGCATGCGTCCGCCGCACAGCCTCGCCGTCAACGGCAATCCATTGAATCTGTACACCGACGATCAGGGGCGTTTTGCCCGGCCTTACGCCTTCGGCGCCGGCTCCAACAGCGTTGAAGTGATCAGCGCCGAGGGCCAGTCGCTCAAGCGCGTGCAATTTTATGAAGCAAATAATCTGCGCACGCCGGCGAAGATTCGTCTTGTCTTGGGATGGGACGACCCGAAAGCCGAGCTGGATCTGCATATTGTCACCCCCGACGGTCAGCATGCCTTTTGGGCACGGCCGGCGCTGAGCAATGGCGGCGGCCTCGACCCGGATGGTGTCGACGGCCCCGGCCCGGAAATGTTCACCATGACCGCGCCGCTGCACGGCACGTATCTGGTCTACGTCAACTATTGGGGCAACTACGGCGATGGTGGCTATAACTTCGAGGAAACCGGTAATCAGAACGAGGTGATCACCTCACAGATCACCCTGGTGCTCAACGAAAACACCGTCGACGAAAAACGCGAAACCTTCATCGTGCCCCTGCGGGCGATCGGTGATTTGTTGCTGGTCAAGACTTTCAACTATTAAGCATCCCGCCACGGATGAACTCGGATGTTGTGAACATGAGCGATAACACTGTGACTCCAGCTGCCGCGACACCGGCGGCCAAACCTTCGCGGCGCTGGCCGCTGGTCGTGCTCGGCCTGTGCCTGGTGGCCGGTGTGGCGGGCGGTTTCGGCTGGCTGCTGCTCAAGCCCAAAGCGCCGCCGGCGACACTTGCCAGTGACAAGCTCGGCCTCGGCCGTCCAGACGCCTTGCTCGAAACTCGCTCGCTGAGCCAGTTGCCCAAGGACCTCCTGACGGTGCCGTTTCTCAAGGCCACGCTCACCGAGGATTTCGTCTTCTATTACGAAACTCACGCCGACCGCCTCGGCCTGATCGGCAGCCTGCGGCGGATCATCTACGAGCATGACCTGAAGTTGCAGGACAGCCTGATCGAGCAGCTTTTCGATCAACCGGCCGATGTTGCGCTGTGGCGTGGCGCCGATGGCCGCTTGAAGGATTTCCTGCTGGTGATGGATCGCGGCGGATTGGCCAAGCTGCTCGAGCCGTTGGCGAAAGTGGCGCTGGATGACACTCAGCTCAGCATCTTCGGCACTCTCAAAGTCGGCGGCGATGACGTGCCGCTGTATCAACTCAGCTACAACGCCAGCAAATCACTGCTGTTCGCGTCGCGCGGCGACAAACTGGTGGTGCTGTCCAATCCAGCCAAGTACTACGACTCCGAGAGCGGCGTCTCGGAAGAGTCGGGCCGCGTTTCCGCGCAAGCGCTGGCAGCGTTGCTCAACGGTGAAAAACTGTTTCCGGAAGCGTTCGGCTTGCCGGCGAAAAGCCCGGAAACCAAGCAGCGTCTGTCGGTCAATTCCAGCGTGCTCGCCATGGGCTATCAGCGCTTCATCCCGAATTTCGCCGGCCTGCGTTTCGACATGGACGACAAGGGCTGGCACAGCTATCTGGCCATGGATGAACTGGAAAACCAGCCGGACTTCGATTTCAAACCGGTCTGGCAGGCGATGCCGTTGGGGGCGAGCGCTTGCGTGACCCTGCCGGTGGCGGCCGAGCCGCAGAAACCGATATTGATCAAACTCGGTGCCGATGAAGCTGTTGCGCAAACGCTGACCGAACACGTCGCTGGCGCGGCCGGCCTGTGCTGGTACGCCGATTCGCGGTTGTACACACCGCTGCTGGTCGCCAGCCTAAAAGACGAGGACAGCAGCAAGCTTGACGGTGATCTGGGCAAACTGTTCGGCTCGATGGTCGGCGCGTTCGAAGCGAATGTCGCCGAAAGCGTATTCCCGGTGATCGACAAGCAGGAAGGCCAGAGCCACGTCTGGCAGCGTCAGGTCAGTTCCAGTTTCGGTCCGTACGCGGCGAAGACCGCTGAAAACCCGGAGGCGATTTCCGGCAAGGCGTTCATGAAAGTCAGCCTCGCCCGTCATGGCTCGACGCTGCTGTTCTCCCTCGACGACAAACTCGTCGATAAAGCCCTCGGCACCCTCGACAAGCGCTTCCCGCCGATGGCCGACGTGCTGCCAAAAGACGTATTGATGCCGATCTACTTCGGCCCGGATGCGATGGCGCAACTGATGCAGCGCGAAACCCTCGACAGCCTGCCGCAGGACATGGAACCGGTGTTTTATAACGCTGCGCAAACCTACCTGATGCCGAAACTGCGCACCCTCGGGGGCTACGGCAAATATGCCCTGACCCTGCCTGAAGGCAGCGAGCCTGACGGCCACTGGCAATGGCTGCCGCTGGAATGGAAAGCGCTGTGAGCGCACTGATCCGCAGCCTCGGCTTGCTTGCGTTGCTGCTGAGCGCAGGCGCCCGTGCGGTTGAAGCTCCAGCGCTCGACCCGGCGCAATCCCAGGTATTCCGCGCCTGGTTTGTGCGCATCGCTCAAGAGCAGCTCAGCCAAGGCCCGAGCCCGCGCTGGTATCAGCAGGACTGCGCCGGGCTGGTGCGCTTTGCCGCCAACGAAGCGCTGAAAGTCCATGACGACAAATGGCTGCGCAGCAATGGTCTGTCCAATCGCTATCTGCCGCCGGAACTGGCGCTGAGCGACGAGCAACGCAAGCTCGCGCAACAGTGGCAGCAGGGCGGCGGCAAGGTCGGGCCGTACGTCAACGCGATCAAACTGATTCAGTTCAACAGCCATCTGGTCGGCCGCGATGTGTCGCAGGCGCGGCCCGGTGACCTGATGTTTTTCGATCAGGGCGACGACCAGCACCTGATGATCTGGATGGGCCGCTACATCGCCTATCACACCGGCACCACCACCCCCACTGACAACGGCATGCGTTCGGCAAGCCTGCAGCAACTCATGACATGGAAGGACACCCGATGGATACCCGACGCAGCCAACCCCAACTTCATCGGCGTCTATCGACTGAACTTTCTCTCCCAATGACCGGTGCTCGCATGTTGCGTATCTGTTCGCGAATTTCCTTGCTGTTGGCGTTGTTGCTGCCGTTTACCTGCGTCAACGCCGAAGACTCGGTGGAGCCGAGCAATTACACGCCGGTGGCCGGTGAGAGTTTTTTCTTGCTCGCCGATAGCAGTTTTGCCAGCGACGAACCGGCGATGGTCCGCCTCGAAGCCCCGGGTCGTGACTACCGGCGCTTTCGCATGGAGCCGTACGGCGGCGCCGACATTCGCGTGTATCGCATCGACAAGCCGCTGGATTTCCTCAAGCGCCAGAAGAACCTGCATCGCGTCGTCAGCGACGGCCAGTTCAAGGGCGAAAGCCTGTCCAACACCCTCGCGTATCTGTGGGACAACTGGTATCGCAAATCCCGCCGGGTGATGCAGCGTGCGTTCTCCTACGAGTCGCGCAAGCAGGTCACCGAAGAAGTGCCGGAGCTGAAAATGGGCGAGGCCATGGCCGCGCCGACGCCGTACGACGCGCAGCCGCAATTCGCGCTGATCCCGGGTCTGCCGGTGGTCAGCCAGTTCCGTTATCCGCTGTGGCAGGCCAAGCCTATCCAGCCGCCGGCCGGGGTTAATCTGGCCGGCTCGTCCAGCGACTTCGTCAGCGTCGCGCCGGGCAACGTCTACATCCCGCTGGGTAACCTGAAACCGGGGCTGTATCTGGTTGAAGCGCTGATCGGCAAGTACCGCGCGACCACCATGGTTTTCGTCTCCAACACCGTCGCGGTGAGCAAGATTGCCGGCGATGAACTGCTGGTCTGGGCCGCGCGCAAACACGAAGGCAGTTCGGTGCCGAAGGTCAACGTGCTATGGACCGATGGCCTCGGCGTGATGAGCAGCGGTGCTACCGATGCCGACGGTTTGCTGCGCCTGAAACACGTCAGCCCGGAGCGCTCGTTCGTCATCGGCGAGGACGAAGAGGGCGGCGTGTTCGTCTCGGAAAACTTCTATTACGACAGCGAAATCTACGACACCAAACTCTATGCCTTCACCGACCGGCCGCTGTATCGTCCGGGCGATTGGGTGTCGTTGAAAATCGTCGGTCGCGAGTTCAAGAATGCCCGTGATTCGGTGTTGCCGGGTGCGGCGGATGTCAGTGTCAGCGTGCTTGATGCCACGGGGACCGAGTTGCAAACCCTCGATCTGAAACTGGATTCCAAGGCCGGTACCCAGGGCCGTTTCCAGTTGCCGGATAACGCCGTGGCCGGTGGTTACGAGATCCGTTTCAACTACAAGGAGCAGGCCTACAGCAGTGCTTTCCGTGTGGCTGAATACATCAAGCCGCACTTCGAAATCTCGCTGAATCTGGCCAAGCAGGATTACCGTACCGGTGAGCCGGTGAAAGGCAGTCTGGTGTTGCTCTACCCAGACGGCAAACCGGTGGCCAACGCCAAATTGAGCCTGAGCCTGCGCGCCCAGCAACTGTCGATGGTCGACAACGAGCTGCAATACCTCGGGCAATTCCCGGTGGAATTGACCAGCACTGAACTGACCACCGACAGCAAGGGCAACGCGACCCTCGATCTGCCAGCCGCCGACAAGCCAAGCCGCTACATGCTCACTGTGTTTGCCAGCGACGGCGCGGCTTATCGGGTCAAGACCACCAAGGAAATCCTCATCGACCGTGGTGCGGCGAGCTTCCGCTTGAGCGCGCCGCAGCGGTTCAGCGCGGTCGGCGACAAGGTTGTCTTCAGCTACGCGAATGAGGGTGGCACCGAACAAAGCAAAGCCGTAACGCCGAGCAGCTACGCCTGGGTGCGCCTGGAAGATCAGAGCACCGGCGAAGGCAAACTCGCCGCAACAGACAAAGGCTTCAGCCTCGCCTTCGAACGTCCGGGCACCTACAACCTGACGCTGAAGGATCAACACGGTCGCGTCCTCGGCGCCACCGGCCATTCGGTCACCGGCGACGGCGTGAAAGCGGTGCCGGGTACCGTGGAAATCGTCCTCGACAAGCCCGAGTACAAGGCGGGCGAAGAAGCGCTGGCGCTGATCACCTTCCCTGAGCCGGTCAGCGATGCACTGCTGTCGCTGGAGCGCGACAAGGTCGAGGCCACTGCGCTGCTGGCCAAGGGCGCTGACTGGTTGACGCTGGAAAAACTCAGCGACACCCAATACCGCGCGCGCATTGCGGTGAAGGATAACTTCGCGCCGAACCTGACCTTCTCCGTGCTCTACACCAAGGGCGGTCAGTACAGCTTCCAGAACGCCGGGATCAAAGTGGTCGCGCCGCAAATCGACGTGGCGATCAGCACCGACAAAGCGGTGTATCTGCCGGGCGATACGGTCACGGTCGACCTGACCACTCAGTTCGCCGGCAAAGCGGTTCCGGCGCATCTGACGGTCAGCGTGGTCGACGAAATGGTCTACGCGCTGCAACCGGAAGTCGCGCCGACCATCGACCAGTTCTTCTATCACCCACGGCGCAACAACGTGCGCACCAGTGCCAGCCTGTCGTTCATCAGCTACGACGTGGCCTTGCCGGGCAGCCCCGGCGCACCGGGCAAGGCCAATCGCAGCGAGCGCGGCGTGAAAGTGCTTGAGCGTCCGCGCCGTGAAGACGTCGACACCGCTGCATGGCAGCCGGAGTTGTTGACTGGCGCCGACGGCAAAACCCGCTTCACCTTCAAGATGCCGGACTCGCTGACCCGCTGGCGCATCACCGCGCGGGCGATTGCCGATGACGGTCAGGTCGGGCAGAAGAAGCAGTTTGTCCGTTCGGAAAAACCGCTGTACCTGAAGTGGAGCGGGCCGAGCAGATTCCGCAAGGGCGATCAGCCGCAACTGGGTGTGTTCGCTTTCAGTCAGGCGGAGAAACCGGTCAAGGCGGAACTGGTGACTCACTATGCCGGTAGCGAACAACGTCTGCCGGTGACTCTGAACAGCGGCATCAATTACCTGCCACTGCCGGCGTTCGCTTTGGCCTCTGGCGAGTGGACGGCGGAGCTGGTGCAGGATGGCAAAGTCGCCGATGCCCTGGCTGTGCGCTTGAGTGCCACCGGTGAAGGCTGGCAGGTCACCCAGACCCAAAGCCTCGACGTGGTCAGCGGCGATACGCCGTTGAGTTTGCCGGCGGATGCCACGGATATCCGCCTGCGTCTGGATGACAGTCCGCAAGCGCTGTTCCGTTCCGCCCTCGATGATCTGCTCGGCTACCCGTACGGCGGCGTCGAGCAGACGGCCAGTCGCTTGCTGCCGCTAAGCATCGCTTATCCATCGCTGGCCTCGAATCCGCAGATTCGCGATCGCTTGCGCCTGATCATGCAGAACAGCCGCCTGCGCCTGGTGCAAATGGCCGGGCCGTCGGCGAGCTTCACCTGGTGGGGCTACGACGGCGAGCCGGATGCATTTCTCACCGCCTATGCCTATTACGCCGACTGGAACGCCAGCCGCGTACTCGACCTGACCCTGCCGCCGGACCACTGGCAGCGGGTGCTGGAGGTTTATGCCAAGCAAGCGCCGAATACGCCATTGCTGCAACGGGCGCTGATTCTGTCGTTCGCCAAACAGATGCAGCTGCCAGTGAACACGCTGCTCAGCGGTTTGATCGACGATCTGGCCAAGGCCGGTGAAGGCGCTGCCGAAACCTTGCTCGACGACGGCCAGGACAGTCTGGTGATGAACGACCCGGATTCGGCACTTGGTCTGGCGACGGCACGGGTACTCACTGCATCGTTGGCCTCGCAGGTGAAAGTTGCTTTGCCGGAGGCATTCAATCGTCAACTGGGCGCAGCGCAACAACGTCTGGCGGTCAGCTCGCAGCCCTTCGTCGAAGCACTGAACCTGTCGCTGCAACCGTTTGATCAGGCCCGTGCGACGGCGTTGTTGCAACGCCTGTTGCCGCAGCAATCGACGCTGGAACGTGCACTGGCGCTGACCTGGCTGCAACGCAGCATCGCTCAGGCTTCGCCGACCATCGCGCTGATGCCGGGTGAGGGCTGGAAGAAAAACTACGGCGCCAGCGGCGAGATGTACTGGACATGGCAAGGTGCGACGCCGCTGCCGAGCGTGCTGAGCGTGTCCGGCACGCAAGAGCGGCCGCTGCGTGCGGCGCTGAGCTTCCAGACTCAACAGCCGCAGGGCGATCCGATGGCCGTGACCATCACCCGGCGCCTGTCGCGGCTGGTGCCGGGCGACGAAGCGTTCACCTACAAACTCGAGCCGGTCGGCACTAAACCGTTGTCCAGCGACAGCCTGTACCTGGACGAGGTGATCCTCACCAGCAAGGCAGCGAAACCGCTGCGCTACGGCATGCTTGAAGTGCCGCTGCCACCGGGCGCGGATGTCGAGCGCACGACGTGGGGCATCAAGTTGCAGGGCAAGGACGGCACCGAACCGACCGCGCTGGAGAAGGCGCGTTTCGAACCGGGACAACTGGCATACGCGGTGCCGGTCGACGCGCTGAGTGGTGAGTTGCGCCTGCGTCATCTGGTGCGCTTCTCGCAGAAGGGCCAGTTCAACCTGCCGCCGGTACGCTTCAAGCAAGTGTATGCACCGCAGCATCAGGCCCAGGAGGCGAAAGCCGCCCTCGGTCAGGTCACGGTCAACTGACATGCGCCGGCCGCTGTTGTGGCTGCTGATGGGTGTGATGCCTGCGCTGGCGACAGCGCAGGACGAGCCGTTGCGCGTGGCCTATCAGGGCGACTTGTTGTCGTTGAGTCAGACGCAACTGACCAAGCGCGAACCGTTGCCAGCGTCGCTGGATGCGCCGCTGGGCAGTCTGTGGAAGTTGTTCGTCTACGCGTGGCTGGTGGATACCGGTGCACAGGAACCGGCGTATGAATGTCGCGGGCAGTCCAAAGAAGAAGTTTATTGCTGCTCGGCGGGCGGCAGGATAGAGCGGGATCAGGCGCTGGTGAAATCCTGCGGTCTGTATTTCGAACCGGCGCGGTTGGGCATTGCAGCGACGGATTGGCGAGCGTATTGGCAGGCGCGGCAAGCGCCGTCGTGGTTGCTGGATTTGCCAGCCGTGCAACCGGCAACAAGGGTTTCGGTTGCCGAGTTATTGAGCGTTCTGGCGTTGCTGCCAGCGCAGGAACAGATGCGCCGCGTGCTGCTCGATGTCGTGCTGAACGCGGCGGACGGCAATGTTGTCGGCGAGTTGGGCGGACGCCTGCGGGTGAAGACCTGGAGCTGGCTCGGCGACCAGGATGCACAATCGCGGCAAGGTGGATTCGCCGGCTGGAGCGCCGACGGCGCACCGATCTGGGCGGGTGGGCGCGGTACCAGTCAAATGGTTCTGCGTCACTACGGTCAGGCGCTGGCCAGCGTGTTGCCGACGGCGTGGCCAGCGGACACGGGGCGTTGTGTGGAAGTCGGGCTGTTTTCGAAATATCCGGTTTCGAAGGTTCTGGTCGGGGACCGTGTCGCCACGTCCGGGCCATTGCGCGGCGACTACCGCGTCGAATTCGCCAACGGCAATGCGCTGGACATCCACAGCGATGGCGAACTGTTTCTGCTCAACGACAAACTCGTCGCAAGACTTGATCGCGAAGAATATGTCGCTCGCGTTCTCGAACGCGAAGCCAAACCGCAACCCGCCGAAGCCGCCAAGGCGCTGGCCGTAGCGATCCGCACTTATCTGCTGCAAAACGCCACGCGCAACGGCGACTGCCTGAGCATCGACGACAGCAGCAATCGCCAGCGCGTCGCCCCGCGTCCAGCCTCGGCCGAGTCACGCAACATCGCGGCGTGGACGGCGGACCTGGTACTGGCCGGCAGCACCGTCACCTATCACTCCGACCAGCCCGGCCCGGACAAACTCGCCTGGCAGCAAGCCGTCGAGCAAGCGAACGCCGGCCAACGTTTCGACGCGATTCTGCTGCACGCCTATCCACGCGCCAGCCTCAGCCGTTGGGACAACCCGGTCGCTTCCTGCGAAGCATTGCCCGCCGCGCAAGACTGGCTGCAAAAGCAGCGACGCGGCTGGCGTCCGAGGCTTGAAAGCGAAACCGGCTACAACGAAGTCAGCACTTTCGCCGTATGCAAACTCGCCTTCGGCCGACCCTTCGTCGACCGCGAACGCCAGCGCATTTACGTGCGCGGCGTACTGACCCTGCAGGATCGCCTCGATCTGACCCACGAATATCTGCACCTGGCCTTCGAAGCACACCCCAACGGCCAGGATGAAACCTACATCGAAGGGCTCGCCCGTCACCTTTTGCTGGAATAGACCATGACACTCCGTTATCCACAGGTCTTGCTGCTGCTCTGTGCCCTCAACGTACTGCCGCAAGCGTTCGCCGCCGATGGCGTCAAACTCGACACCCCGGTGGGCGGCTGGCGCAGCGGCGCTCCGCAAGGCGAGGGCGAGAGCTTTCGCCAGACCGTCAACTACCCGGCCTCGTCGGTCAACACACCGCTTGGCCAGGCCAATACCGCCAGAATCAGCGGCCAGATCAAAGCCGTGCCGAAGAACAACGAACCCGGCCGCCTGATCGTCAACGGCGTCAGCATGCCGCTGAAAATCGACCCCGCCGGCGGCTTCGATCGCCCGTTCTCCTTCCCCAACGGCAGCAACAGCGTCGAAGTGCGCAGCGCCGACGGCCAGCAACGCCACCGCACGCAATTCCTCAACGCCCGCGGCGGCGCCACCCCGGCCAAATTGCGCGTGCTGCTGGCCTGGGACAGCGACGGCACCGACCTCGACCTGCACCTGATCACCCCCGATGGCGCCCACATCTGGTACGGCAACCGCGTCGCACCCAACGGCGCCGCCCTCGACGTCGACGTCACCACCGGCTACGGCCCGGAAATCGCCGCCATGCCCGCGCCGATCAAGGGGCAGTATCTTGTCTATGTGAATTATTACGGCGGCGGGTATCGCGGAGATGACGAAGGTGGGGATGAAGCGGTGCAGGCGCTGACCACGGCGCAGGTGACGGTGATTACTGAAGAAGGGACGCCGAGCGAGAAGATGGAGACGTTTGTAGTGCCGATGCGGACGGCGGGGGAGCTGACGTTGGTGAAGTCGTTCAGTTATCCGTGAGGGGCATTTGTCCAACATGTTGTTGGACAAATTCAGCAACTGTAGCTGGGCGCTCGAACAGCTTACAGATCAGCCAGACTGACCTGCATTCGCTGAGGAGCGGCGAGGCGCTCGTGAACGATGGCGGCAAGTTCGTCATCCTCTTCACTGGCCAACTTATCTTCGGCAGGCGGCTCGCCTCGTTCGGCGGCGCGCTTCAGCGCGTCCTCAATGGGGAATGAGGTTTTGGGCATTTGGTGTTTCCTGCGATATTTGGCGGGACGGTAACCAGTGCATTGGGCGCTATACAAGCTGGAATGCAATTTCAGCAATGGATATGGTTTGTTGCAGGCATTAAAAAGCCGGCTTGTGGCCGGCTTCTCGGGGACTGGCTTGGTTTATTTTTGGTAAACCGCGCCAGCCTTCAAAACGTACATCCGGATCTGCGTCCGGCTGTGGGACTTGGTCAGACGTTGGTCTGCCGCGTCGGGCGTCATCCGAGCCGCTGGGCGGGTCGATGCGCGAATGTGGGGCGCAGGATACTGAGTTTTGCTCTGGATTCCCAGCCTCGAGTGCGGTTTAGAGCGACTGAAGCGCTACAAACTCGGGATTTGTACCGGTTGTCAGGGCCTATTCGCGGGCAAGCCCGCTCCCACAGGTTCGAATGAACTGTCATAGAAACGGCACCACCGGCCGGCGCTTGCCCAGTGTCGACCACCAGAACACCCAGCCAAGAATGTGAATCCGCTGCTCTTCGATCTGCGCCGGCCGGAAGACCTCGTCGGGGTATTCGGCGCTGTTGTGGCTGCGCATGCGCAAGCCATTGCCGGGCATGCGGTGCAGGTATTTGATGCGCAGCATGCCGTCGTGCTCTACGGCGTAGATTTCGCCGTCGACGACCTGGGTCAGACCGCGGTCGATGGCGACGATGGAGCCGTCTTCGATGCGATCGGCCATGCTGTTGCCGATCATGTGCGCGCAGATGGCGTTGGCGTGCTGGATGTCGAGTTGATCGAGGTGGGCGCGGGGCAGGCGCAGGGATTGGTCGGGGTCGAGGATGACGTGGGTTTTGCCGTCGCCGTTGGCGATCGGGGTTTCCTTGAAAAATGCCAAGTCAATGTCGCTGGGGTTGATGACGGTGTAGACGCCGTAGATGGACTGGGCATCGAACGTGTCGCCGTTGCTGGCGGGTGGGTGCAGGCGCGCGACCTCCTTGACGCCTTCCCCGGTTTTCAGCCATTCACTATTGACCGACAACAGGCGTGAGACTTCTTCCATGCGATACGCCGGGACGCCCCGGGTGTACCAGTTATGAACGTTTTGGGCTTCCGTGCCCCAGAACCTTGCGAAATCCGTGGTGCTGATGTTCGCTGCTTCCAGGAGTGCCTTGAATCGTGGACCGCTAGTGTTCTTTCTCATAAACACGGAGTCTACGGCCGGACTAGAGCGGTTTGAATAAACCGGGCGTTCAAAAAAAGCCTGTATTTTGCGACGGGATGTAAGACGTACTTGTGGGAAATTAAACAGATTAAAACTGCATGTAGGAATTTAAACGGTTTGTTTAGTCGGGCTTTTTTCAAGAGCCCCTCACCCCAACCCTCTCCCGGAGGGAGAGGGGGCCGACCAAGGTGTATTTCGAGTTACATCGACCTGAACAACCGAGTCGATTATGCAGACGCCAATAACAAAAAACCCCGGAAATCCGGGGTTTTTTTCAAGCGTCACGCAAAGCGCAATGGCTTAGCCCTTGTAGGCGGCAACCGACTTGGTGATCGCTTCGCGGGCGGCGTCTGCACCGGCCCAGCCTTCGATCTTGACCCACTTGCCCTTCTCGAGATCCTTGTAGTTCGCGAAGAAGTGCTCGATCTGCTGGATCAGCAGGGGTGGCAGATCGGTGTATTCCTTCACGTCGACGTACAGCTGCGACAGCTTGTCGTGTGGCACGGCGATGACTTTGGCATCGCCGCCGCCGTCGTCGGTCATGTTCAGGATGCCGACTGGACGCGCGCGGATTACCGAGCCTGGCGCTACCGGGTAAGGGGTCACGACCAGCACGTCGAGGGGATCACCGTCGTCAGCCAGGGTGTTCGGGATGTAACCGTAGTTGGCCGGGTAGAACATTGGGGTGGCCATGAAACGGTCAACGAACAGGCAATCGCTGTCTTTGTCGATTTCGTATTTGATCGGCGCGTGGTTGGCCGGGATCTCGATCGCGACGTAGATGTCGTTCGGCAGGTCTTTGCCAGCCGGAATCTTGCTGTAGCTCATTGGGCGGTGCCCCCGTAGTTGACCAAAAACACTTGGCCGGATTGACCAAAAAGTGGCGGCGATTATAGGCACATTCCTACGCCGACGCCACGTACCAGAAGTCGTGCAGAGCTTACTCGTGCGCCTGATAGACCGGGTCTGTGGCCTGAAGTTGCCGCAGTCTGCCCAACGGATCCTGCCGGTAGAAAAGCTGCAGTTGCAAGTAGACCTGTGGATAAGCCTCGTGGAGCAGATCTGGGGCGCTGAAGAAGTATTCGCTGGTGACGGCGAAGAACTCCGCCGGGTTCTCGGCGGCGTAGGGATCAATGGCGGTTTCGGCGTCTGGATCGTGGTCGAGCTGGCGGTTGAGGTCGTCGTAGGCGGCCTGCATCACTTCAGCCCAGTCGCTGACGCGCATGTCGGTGTGCAGTGGCGGCAGGCCGTTGGCGTCGCCGTTGAGCATATCGAGCTTGTGCGCCAGTTCGTGGATCACCAGGTTGTAGCCTTCCCAGCCACCGCTGGCCTGTACGCCGGGCCAGGCGAGAATCACCGGCCCCTGCTGCCAGGCTTCACCGCTGTGTTCGCCGTCCCACTCATGCTCGACGCCGCTGGCATCGCGATGACGTTGCGGGCTGAGGAAGTCATCCGGGTACAGCACGATCTCGTGGAAACCCTGGTACCAGTTCAGATCACCGAGATGCAGCAGCGGCAACTGTGCTTGGGCGGCGAGCAGCAGGCGTTGTTCCTGATGCAGTTCGACACCGGGCAGGGCGGTCAGGTGTTTGTCGTCGAGAAACAGCACGCAGGCCTCGCGCAACCACTGGTCTTCAGCAGCGCTGATGCCATCGAGGAAGGAGAGTTGATGGCGCACCCGTTGCCACAGGTCGTCGGCAATCGGGTGCCTGGTCAGGAGGCGCCGGCGTCGCCAAGCGCTCAGTGACCACATCGGTTCAGTGCGATTGCACTTTGGTGCCGCCGAACCGGCTGCGCACCACGCCGATGATCATCGGTACCAGCGACAGCAGGATGATTGCCACCACCAGCAGCGAGAGGTTTTTCTTGATGAACGGCACGTTGCCGAAGAAGTAACCCAGAGTGACGAGACCGCCGACCCAGAGGATGGTGCCGAGCACGCTGAAGCCGAAGAAACGCGGGTACGGCATCCGCGCCACGCCCGCGACGAACGGCGCGAAGGTGCGGATGATCGGCAGGAAACGCGCCATGGTCACGGTCTTGCCGCCGTGCTTGTCGTAGAAGTCGTGGGTTTTTTGCAGGTAGTCGCGACGGAAGATTTTCGAGTTCGGGTTGCTGAACAGCTTCTCCCCGGCCGTGCGTCCGATCACGTAGTTGGTACTGTCGCCCATGATCGCCGCCAGCATCAGCAGGCCGCCGAGCAGCACCGGATCCATGCCACCGCCGGCTGCCACTGCGCCAGCGATGAACAGCAGCGAGTCGCCCGGCAGGAACGGCATCACCACCAGCCCGGTTTCACAGAAGATCACCAGAAACAGGATGGCGTAGATCCATGGCCCATAGTTGTTCACCAGCAAATCGAGATACACATCGAGATGCAGGATAAGGTCGAGCGGGTTGAAATCCATGGGGGCACCTGTATGACGGCCCGACTCGGCAGGCCTGTGCGGATGACTTCGTGTAAGCCTACAGCGGGGTGTAGTTTTTCTTACAAGCCGGAAAGATCGGGATTATACGGTCTGACCGCTGAAAAGCGCGCCGGTTTTGTAGCGGGGAGTGTCGCGAAGTGAGCAATTGTCAGGGAAGGGGCGGCCGTGGCGAGGGAGCGAACTCCCTCATCACCGAAGCCGTTGGAGTCAGAGCTCGTCGCTGATCGGCAGTACGTAGTTCTTGAACTCGGTGTCTTCCTTGAAACCGATCGATTCGTAGGTTTTCTGCGCCACTTCGTTGTTTGCGCTGGTCGATACGCGCATGCGCACGGCCTGGGTTTCCTTGGCCATTTTCTTCGCAGTGCGGATCAGGTTGTCGGCGACCAGTTGCCGGCGCGCGTCTTCGGCAACGTAGATGTCGTTGAGAATCCACACGCGTTTGAGCGACAGCGACGAGAAGCTCGGATAGAGCTGGCAGAAACCCATGAGTTTCTTGTCGTCATCGTCGGCCAGGGCCAGATAGATCACCGACTCTTTGCGGCGCAGGCGTTTTTCGAGGAACGCGCGGGAGGAATCCGGGTAAGGCAGGGAGCCGTAGAACTCGCGATATTTGACGAACAAAGGAGTCAGCAAATCCAGATGTTCGAGGGTCGCTTGAATAATCCGCATGATAGGTCTCGTCTTCAAGTGGCTGTCTTCAACTGCTCTGACGGCGATGGGAAACCCGGGCGGCCGTGCGTCGATCCTGCCTGAAAGCAGCGCAGAAAGGCAATGCGGAAACGGTTCAGGCTGGCGGTGGATCGAGCAGAAAGTTGCCTTTCATGTCGACAGCGTCGTCCGTCTCCAATGTGTGCAGCTGAGCTTCATCCTTCAGGTTGACCCCCGACAGCTGGCGCCGACAGGCCTCGCGCATCAGATACAGCAAGCGATGCGCCGCCATGCCGTAGCTCAAACCTTCAAGCCGAACATTGGAAATGCAATTGCGATACGCGTCGGTCAGGCCGACCTTCGGCGCGTAGGTGAAATACAGCCCGAGGCTGTCCGGCGAACTCAGGCCCGGGCGCTCGCCGATCAGCATTACCACCATTTTCGCCCCGAGCAGCTGGCCGATCTCGTCACCGATAGCGACGCGGCCCTGTTCCACCAGCACCACCGGCGCCACGGACCAGCCGTCGCCGCTCATCTGTTCTTCCAGGCGCGTCAGGAATGGCAGCGTGTGCCGATGCACCGCCAGCGCCGACAGGCCATCAGCGACGACAAGCACCAGATCGACCCCGCCCGGGTGGGCGCTGGCGTAATCGCGCAAGGTCTGCGCCGATTCATCGCTGAGCTTGCGCCCCAGATCCGGGCGTTGCAGGTAGGTGTGTCGGTCCGGCGCGGCGCTTTGCAGCGCCAGGGTTTCCCGCCCGCGCTCGCTCAGTTGTGCGCTGATTTCGCTGTGATCGAAGGCCAGGTGCACGGCATCGCGGGCCTGGGCGTGGGCAAACTGAAAATCCAGCTGCGCCCGCGTCGGCAGACTGGTGCCGGTGCGGCCCAGGGCAATGCGTGCCGGAGTCAGGCGGCGCAGTTCCAGCCACGGGTTTTGCGGATCGACCGGAGGTTTTTCCATAAGACTCATCCCAAGTGCGCCAAGGCCTGGCGGAAGGCCGGCGGCAGGTTGTTGCCGAAGCGAACCTTACCGTCCGCCTGGGTGAAGATGCCCATGTTGGCCAGCCATTGCTCGAACTCTGGCGCCGGTTTCAGGCCCAGGGTCTGGCGGGCGTACAAGGCGTCGTGAAACGAAGTGGTCTGGTAATTGAGCATGATGTCGTCGGAGCCGGGGATGCCCATGATGAAGTTGATCCCGGCGACGCCGAGCAACGTCAGCAGGGTGTCCATGTCGTCCTGATCGGCTTCGGCGTGGTTGGTGTAGCAGATGTCGCAGCCCATCGGCACACCGAGCAGCTTGCCGCAGAAGTGGTCTTCGAGGCCGGCGCGGATGATCTGCTTGCCGTTGTAGAGGTATTCCGGGCCGATAAATCCTACGACGGTGTTCACCAGGAACGGCTTGAAATGTCGCGCCACGGCGTAGGCCCTTGTCTCGCAAGTCTGTTGATCGATGCCGTGGTGGGCGTTGGCCGACAGCGCGCTGCCCTGACCGGTTTCGAAATACATCAGGTTCTGCCCGAGGGTGCCGCGCTTGAGGCTGAGCCCGGCGTCGTAGCCTTCCTGCAATACATTGAGGTTGATACCGAAACTGGCGTTGGCCGCCTCAGTGCCGGCAATCGACTGGAACACCAGATCCAGCGGCACGCCACGGTTGATCGCCTCGATCGAAGTGGTGACGTGGGTCAGCACGCAGGCCTGGGTCGGGATGTCGTAGCGCTGGATGATCGCGTCGAGCATTTCCAGCATTGCGCAGATCGAAGCGATGCTGTCGGTGGCCGGGTTGACCCCGATCATTGCGTCACCGTTGCCGTAGAGCAGGCCGTCGAGAATGCTCGCGGCGATGCCGGACGGCTCGTCGGTCGGGTGGTTGGGTTGCAGGCGGGTCGACAGGCGCCCGCGTAAACCGAGGGTGCCGCGAAATTGGGTGACCACGCGGATTTTCTGCGCGACCAGCACCAGATCCTGCACGCGCATGATCTTCGATACGGCAGCGACCATTTCCGGGGTCAGGCCGGGGGCGAGGGCGCGCAGGCTGGTTTCGTCCGCCGCATCACTGAGCAGCCAGTCGCGAAAGCCGCCAACGGTGAGGTGGCTGACCACGGCGAAGGCTTGTTTGTCGTGGGTGTCGATGATCAGTCGAGTGACTTCATCGGCTTCGTAGGGAATCAGCGCTTCTTGCAGGAAGTGGGCGAGCGGGATGTCCGCCAGGGCCATTTGCGCGGCCACCCGTTCGCCGTCGTTGAGCGCGGCGATCTCGGCGAGAAAATCCCCCGAGCGGGCGGGGCTGGCCTTGGCCATGACGTCTTTGAGGCTGTCGAAGCGGTAAGTCTGCGCGCCGACCGTGTGAGCAAAACTGGCCATTCAGCGTTCTCCGTGACGGCGCAGAATGCGTCTGCGCCGTGGTTTTCGACAATCAGTGCAAGGCTTGTTCAGCTTTTTGAATCGCCGCGAATTCTTCTTCCGGCGTGCCCGCTACCAAGTGATGCCGACTGTAGAAAGCAAAGTAAGCAATTAACACTCCATAGATGATCGCCGCGCCGATCACCACCCGTGGATCGACGAGGAAGCCCGCCACCACGGCGATGCACGCCAATACCAGCGCCACACCCGAGGTGAAAATGCCACCCGGCGTGCGGTACGGCCGGTCCATTTTGGGGCGCCGGATACGCAGGGTGATGTGCGCGGCCATCATCAGCACGTAGGAAATGGTTGCGCCGAATACCGCGACCAGAATCAGCAAGTCGCCCTGACCGGTCAGCGACAGACCAAAGCCGATGATGCCGGGAATCACCAGGGCCAGCACCGGCGCCTTGCTTTTGTTGGTCTGCGACAGTTTGCGCGGCAGATAACCGGCCCGCGACAGCGCGAAGATCTGCCGCGAGTAGGCGTAGATGATCGAGAAGAAACTGGCGATCAGCCCCGCCAGGCCGACGAGATTGACGAAGCTGCCCATCCACGTCGAGCCACCGTAGGCCTTGCTCAGTGCTTCGACCAACGGGTTACCCGACGTCAGCAGCGAATTCGCACCAGCGCCGCCGGGGCCGACGATCAGAATCAGCAGGGCGAACATCAGCAGCACCAGCATTGCCCCGATCAGGCCACGCGGCAGATCGCGCTTGGGGTTTTTGGTTTCTTCTGCGGCCAATGGCACGCCTTCAACGGCAAGGAAAAACCAGATCGCATAGGGAATCGCCGCCCACACGCCGACGTAGCCGAACGGCAGAAACGGACTGGCGCCGACCGCAGTGGTCACCGGGATGTCGAGCAGGTTGGCAACGTCGAAGTGCGGCACCATCGCCACCAGAAACACCCCCAGCGCCAGCGCGGCGACCGCGGTGATGATGAACATCAGCTTGAGCGCTTCGCCGACCCCGAAAATATGGATGGCGATGAAGATGATGTAGAACGCCAGATAGATCATCCAGCCGCCAATACCGAACAGCGACTCGCAGTAGGCGCCGATGAACACCGCGATGGCAGCGGGGGCGATGGCGTACTCGATGAGGATCGCGGTGCCGGTGAGAAAACCGCCCCACGGTCCGAAAGCACTGCGGGCGAAACCGTAGCCGCCGCCAGCGGTGGGAATCATCGACGACAGTTCGGCCAGGGAAAAGCACATGCACAGGTACATGGTCGCCATCAGCAGCGTGGCGAGAAACATGCCGCCCCAGCCACCTTGGGCGAGGCCGAAGTTCCAGCCGGCGTAATCTCCGGAAATCACATAAGCGACGCCGAGGCCGACCAGCAGGACCCAGCCGGCGGCGCCTTTTTTCAGTTCGCGTTGTTGGAAATAATCGGTGCCGACTTTTTCGAAGTCGACGGAGGAGCCGGTCGCCGGAGCGCCGGCCGGGGATTCGCTTGGCATAGGGTTCACCATTTTTATTGTTTTATTGGCCCGGCTACAGCCAGGAACCTGATCGTTCCCACGCTCTGCGTGGGAATGCAGCCCGGGACGCTCCGCGTCCTTTCGAAACCGAACGCGGAGCGTCCGTTGAGGCATTCCTTTGCTGCGCGTGGGAACGATCAGCATTGCAGGATCAGAAGAATCCCAGCGGATTGATGTCGTAGCTCACCAGCAGGTTCTTGGTCTGCTGATAATGGTCGAGCATCATTTTGTGGGTTTCACGCCCGACGCCGGACTTCTTGTAACCGCCGAACGCGGCATGCGCCGGATAGAGGTGGTAGCAGTTGGTCCATACGCGACCGGCCTTGATCGCCCGGCCCATGCGGTAGGCGCGGTTGATGTCGCGGGTCCACAGGCCGGCGCCGAGGCCGAACTCGGTGTCGTTGGCAATCGCCAGGGCTTCGGCTTCGTCCTTGAAGGTGGTGATGCTCACCACCGGGCCGAAGATTTCTTCCTGGAACACGCGCATCTTGTTGGTGCCCTTGAGCAGGGTCGGCTGGATGTAATAACCGGTGGCCAGGCTGCCCTCGAGTTTTTCCACCTTGCCGCCGGTCAACAGTTCCGCGCCTTCGCCCTTGGCGATTTCCAGGTACGAGAGGATCTTGTCGAATTGCTGCTCCGACGCCTGAGCGCCGACCATGGTGTCGGTGTCCAGCGGGTCGCCGCGTTTGATCTGGCTGACTTTCTTCATCACGGCCTGCATGAATTCGTCGTAGATCGACTCCTGTACCAGTGCGCGCGATGGGCAGGTGCACACTTCGCCCTGGTTGAAGAACGCCAGTACCAGACCTTCAGCGGCTTTCTCGATGAAGCTCGGCTCAGCCTGCATGATGTCTTCGAAGAAGATGTTCGGCGACTTGCCGCCCAGTTCCACGGTGGATGGGATGATGTTTTCCGCCGCGCATTTCATGATGTGCGAGCCGACCGGGGTCGAGCCGGTGAAGGCGATCTTGGCGATGCGCTTGCTGGTCGCCAAGGCTTCGCCGGCTTCTTTGCCGAAGCCCTGCACGACGTTGAGCACCCCCGGTGGCAGCAGGTCGCCGATCAGTTCCATCAGCACGCAGATGCCCAGCGGGGTTTGCTCGGCAGGCTTGAGCACCACGCAGTTACCGGCGGCCAGCGCTGGCGCGAGTTTCCACGCGGCCATCAGCAGCGGGAAGTTCCACGGAATGATCTGGCCGACCACGCCCAGCGGTTCATGAATGTGGTAGGCCACGGTGTTGCCGTCGATTTCCGCAGCGCTGCCTTCCTGAGCGCGCAGGCAACCGGCGAAATAACGGAAATGGTCAGCGGCGAGCGGGATGTCGGCGTTGAGGGTTTCACGGATGGCTTTGCCGTTGTCCCAGGTTTCGGTGATCGCCAGCAGTTCGAGGTTTTCTTCGATGCGGTCGGCGATTTTCAGCAGGATCAGTGAGCGCGCCTGCACCGAAGTGGCGCCCCACGCATCGGCGGCGGCGTGGGCAGCATCCAGCGCCTTGTCGATGTCTTCGGCGGTGGAGCGGGGGAATTCGGCAATTGGCTGGCCATTGACTGGCGAGGTATTGGTGAAGTACTGACCTTTGACCGGCGCGACGAACTCGCCGCCGATGTAGTTGCCGTACTTGCTCTTGAACGAGACTTTGGCGCCGTCAGTACCGGGGTGGGCGTAACGCATGATGATGTTCTCCTTGGCTTTGTACTTATTAGAGAAACGCGCAAGTGCGCTTGCTATAAGCGTAGAGCAAGGCTCGGGCCACTGCCGTGCAGGTCAGGCAAATCAAGGGCTTGGCCGGTTTGTCTCGGACGAATGGAGTGGTGCTGTGACGGTTTCGGTACAGCACGGGTGACAGTTTGTACCGCTTGCGGCACAGTCCGTGACCGGGCGGTCTTGCCAGCATTGCATTGCCGGAGCCGCTGGAGGATGCTGGGCGTCACCTCATGCTTTGGGCCATCGCGCCCCGGGGAGAACAATAAGAAATGCACGACAACCATTTGAGTCGCCATGCCCGTCAGGTTCTCACCGTCACCCAGGGCAAACCGCACCTGCACGGCCCCGGCGCCGATCCGTCGATCGCCCGTTCGTGGCTGCGTTGCCTTGAGGACTATCACCTCGATCCTTCCGTGACCATGGCGCCGACCGTGCTCGAGCATGGCCGAGTACTGGAAAGTCGCGAACGTCTGCAGCAAGTGCTGCAAATTGCCGGCACCGAGATGAGCAGCCTGCATCAGCAACTCTCCGGCGTCGGCCATGCGGTGCTGCTGACTGACGCGCGCGGTGTGATCCTCAATTGCGTGACCGCGCCGGCCGAACGGAAGATTTTCGAGCGCGCCGGTCTCTGGCTCGGCGCCGACTGGAGCGAAGCCTGCGAAGGCACCAACGGCATCGGTACCTGCCTGGTCGAGCGTCAGGCGCTGACCATTCACCAGGACGAACACTTTCGCGGCCGCCACACCGGGCTGACCTGTTCGGCGAGCCCGGTGTTCGATCCGCACGGTGAATTGCTGGCGGTACTTGATGTGTCTTCGGCGCGGCCGGACGTCTCGCGGCAGAGCCAGTTCCACACCATGGCGCTGGTCAATCTGTCGGCGAAGATGATCGAGAGCTGCTACTTCCTGCGCTGTTTCGACAATCAGTGGTTGCTGCGTTTCCATCTGCAGGCCGAGTCCGTCGGCCTGTTCAGTGAAGGGCTGCTGGCGTTTGACGGCGAAGGGCGGATCAGCGCAGTCAACCAGAGCGCCCTGAACCTGCTCGGGCATATTCGCGGTGGTTTGCTCGGTAAACCGGTGGAAGCGTTTTTCGATTGTTCGCTGGATGACCTGCTTGGTCGCGCGAGTGCCAACGCCAGCGCCAGTTGGCCGCTGCGCACCCGTGATGGCCGGCATCTGTTTGCCGTGTTGCGCGGCGAATCGCGCAAGCCGACAGCCATTGTTCCAGCGCCAATCGCTACTCCAGCGCCACGCCTGTCCGGCATCTGCCTCGGCGATGAAGCGTTGCAGGCGGAATTTCGCAAAGCCCTGCGCGTGTTCGAGCGCGACGTGCCGCTGTTGATCAACGGCGAAACCGGCTCGGGCAAGGAAGCGTTCGCCAAAGCTGTGCACCAGGCCAGCCAGCGCTGCGGCAATGCTTTCGTCGCACTCAATTGCGCGGCCATTCCGGAAAGCCTGATCGAGAGCGAACTGTTCGGCTATCGCGGCGGCAGCTTCACCGGCGCGCGCAAGGACGGCATGCGCGGCAAGCTGCAACAGGCCGATGGCGGCACTTTGTTCCTCGACGAAATCGGCGACATGCCCTTGGCGTTGCAGACGCGCTTGCTGCGTGTGCTGGAAGATCGGCAAGTGGTGCCGATTGGCGGCGAGCCGCAAGCGGTGGACGTGCGCATCATCAGTGCGACGCACCGCAATTTGCTCGAGCGGGTCGAGGACGGCAGCTTTCGCGAGGATCTGTATTACCGCTTGAACGGGCTGGAAGTGGCGTTGCCGGCGTTGCGCGAGCGCAGTGATAAATCGCAGTTATTGGATTTTCTCCTGGCCGAGGAGGCCGGCGGCGAAACGATTCTGATCGACGAACCGGCGCGGCAGGCGTTGTTGGCATTCAACTGGCCGGGCAATGTGCGGCAGTTGCGCAATGTCCTGCGTACGCTGGCGGCGTTGTGTGATGGCGGCCGGGTCGGCGTTGAGGATTTGCCGGTGATGATTCGGCAGGCGCGGCCGGCGGTGGTGGCGGCGCAGATTGTCGCGCAGCCATTGGACGACGCCGAGCGTGTCGCATTGCTCAATGCGCTTGAACAGACGCGCTGGCATATGACCCATACCGCTGAACAGTTGGGCGTCAGCCGCAATACGCTGTACAGAAAGCTTCGCAAGCACGGCATCGCCCGCTCTGCCTGACCGACCTGATCGTTCCTCAGCTAAAGAGTGCCATTTCCCCCTCCCTACGCTAACCTGCGGCCATGTTTTACGAGGTCGACTATGCACATTCATATTCTGGGTATCTGCGGGACTTTCATGGGCTCGATGGCGGTGTTGGCCAAAGAGCTGGGCCATCACGTCACGGGCTCCGACGCCAACGTCTATCCGCCGATGAGCACGCAGCTCGAGGCCCAGGGCATTCAGCTGACGCAGGGTTATGACCCGGCACAGCTCGATCCGGCGCCGGATCTGGTGGTGATCGGTAATGCCATGTCCCGTGGCAACCCGGCGGTGGAATATGTGCTGAACAAAGGCCTGCCGTACGTCTCCGGCCCGCAGTGGCTGGCCGACCATGTGCTGCAAGGGCGCTGGGTGCTGGCCGTGGCCGGTACCCACGGCAAGACCACCACCAGCAGCATGCTCGCCTGGGTGCTGGAGCATGCCGGCATGAGCCCGGGTTTCCTCATCGGCGGCGTGCCGCAGAATTTCTCGGTGTCGGCGCGTCTGGGCGGCACGCCGTTTTTTGTGATCGAGGCTGACGAATACGACAGCGCCTTCTTCGACAAGCGCTCGAAATTCGTCCACTACCGTCCACGCACAGCCATCCTTAACAACCTTGAATTCGATCACGCCGACATCTTCCCCGATCTGCCAGCGATCGAACGTCAGTTCCACCACTTGGTGCGCACCATCCCGAGCGAAGGGCTGGTCATCCACCCGACCACCGAGCCTGCCTTGCAACGGGTGATTGAAATGGGCTGCTGGACCCCGGTGCAAACCACCGGCGCCGGCGGTCAGTGGCAGGTCAAGCTGCTCAGCGAGGACGGCTCGGCGTTCGAAGTGATGTTCGAAGGCGTGTCGCAAGGCACCGTCGAGTGGGAATTGACCGGTCAACACAACGTCGCCAACGCCCTTGCCGCTCTGGCCGCAGCGCGTCACGTTGGCGTCGTGCCGTCGATGGGCATTGCTGGGTTGAGCGCGTTCAAGAACGTCAAACGGCGTATGGAGAAAGTCGCCGAAGTGCGCGGCATCACCATTTACGACGACTTTGCTCATCACCCGACCGCCATCGCTACCACCCTCGACGGCCTGCGCAAACGCATCGGCGACGCACCACTGATTGCGATCATCGAGCCGCGCTCCAATTCGATGAAGCTCGGCGCGCACCGTGACGGTCTGCCGGACAGCGTGGTCGATGCCGATCAGGTGATCTGGTATGCCCCGGCCAACCTCGGCTGGGACCTTGGCGCGACCGCTGCCCTGTGCACCGTGCCGTCCGTCGTCAGCGATTCGCTGGAAGGCATCATCGAACGCGTGAAGAGCCAGGCGCAGCCCGGTACTCACGTGGTGATCATGAGCAACGGCGGCTTCGGTGGCCTGCACGGTAAGCTCGCCGAGGCACTGCAATGAACACTTTTTCTCAGGCCGGCGGCCCGGAACGCATCACCCTGGCGATGACCGGCGCCTCTGGCGCGCAGTACGGTTTGCGCCTGCTTGATTGCCTGGTGCGCGAAGATCGCGAAGTGCACTTCCTGATCTCCAAGGCTGCGCAATTGGTCATGGCCACCGAGACTGACGTGTCGCTGCCGAACAAACCGCAGATGATGCAGGCGTTTCTCACTGAATACACCGGCGCCGCAGCCGGGCAGATTCGCGTGTATGGCAAGGAAGACTGGATGTCGCCGGTAGCCTCCGGCTCCGGCGCGCCGGCAGCCATGGTGGTGGTGCCGTGTTCGACCGGCACGCTGTCGGCGATTGCCACCGGCGCCTGCAACAACCTGATCGAACGCGCGGCGGACGTCACCCTGAAAGAGCGCCGTCAGTTGATTCTGGTGCCGCGCGAGGCGCCGTACTCGAGCATTCATCTGGAGCATATGCTCAAGCTGTCGAATCTGGGCGTGACAATTCTGCCGGCCTCGCCGGGCTTCTATCACCAGCCGCAGACCATCGATGACCTGATCGACTTCGTTGTGGCGCGGATCCTCAATCTGCTCGGCATCCCGCAGGACATGCTGCCGCGTTGGGGCGAGCATCACCTGAGCAGCGATGAATAAGCTGCTGGTGCTTGTGCTGGCGCTGCAATTGGGCGGGTGCGCCACCGTGCGCACGCTGGATGCGGCCAAACCCGGCGCACCGGTGGTGTATGCCGGGACGCGGCTGGATTTGTATGCGTTGAACGGCGGCTGCTGCGCGATGGACCGGTTCGGTGCCGAAGCGCCGAGCTATCCGGGAGTGGACCTGCCTGCCAGCGCGTTGCTCGACACGCTGTTGTTGCCGTTGTCGTTGCTCACCGTGATTGGCGTAGGTTTTCAAGCGACTGGTGGATTGTAGGGGGGCGCACACCCTCTGTGGATTGTAGCGACTGATCGTTCCCACGCTCTGCGTGGTAACGCATCCTGTGACGCTCCGCGTCACGCTTTTTAGGACGCAGAGCGTCCATGGCTGCATTCCCACGCAGAGCGTGGGAACGATCATCATGGGCGGATGGATTATTTGCCGAGCTTGCGCAGCTCATCGGATTCAATCACCCGCACCCCATCCTGTTCTTCCAGCGCCAGGCGCCACATCGCTCGGGCCAACTGGCACGCTTCGATGCCGTGGTATTTGCCCGGAATCAGCTTTGACAACGGCCCGGCCAGTTGCTCGACCAGACGCGGTTCGGTGCGTTCGCCAAGCAGCAGCGAAGGTCGGCAAATGGTCAGTTGCGGCCAGTTCTGCGCGCGCAGCGCCTGTTCCATTTCACCCTTGACCCGGTTGTAGAACACCGAGGAATTCGGATCGGCGCCAATCGCACTGATCACGATCAGGTGCCGTGCGCCCATCTCCCGGGCGCGCTTGGCGAACGCCACGACCATGTCCAGATCCACTGCGCGAAAGGCTTCTTCGGAGCCGGCCTGTTTGATCGTGGTACCGAGGCAGCAGTAGGCGATATCGACCCGGCCACTGAGCTGCGGCAGAAACGCCTGCGGGTCACCGACCGGGTTTTCCAGATGCGGATGCTCGGCCAGCGGCCGGCGTGAAGGGGCGAGGACACGGGTAATCGTTGGCTCGTTGAGCAAACGGTCGAGCAGATGTTCACCGGTCAGTCCGGTGGCTCCGGCAAGCAATACGTGCTGAGGCGTCAAGTACATAGTGTCTCTCCCTTGATACTGTTCAGCTTAGTTGCCTTTTTTCGCCGCGTCGTTCAATGCGCTGCTTTGCAACGCTTTGCGCGCTTGCTGTTTACGCAGCAGTTGCCAGTGCGACAGCACGGTTTTCGGCGCCCAGATCTGCGGCTCCGAGGCTTCGAAGCCGTCGGCCAGCTCGCGTTCGGCGACGGTGGCTTTGGCCAGTTTGAAAGCCTGCTCCAGATCATCAGTCTGGTTCAGCGCCTGGGCGAACAGCGCGTCGCCGAAATAGGTGAAGTTGGCTTCTTCCGAGCAACCGAACGACACCCGATCGGCGCGCGAGGCAGTCATGATCAGCGTGCGTTCGTCTTTCAGCGCCGGGATGAAGCCGCCGGAATAGCACGAAGAAATCACGATGACCTTGTCGCGATGCTTCAGCGGCGCGAGCACGGCGGCGAGCTCATCGGCGGGCAGGTCGGCCAGTTCCATGCGCGGCTGATCGAGCACCAGTTCATGTTCGGCGGTGCCGTGGCTGGTCAGATAAATGAACAGCAGATCTTCCGGCCCGCTGCGTTCGGCAAGGGCTTGCGCGGCGCGGCGCAGGTTTTCCCGGGTGGCCATCGGCCGGTCGCCGAGATGATCGCGATGATTGACCAGACGAATCTGGCCGAAGGCGCCGAAGCGCGTGTTGAGCATGTTGGCGACGTAGTCTGATTCACGCAGGAACACGCTTTGCTTGCCGTCGCCGCCAAGGGTCAGGGTGTACAACTCGACTGCCGGAGTCGAAGCGGGAATCGCCGCCAGTGCCTCGTCCAGCAACCGGCCTTGGGCGAGCAAACCGAGTTCGAGGGTGTCGGGGAGCAATTTGCCGTCGGCGTCGCGCACGCGTTGGCCGTTGATCCAGGTGCCGCTGAGCACGCTGCCATCGGTCAGCACCAGCGTGCCGCGTCCTGAATAGCTGTCGTTGTCGAAGCCGCCGATGTAGAAGCTGCCATCGGCCAGGTTCAAACGGCCCTGGCCGGTAAAACGCCAGTCATTGAACACACCGATGTAATGGCTGCCATCCGCGCCGATCAATTCGCCCTTGCCGGTCAGCGCGCCTTCCTTGAACTGGCCGAGCCAGACGTCGCCGTCGGCGTTCTCGTAGCGGCCCTTGCCGTGCAGTTGATTGTTCTTGAAACCGCCGACGTAGATATCGCCGCCGGCGCTGTTGTAGGTGCCGTTGCCTTCCAGTTGACCGTTGACGAAATGCCCGCTGAACGAATTGCCGCTGGCATCGCCGCGCTGGCCTTCGCCGTTGGGTTTGCCGTGGGCGAACTGGCCTTGATAGGAGCTGCCGTCGTCCATTTCCAGGCGGCCGAGGCCGGAATACTGGTCAGCCTTGAACTCGCCGCGATAGGTCATGCCGTTTTCTTTCAGCGTGCCTTCGCCATCGCGCCGGCCCTGCTTGAAACCACCGGTATAACTGCTGGCATTGGTGCTCAGGCTGCCCTGACCATCGAACAGCCCTTGCTGGAACTGGCCGCGATAGACCTCGCCGTTGCTGCCATGCCATTCGCCCTGCCCGTGCCACTGACCCTTGTCGAACTCCCCGGCGTACCAGCTGCCGTTGGGGTAGTCGACGCGGCCCTGACCTTGCAGCAAGCCGTCGACCAGTTCACCGCGATAGCGACCGCCATCGGGCAGGCGCGCATCCGGCGGCAACAGCGATTCGCCGTCGCCGCAAGCGGTGAGCATCAGGGTCAGGGCAAGGGGTGCAAGTCGAGCGATTGAGCGCATAGCGGGATCCGGGCAATTAGGCGACCGAGTATGCCGCAGCTATGCGTCGCATATATACAGACGTGACGCGAAACAGCGTGCGCTGCTTCGCATCCGGGATGATCAGACGAAGCAGAGTGACAGCGGCTCGGCGATGTAGGCCGGTTTGTCCGAGCCTTCTATCTCCAATGTCGCGGTAGCCTTGAGCAACCACTGGCCGGGTTTTTTCTCGGTGACTTCGACCATGTCGACCTTCAGTCGGACTTTCGAGTTGACCTTGACCGGCTGGATGAAACGCACGCTGTCCAGGCCATAGTTGACGACCATCTTCACGCCTTCGGGCAGCACGAGGATGTCTTCCATCAGTTTCGGCATCAGCGACAGCGACAGGAAACCATGGGCAATCGTGCTGCCAAACGGCGTTTGCGCAGCCTTGACCGGATCGACGTGAATGAACTGAAAATCACCGGTGGCTTCGGCGAACAGGTTGATGCGCTCCTGATCGATGGTAAGCCATTCGGAACGTCCAAGTTCCTTGCCGACATAATCTTTGAGCTCTGCAACGGGAACATAGGGCATTGAGACTCTCCTTGGGTTCATCGGTTTTATAGTTTTTCAGGGGGCGGATTTGACCGGCCTGCGAACCACTGTAGATCATCATGGCGATTTGCTCAGGTCAACCGACCATGCTTTTGGCGAATGCCGGTCCATAGCGCCGGCATGCTTATAATGCCGAGCCCCTGCTGGCTGAAAATGTAAGACGGAGATGTCGGATGTTGTTACGTGGCCTGACCCTGCTGGTGCTGTTCCAATTGCTTGGCACCGCGCTCAATCATTTGCTGTTGCCGATATTGCCGGGGCCGATCATCGGGCTGCTGCTGTTGCTGGTGTTCCTGATCATTCGCGGTGAAGTCGGCGAGCCGCTGAATCAGGCAGCGGGCAGTCTGCTGCGTTATCTGCCGTTGCTGCTGGTGCCGCCGGCGGTGGGCGTGATGGTGTATGCCACGGCGATTGCTGCGGATTTCTGGGCGATTGTCGGCGCGCTGGTGATCTCGCTGATCCTGTCGATGGCCTTTGCCGGCGTGCTCATGCAGCGGCTGGTCAAACGTCACGCGCCGCCGGCGGAGGAGTCCTGATGCTGTTTGACTGGCAAGGCGCGTGGGCGTCGGTGATTCATCATCCGCTGTTCGGCATCGGCATCACCCTCGGCGCCTATCAACTGGTGCTGGCGGCGTTCGAGAAAACCCGCTGGATCTTTCTGCAACCGGTGCTGGTCTCCATGTTGTTGGTGATCGGTGTGCTGGTCGGCTGCGGCCTGACTTACGCGGAGTACCGCAAGAGCACCGAGATCCTCAGCATTCTGCTCGGGCCGGCCACGGTGGCGCTGGCGGTGCCGCTGTATTTGAATCTGCGGCGCATCCGCCAATTGTTCTGGCCGATTTTTACTACGCTGGTGATAGGCGGGGTGGTCGCAACGGGCATGGGTGTGGCGCTGGGCTGGTGGTTCGGTGCCGATCACATGATCCTGATGACCATGGCGCCGAAATCGGTGACCTCGCCGATCGCCATGCTGGTCGCCGAGCAGATCGGCGGCGTGGCGGCGCTGGCCGCGGTGTTCGTGCTGATCACCGGGGTGATTGGCGCGATCTTCGGCCCGGCGCTGCTGACCCGCCTCGGCGTGCACAGCCCCGAAGCGCGCGGCATGGCGCTGGGCATGACCGCGCATGCGGTCGGCACGGCGGTGGCGATGCAGGAAAACGACGAGTGCGGCGCGTTCGCCGCGCTGGCAATGAGTCTGATGGGCGTGGCCACGGCGGTGTTCCTGCCGTTGGCGGTGTCGATGGTGGTGTAAGGATATGTCTATGAGTCTGCCGCTTTTCCCGCTGAACACGGTGCTGTTCCCCGGCTGCAACCTCGATCTGCAGATCTTCGAGGCGCGCTACCTCGACATGATCGGCCGCTGCATGAAGCAGGGCGTCGGTTTCGGTGTGGTGTGCATCCTTGCGGGCAGCGAAGTCGGTGTGGCACCAGAAGGTTTCGCAATGGTCGGTTGCGAGGCGCGGATCACCGATTTCGAGCAACAGGACAACGGCTTGCTCGGCATTCGCGTGCAAGGCGGACGGCGCTTCACGGTGTTGCGCACCGAAGTGCAGCGCGATCAGTTGATTGTCGCTGACGTCGAATGGCTGGACGATGAGCCCGAGCAACCGTTGCAGGACGAGGACGCCGACCTGGTCGCGCTGCTCAAGGCGCTGGCCGAACACCCGATGGTCGAGGCGTTGAACATGGGCACCGAAGCCGCCGGGCAACAGTCGTTGGCCAATCAGCTTGCCTATCTGTTGCCTTTTGCCGAAGAGGACAAGATCGATCTGCTGCAACTCGACGACCCACAGCAACGGCTGGATGCGATCCAGGCATTACTCGACGAACTGCAGGGCGAACTGTTCGCCTAGTTTCACTTTGAATCAACTCGCGCTGCCTGCCAGTATTGTTTCGCTTTTGTCTTTGTCTTAATTTCAAGTTGCTCGCAGGATGCGAGCAACTTGAAAATAACAAGGATAAATCATGACTTTATATGAAGATGAACGGGCATTCTGGGACGATATTGCTGGCAAGTATATCTTGAAGCATGCCGGTACTGATCATAACGCTGGCCACGTCATTGAGGCGGCAGCGATTTATGCGGATCGCATGGTAATGGCCCGGCGGAAACGAAAAACCGAAAACATTCCGGATGGCGATGTTCTGCGAATGTCGGCAACAGCCACAGTCGCTATCTGATCCTTTTCCTTTTTCAACTTTTCTGTCGCTGTCTTGAACATGGCAGCAGAGTGTTTACCAATGGGTAGTTCTATGTCTTTGGCAAAAGTAAACAATGAAAGCTTCAGCGCCAATCTTTATCTGGACGGTCTTCCGGTAGTTCTTAATCAGCAACGCCTGCAACAGACCCTGCGCCACAAGCGCATAACTCAAGGCGAAAAACTCGATGCTGAAGTGGGGTTGGCCGACTCGCGGACATCCGCCCTTATCACCCTGGCTGACAATGAGGACGATGCTCCGTTGCTGTTGAGGTTTGTTCCTGAAGGTAACTGTTACGCAATTCAAGTGATACATCCGGGCGTGTTTGACGGTGCGCGATTATTCATCGAAGACAAGACACATAATTTGCTGGTCAGCACCAGCGCTCCGGCACAACTCTATTCAATCAGTACCTACGGCGTGGCCAAGGCTTCTTTGAGCAATATCGCATCCGGCCCGGCTTATATCGAATTGAACAGCGAGCCGAAAGATAAGCCGCTGTATCGTCAGGTAAGCGATGGCATGAGCAAATTCCTCGACGCGAACCCCAACGGGACAGGGCATAACGCCTTCAATCCAAAACCCGCAAGGTTTGTGATCAGCGTGCTCAAATAGCGCAACGCCGCAATTGAAGGACAGACGCCATTCGTTATCGAATGGCGTCTGGATCTCACGGCCGATAATGTTCAGCAACGGGCCAGACTATATCGTTGGAACATGTTTTCCTGCCCTTGGGCAACCTCACTATGGGGCCCTTGGAGGCAGCTACGCGATCGATCAACTGATCGTATGAATTGCTATGATCGCCCCCAGCCCAAGTGTCCTCCTCGATATCCGCGGCATCGCCTCCGGCCTTCCGGAAAATATCCTCGACTCTTGCCGCCCGACTCAGGTCCGAGCGCACCAGCCATATCCGCTCGGCACTGATGCCTCGCGTGGGCATGGAAATACGTCCTTCGTGGCTGTCGCCATCAAAATCCCTGTTGTTCAGGTAAAGGTTTTCGACCCGTGGGACCACTTCGATGCCGCGGGTGTCGATGACATACAGGAAACCATGTGTCTGTTTGCGTCGCAGCAACGGGTAATCGCGCGAGTTATCCATTTCAAATGAGGTATCAGACTCTTCACCCGAACTGTGTCGATATCCGCTGGATGAGTCACTGTCGGAAACGTGCCCTGGATAGCGATTGGCCTGGCTGTTGTAGTGCCGAGGGTTGGAATAGTAATCAAAACCCAGGTATTGAATGCCGTTGGCCAAGGAGAACGTCGTGCTGAAGGCTCGCCGGGTTGTCGAGTCGGAAGGGTTGCCCCGCAACTTCACCAGCCGCCCGTCACGCGCCAGCTCGAAGGGGGTACGTAGATCGGCGCGGAACATTGCCGGGATATCCGTACGGTAAAGATAATCATGCTTGTTGCGCATGTAGCCGGCATGTTCCAGATAGCTTTGCAAAAAGTCTGCTTCGTAACGCTGTTGGACAGGCGGCAAGTCACCCTCGATGCTTTCACCTTCTTGCCGCAGTCTCAGACTGAAGGGTCCAAGCTCTTCGGCAATCTGTTCGAAGCGTTTGGCATCCTGCACATTTCGGGTCAGGCTTTTGTGCTGTTCGGCCCATGCGGGAAAGCCGTTTTCCATGTCCGGGCGCAAGCGTTTTTGTTGCGCGGTGCTGAGATTGTAGGTGCGTAAAAGCTCGGCGCATTCACTGCGAGTCTTTTGCGGGTGGGACCATTTCATGGAGTCCAGAAGGAATTTGTAGTGACTTTTGATATCTCTGCGTCTTGCCCAGCCCGGCGGGGCCCCGTTGGCCTCGGCCTCGGTACGAAAGGCAAGAATTTCCGCGCCGCGCAGGCTGTACACATCCCATAGTTCGCCATCGGTCCAGTTCGCCAGCTTCAACGGCAAGGCGGCATCCGCGCGTGCTTCGTTCGGGTCTGCCTTGATCAGGCGGCCGTATTTGCCCTTGAAGGCGAAGCCGACATTCAGTCGTGTATTTACTTCCTCTTTATGGGGATTTTTTTCCCATTCGTGTACCGCGTAATAGCCTTGTTCGTTCGGCACCGGCGCGTAACGCGGCTTGGCCAACTCATACAGGGTGTAGCGGTCGGGCGGGTACTCTTCGATGGGCTTGTTCAAACTCCACAAAACAGTGTCCGCGACTCGATAAAGAGGCGGTCCCGATGGCGTCCGTTCACTGGGCAATCTGGCGCGCCAGGCTTTGATCAGATCGTGGTACGCCACCATCACCGTCTGCCCTGCGGCCGATCCGTCGTCGTTGGCGATGTCTGCGAACTTGCGCCCCTTGTATTCTTTCAGACCGTCTGCATCGGGGCGTAAAGTCCCGTCAATGTCTTGCAGGTAAGGCTCCAGCGGCGACATGGCAGACCGCTGAGTAGGCCTCTGCGCATCAAGGATCCGGCTCACCGTTATCACGGGTTCCGGGCTGGCGTGACTGCCGTGAGGACTGCGGGCGAGAATGTCCGGCGATGTGAACGAGCCGTCCGGCCTGACGCGGCCAGGCAAGCGTGCATCAAGATCGATGGGACGATCAGGGCTGATCGGGCGGGAGGTCGAGGTGCCCGGCGTTTCCGGTGTCGGTAATGGGCGAAGTGTCCCGGGTTTCTGGCGCATAAAGGTCATTCCATGTAGTGAACCCGGCCAGTCATTGGCCGAGGTGATCAAGTGCCGGACTGGAGCTCAGGTCCATCCCGGCACGTTGTTGAAACCGGCAGCGCGCGGTCAGTTGATGTTGACGGGGATGAACAGGTCTTCGCGTTTGACGCGTGTCTGCCGGTCAGTCAGCAGGCTCCAGTGGCGGTTTACCGAGTTGTAAACCAGCGTGCCCACTGTGTCGGGCTGGTAGCCAATGTGAGTCACGTAGACCCGCACTGCCAACTCGTTGCGCTGCCGGTGTTGCTCGATATCGGCCAACAGCGCATCGACGCCGGCGTAGCCTTGGGCATTGATGACGTACAGCTGCAAGATCTCGAACAGCAGCGAGACTTGATAGAGATTGCCGGCGGTGGTCGCCACGCTGACCGATTCCACCGGTGTGTCATCGCCGATATCCGGCAATTGGACAGTCACGCTGGCGATGCGCAAGCGGTTGTCCTGCAATTGGATTTCGTCGCGAGTGACGGTTTCGTCCATTGTCCTGGTGTACAGATTCCAGCTTGAGGCGTTGGCCGTTTTTGCCGCAGCCCCAGGTGTGGCCAGGCGCACGATGCAGTTGCTGGCCAGGTAGATGTCGTACGTCGCGCTATGACCCTCAAGCAGATAAATGCCGGTATGCGCCCGGGATTCGATGACGATTTTGCTGGGTCGATCGGTCAGCAGCGGCTTCTCACTGATGGCGGGCCGGGTGAACGGGTAGTTGCCGTTGCGCCGTTTCAGCCAGCTTCGAGTGCTGACCTGTCGTGCGCCGGGGTTGTTGGCGTCCTCTTCGTAGTCCAGGTGCGGCAGTTGCAGGCGATAGGACACTCCGTCCCGCATGACCACAACGATGTCTTGCGCCAATTGCGGCGTGGTCACTTTGAGGCTGTTGCGCCCGCTGTACCCGGTGGCGGCAGCGATCGGTTGAATCACGCCCTTGAATGCCAGCACTTTTGCCGGCAACCGCAGCGACAGGCAGAAGTCTTTGTAGGTCAGGTGAGTATTGCCCGAAACGCCTTTGCGCACCTGGACGGCATAGCTGAGCTCGACGTCGATGATTTCGTCGTCGCCGTAGTCCAGAAAAACGCTGCGCGGCCTGGTGGCGCTGCGTGCGATGACGAACTCGACCTCGCGCTGAGTACGGGTGACAAAATGTCGGCCCAGGCTCTGATTGTCGATCGTCACCGTACCGCCATTGACGATCGCCGGGGCAGGGGCGGGCTGACCAATGACGGTCACGGCGACATCGATGTCCTGACTCAGCGCTGGACCTGGTTCCTGAGGGAGCTGAGCCAGCAGTTCGTAGCCATCCTGGGTGCGGAACAGCCATCGATCGTTATGCAACCGACGCTGGCCGTCGACCATTCGATAGACGTTTTCCAGGGTCAGCACGTGGTCTGGGTCGTCGCCGTCCTTTCCGCGCAAGGAATTGATCACCAGCGAGGTGCCGATGATCTGCCAGCGCTGAATCACCGCGTGCGGCCAGCCCATTTCGATCACGCTCGAATGCGCGCTGTCCTCGGTGATTGTCGTGCGTGCGTTGGTGTGAGCGATGTAATAGCGATCGACGCCGCTACCGCCGTCCACGTGACATTCGAGGCCGTAGATGGCAATCGTGTCGTTGCCGGCACCGGCGCTGACGCGATCATGGCCATGGGCTGAGATCTGGTTGGCCTCGGTATTGCCGATGACGTGGCTGCTGCCTTTGCGCAGCGTCGAAACGTTCTCGAACGATGTCAGGTGCGCGACTTCAATGCCTGGTCCTTCCGGGTCCAGACCACGCAGCGTGACCTTGCCGCTCGGCAGGTCAATCCGATGGCCGATGTGTCGTGTATCAGTGGCTGGCCGCTGGCCTTCAAACGCAAACGTATCGCTACCGTCGCCGCCATCCAGCACATTGATGTGCGGCGGTTTGGTCAGCCGGTCCAGTTCCTCGTCAGCGACCTGCTGATAGAACGCATCGTTTTTGTCGCCACCGCTGAGCGCCTTGTGTCCCTGGCGGTAGGTAAACAGGTTGGGCTGCGCCTTGACGCCGGCGACACGGTCATTGCCATCGCCCAGGCGCCAGAACACGCCTTTGCCTTCGCCTGCACTGCCGTTGACAACGCCCTTGAGGTTGTCGGGTAATCCATGGCTTGCATCGATGATATCGTCGCCGCCGACGATCACCGCCTGGCTGTCGAGTCTGAACGGCAGCTGCCCGACGCTTTCGTCCCACTGGTAACGCCATAGTTCGACAGGGCGCAATTCGGCGCGAAACGCGCCATTGACCACTTGGGCGATGGAGTCGCTGTAAGCGCCGGCAAGCATGTCTTTGGCCGACAGTTCGAGCTGTTTTTCGTAGTCACTGGAAAGCCTGGACAGCTTGAAGCGATCCATCACTTCGGCGTCCAGTTCCTTGCCGGTAAAAGCGAACCATCCCGAGCGCAGACGCTCGAGTGTTGTCAGTTCGATGTAATCATCGATCTGGTCGACGACCCTGGCGGCTTGATAGATCAATGAACCGGAGATGAGCAGTGCGGCAGCCGCGAGGCCGAGCGGGCCGGCAACACTGCCGAAACCGGCCAGCGCGGCGACGCCCAGCACCAGGCTGATGCCAGCGCCCGCTACACTCAGGGCAGCGCTGAAATAATGGTCCTGAGCTTCTTTGCCCGATGACGCGGCGGCGGCGTTGAACGATTTGATCGCGTCGACAATGTCGAACGGCAAGGTGATCGCGCTGGCGAACATTCCCGCGCCACGGCTCATGTATTTGCCGATCGAGGTCAGCGCAAAACCCCTCAGTACATTGCTGCCCTGAGTCAGCATTGCCTGGCCTGTTCTGGCCAGACCCCGCTCAATGATCAGCGAGCCGAGTTCTGCAGCGATGGATCCGCCGTAGTAGAGCATTTCCAGCGCCTCGCCTTTTTTGATCGCATCGGTCAGGGCCATGTAGCCGCTGTAGATGCCGAAGGCTTGCATGCCGACTCCTGCGCCGCTCATCAAATAGCTTTTGGTCTTGTTGATCCAGCCGGGCGCGTGTTCAAACGCGTCCGCCCGGTGGATTTCCAGCTTTTGCGCAGCCTTGCCCAATTTGTTGAGACGATCCATGGCGCTGCCCGAAACCAGCGGCATATCACTGACGAACAATGGGCCGGCATCGACCGAGCGCTTGCAGGCAATCTCATAGAACAGCAGTGCCGCCATGTCATTGTCGGGAAAGTCCACAGCTTGCAAGCGGGACTGTACCTTTGCGGACTCGAAATGGAGTCCGTCCAGAAAAGCCTGATCCACGCGCTTCATGTTGGCATTCGCCGGACTGACAGGTTGACCGTCGACGGTCGCCCCCAGCGCTTGCAACTCGACCCGACTGATCACGACCTCGCCGATACGCAGTGGGCCCAGGTGTTTGTCGATTGCCTTCAGAGTCTGGCGAAGGGATGGGGGGCTGTCAGGCACCTCGCCTGGCACGTCCGCTCGATCGGGCATGGGTGTGGACGGCGTATGGGCATTGGCCGAGGCGTCTATGGGGGTAACTTGAAGCGCGCGCACGTGGGCGACATGAGCCGCGGGAACGATGAGTTTCGACACGTATTAATCCTTTAATGGTGTGCATGAGGAGCCGGTTTCCCTGGCGGCTTTACTTGAGCATCTGAAGTTCGGGCCAGGCGATGTCATGGGCAAACTCGTCCTTGTTGCCTGAGAGCCTGAGTATCGGCAGGCCCGCCGCCTCCACCTGGTCGATCAACTGGTCGTATTCGAACCGGTTGGAGTGCCCGGCATGGGTGGCCGCTTCGATGCGATCAGCGTTTGCCCCAGCCTGCTCTTTGATGTCTTCGACCCTGGCGCCCTTGGTCAGGTCTGTGTTCAGTAACCAGACACGCTCGGCTGAAACTCCGCTGCGCGTGACCGAGATCAGCCCTTCGAGATCGTCGGAGGGGAACCAGGTCGGCGGGGTGTCACGCGCAGCGGAATTGAACATCATGTTTTCTTCGTGGGGAACGACCTCCAGATCGCGCGTGTCGAGTGCGTAGAGAAACATTTCCGTCTGCCGTGTGCGCGTGGACCGGTAGCCGCGTTCGTGATCCCATGCCACAGGGCTGTCAGGATCCGACCAGTCTGACGAGGAGTCACTCGGTGTATCACTGGCGTCGCTTGCGCCGCTTTCCGAACCGCTGTCGCCCGTGTCGCGTCCCGGGTATTTATGGGTCTGGCTGTTGAAACGCAGGTATTCGGGATCGGGGGCGCGGGCATATCCCTGTCCTGCCTGGAGACTGAACGTCGCGCTGATCGGCTTGTGTGTGGTCGCGCCGGGTTCGTGGTGATAGCGCGGCAGCATGGTGCCGTCGTTCGCCAGCTCGAACGGCGTGCGCTCGTCACCGCGAAACAGCGCCGGAATGTCCGTGCGGTACAGGCAGTTGTTCTTGTTGCGCAGATAACCGAGCTGTTTCAACAGCGCTTCGCGCACCTCGGGGGTCAGGCTGTTTTCTGCGTCGTACCAATCGTGGCGGGCATTGCGCTTGAGGTTGAGCTGCTCGAGCGCATCGGCGGCAAACTGGTCGAAGCGTTGCGGGTTGCTGACGTCCTCCAGCAAGCGCTTGTGCGCCAATGCCCACGCCGGAAGCGTCAGAAGGCTGGCCATTTCCTGCTGCAAACGCGACAGTTGCCTGGGCAGCAGATTGAACGATTGCAGAAAGGCTTCGCGCTCGGCAAAGCCCATCTGCGGGTGCAGCCAGCGCAACGAGTCGCGCAGCAGATCGGTTCGCGGATTTTCCGTGGTTGTGGGGTGTGCCCACTGTGGCGGCGTGCCGGTGGCCTGGGCTTGGACACGAAAGCGCGCGATGTCCTCGCCCTGTAGCCCATATAGCTGCCATATCTCATGATCGGTCCACTGTTTGAGGTGGAGCGGCGACGCTGCGAATCCACCCGCCGGAGGATCAACCGCTATGTAATTGCCATATGAATCCCGGAAGGCGAACAGTATGTTGTCTTTGCGTGAGCCAAATAGCGGATTCATTTCGTAATAGCCCTGAGCATCCGGCGAACGCCAGGATGGGCTGTAACGACTTTGATTGATGGGTGTTGTCACGGGGGCGAGGCGCGGTCGCTTTGGCGCGGGTTGTTCGGTCAGGCGCCAGGTGGGGCTGTCTGCGTTTTTGTACAGGCGCGGTCCGGAGGGAACGCGCTCGGTGAGTAACTTGCTGCGCAACGCGCCGGTTTCATCCTCACCCACATGCGTGGTTTGCAGAGCTCCCTGATATTCGACGTCTGCGAACTTTCTGCCAACGATCCAGCGAAATCCATCATTGTCGGCAGGCTGCATTCCACGCACAAAGGTCTCTGATAACCAGTAATCGTTTATTGAAGTGGAATGTTCCGAGCGATAGGCGCTGTGTGCCGGTAACTGAAAGATTTCAACCGCTGGCAACCGCGGATTCGCATCGGCAAGGGCGCTGTCGAAGTTGGTACTGTGCAGCGCAAGATCGGGGATGCCGGCTCTTGGCGATATTTCAATGCTGCTGACATCAAACATGGGCCGATGTGGCGTTGGCACGTTTGCATCAGTTTGATGCGTGGTTGTGACTGACGTCTTGCGGGGTATTTTTGGACTCATGAAAGACTCGATAAGAAATGGATTGTTGTATGACTCGGCAGAACTTCAATGCATGGTTTGAATAAATATGGATAGCCAGCAAATGTCCGAGTCGGGCCCATCAATCTAACGGTTTTTCAAAAGCGCGAAACACTGAGCAGGCATGTTTCAACTTGAATATGTAACGCTAGTTTTGCGTCGATCGAGAATGCGGAAATGTCGGTTTTATAACCAGGAAAGTTAACCGGGAGGGAGGAAGTTTGCGTAGGTTGCAAGCGCCGCTCTTGTCGGAATGTTCCGAAAGAGCGGCGTATAAGAAATGTCGCTTGTAAATTGCCTGTTTTAGTAGGCGTAACGCAACAATGTATGTGGCAAGTGGCGCATAACGAAGAATCCGAACAGCGCGACCATGGACGGCAGGATCAGCCACCAGATCTTGAAAGGCATGGCGTTGAGCGGCGCCTGCCGCTGGTTTGACCACAGCATCGCGGCGCAGACGCAGCTGGCCAGCATTGCACCGGCCAATATGTCGGTTGGCCAGTGCGCGCCGAGATAGACCCGCGACAAAGCAATGGAGAATGCCGGGATGCAGGCAATCAGCAGCCACGTCAGGCGCATGCGTGGCGGCTGCCCGCGTCCGGCCAGGACACCCAGCGTCAGGAACAGGGCGAATGCGCCAGAAGCATGGCCGCTGGGCATGCTGTAGGTGGTCAATGGATCGCTGAGCACTTCCGGGCGTACCCGGGCGAAAAAATACTTGGTGCCGGTGTTGGCCATGGCGGTGATCAGCATGGTGGCGCCCGCGAACACTGCCTGGCGCCATTGCTTGCACAGCAACAGCAATATGACGAGCAGGGCGCTGAACAGCAGCATGTTGCGGAATTCGCCGATCAGGGTCAGCGTCACGGCGATTTCGTCCAGCGCTGGCTGGCGGTGCTCCTGCACCAGAGTCATCACGCCGTTGTCGAGCGCGGTGAGGTATGGATAGCCGATAAACAGCCCGATCAGGATCAACAGGCTCATGCCGCCGATCCAGATCGTCGCGCGACGATGGCGGCGCACGCTGCTGTTGACGCTCAGGCCGACCATCACCGCAATGCTGGCCGCGACAATCCCGGCTTCGAGCCAGAAACCTTCAGGCAATGGCAGGCGGAACGCTGCGCCCGTGGCCCAGCCCGGCAACAGATAAGCCAGGCTCCAGCCCACAGCGGCCAGCAGGCTGACGGCGAAGAAACGCGGGAACGGCATGTCGCACATCCCGGCAACCATCGGCAGCATCGGCCGCAGCGGGCCGATGAAGCGCCCGACCAGCAGGCTGGCGATGCCATAGCGCTGGAAGTACGACTCGGCGCCGGCCATCCATTCCGGATGATGGCGTAGCCCGGGGAGGCGGCGGATGTTCTGGTGGAAATGGCGGCCGAGGAAGTAGGAAATCAGGTCGCCAAGAATGCCGCCAAGAAAGCCCAGCAGCAGCGTTTCGCTCAATGACAGCGCGCCGCTGCCGGCCAGCACCGCCACGGCAAACAGCAACACCGTGCCCGGCACGATCAGCCCGGCGATCGCCAGACATTCCACGCACGCCACGATGAACACCGCTGCGGCCAGCCACTGCGGATTGGCGCCGAGCCATCCGGTGATGCTATCGAGCCATGGGCCCATACAGAAAAACTCCATTCATTCTTTAAGTAATTGTTACGCGGTGGACTGCTGACCTGCTCGCGAATGACGCTGTGTCAGACGATAGAAGCGTTGGCTGGCACGACCCCTTCGCGAGCAGGCTCGCTTCCACAGGGGAGGTCATCATTCATTGACGGATGCGGCGTCGGTTACGGGAAGCAAAATATAATCCCGGCCTTCGACCTGACCCCGTCGCAGCGGGTTCCGCGTGCACCATTGCGCATACGCAGCGTCAACGAAGCGATACATCAAGTGTTCATCGCGGCCCAGCGGGATGCCCAGCCGAGTGGTTTGAATAATCTGCGAGGGTGCCGGTCCCGCGTCCTCGACCAGCAACAACTCATGATCGAAACGCTTGGCGTCCCACATCGGTACTTTCAAACCCAATGCCTTGCACAACAACGTCTGCCCGGCGCACAACTTCTGCGTCGGCCGCGGTCGCCCCTGGGCATCGGGATTGTTCAGCAGCATCTGCGCCAGACTCGCCGGGCCGCTGACCTCGTCGACCCACGGATAGGCGGATTTGATCAGCACGGCATTGCCCGGACCTTGCGCACTGAAGTTCAGCGAATCACCGCCGCGGGCGTAGTACATATAGATGTGGCCGCCATCCAGAAACAAAGCCTTACGCTTTTCTGTGTAACCGAGCGAGGCATGACTGCCTTTTTCCGCGAAGTAATAGGCTTCAGTCTCGATGATTCGCGCACTCAGCCACAGATCACCGACGCGATGGCGGATGACTTTGCCGAGCAGCGCCTGCGCCAGAACCTGGGCGTCGCGGTCGAAAAAACTGTCCGGCAGGCCCACGGGCAGGCGCGCGGACTCGGGGCAAAGGGGCACGTTGGTCATGATGGGCAAGGTTTATCCAGGCTCAAGAGGTCGTGATGATAACAACGCTGAGCTTAATTACGTCTGAACGACGGGCAAACGCAGCTCATTTCGACCATCCGCCCGTCACCGCTGTTAGTCCCGGGACGCGACAGCTATAATCTGCCGCTTTCCTCTTTGCCAAGACCCCAGCAGACCATGACTGAGTCCGTTCTTGACTACATGACCCGATTGGGTCGCGCCGCCCGCGCTGCCTCCCGGGTCATCGGTCGCGCCAGCACCGCGCAGAAAAACCGCGCCTTGCAGGCTGCCGCCAATGCTCTGGATGCTGCACGCGCCGAGCTGGCCGCAGCCAATGAGCTGGATCTGGCTGCCGGTCGCGCCAGCGGTCTGGAGCCGGCGCTGCTGGAACGTCTGGAACTGACCCCGGCACGCATCGACGGCATGATCGTCGGCTTGCGTCAGGTCGCTGCACTGGCGGATCCGGTCGGCGCGATCCGCGACATGAGCTTCCGTCCGTCGGGCATTCAGGTCGGCAAGATGCGCGTGCCGCTGGGCGTGATCGGGATCATCTACGAATCCCGTCCGAACGTGACCATCGATGCCGCCAGCCTGTGCCTGAAGTCCGGCAACGCGACCATCCTGCGCGGTGGCTCCGAGGCAATTCATTCCAATCGCGCGATTGCCGCGTGCATCCAGCGCGGTCTGGCCGAAGCCGAACTGCCCGCCGCTGTGGTGCAAGTGGTCGAAACCACTGACCGCGCCGCCGTCGGCGCGCTGATCAGCATGCCTGAGTACGTCGACGTCATCGTGCCCCGCGGCGGTCGTGGCCTGATTGAACGCATCAGCCGCGATGCCCGCGTGCCGGTGATCAAGCATCTGGACGGCATCTGCCACGTTTACGTCAGCGAACACGCCGATCTGGCCAAAGCCCAGCGCATCGCCTTCAACGCCAAGACCTATCGTTATGGTATCTGCGGCGCGATGGAGACCCTGCTGGTCGATCAGGCTGTTGCCAAGGATTTCCTGCCGTCGATGGCCGCGCAGTTCCGCGACAAAGGCGTCGAGCTGCGCGGTTGCGAGCGCACCCGGGCGATCATCGAAGTGGTCGCGGCCAGCGAAGACGACTGGCACACCGAGTACCTGGCGCCGATTCTGTCGATCCGTGTGGTCGACGGTCTGGAGCAGGCGATCGAACACATCAACCATTACGGCTCCCATCACACCGACTCGATCGTCAGCGAAAACCTCGCCGACACCCGCCGGTTCGTGGCGGAAGTCGACTCGGCCTCGGTGATGATCAACAC
>NZ_RCNX01000037.1:0-65241 GCF_004307595.1 Pseudomonas sp. Sample_23
GGAGTTTTCCGTTTCGACTGCGCCGGAAGTGGGGCGAATTATAGACCTCTGGAATTCGCCGTCAACCCCCAATTTCAACTTTATTCAGATTTCAGCGTAATACGTGCAAAAGCCTTCTTGCCGGCCTGGCAAACGTGAGTCGCGCCCAGTGCATATATAAAGGAGCGATCAACCACCTCACCATCGACACGCACGCCGCCAGCCGCCAACAGATCTCGCGCCGCCGCTGAGTTCTTCACCAAGCCAGCCTTATTAAGGACAGCAGCGATCGGCATATCCTCAACCGAAGACAGTTCGATCTCAGGCAAGTCATCTGGAAGCTCGCCATCCTTCATGCGGTTGCCGGCGCCTCGGTGAGCATTCGCCGCAGCTTCTTCACCATGGAAGCGCGCAACGATCTCTTCAGCCAGCTTGATTTTGATGTCGCGTGGATTCGCTCCAGCTTCGACGTCAGCCCGGAAGGCGTTGATCTCATCCATCGAGCGAAAGCTGAGCAACTCGAAGTAACGCCACATCAGCGCATCCGGGATGGAAACCAGCTTGCTGTACATAACGCCTGGTGCTTCCTGAATACCGACATAGTTGCCCAGCGACTTGGACATCTTCTTCACGCCATCCAGACCTTCCAGCAATGGCATGGTCAGAATGCACTGTGCCTCCTGCCCATACCCACGCTGCAACTCACGCCCCATCAGCAAATTGAATTTCTGATCGGTACCGCCCAGCTCGACATCGGCGCGCAGCGCGACCGAGTCATAACCCTGAACCAGCGGATAGAGGAACTCGTGAATAGCGATCGGCTGGTTGGTGGTATAGCGCTTGTCGAAGTCATCGCGCTCGAGCATGCGAGCAACGGTGTATTGCGAAGTCAGGCGAATGAAATCCGCCGGCCCCATCTTGTCCATCCAGGTGGAGTTGAAGGCAACTTCGGTTTTCGCCGGATCAAGGATTTTGAAAACCTGAGTCTTGTAGGTCTCGGCATTTTCCAGAACCTGCTCACGCGTCAGTGGCGGACGCGTGGCGCTCTTGCCACTCGGATCACCGATCATCCCGGTGAAGTCACCTATAAGGAAGATCACCTGGTGCCCCAGTTCCTGAAACTGACGCAGCTTATTAATAAGCACGGTATGCCCAAGATGCAGATCCGGAGCGGTAGGGTCGAAACCAGCCTTGATACGCAGCGGTTGGCCGCGCTTGAGCTTCTCGACCAGCTCGGACTCGACCAATAGTTCTTCCGCACCACGTTTAATCAGCGCTAGCTGCTCTTCAACCGACTTCATAACAGACCCGCAAGGCTCAGATTCAAAGGGAACCAACCATACAAGAACGCGCACCAATTACAAGTTTTGCCCGGCGCACGGACACCAATCCACAGACCCGAGGTCTGTAGACTTGCTTCAGCGATGATTTGGTTATATTTTATACAGTTATTTCATCTTCATCATGTCATTCATCTTTTCCAATTCATCTATTTCAAAGTCAAAAATTACCTATGACCACAGAACCGTCTAAAGCGCCCCCGCTTTACCCGAAGACCCACCTGCTCGCCGCAAGTGGAATCGCCGCCCTTCTCAGCCTGGCGCTGCTGGTATTTCCCTCCAGCGATGTTGAAGCCAAAAAGACGACTCTGAGTCTTGAACTGGAAAGTCCTGCGGAACAACTGACACAAGATCAAGACGCTGCTGATGCGGCTCAAGCCACAAACGAGCCCGCAGCTTCGCCGTTCGCACAAATCGAAAACAGCGACGGAAACACCGCACAAACCGCTGAAACCGCGCCAACACCTGTGGCGCCTGCTGAGAAACCAAAAGAGCCTGGGCACCGCGAGGTCGTGGTTTCCAAAGGCGATACGCTGTCTACCCTGTTTGAAAAAGTCGGCCTACCGGCAGCCTCCGTGCACGAAATACTGGCTAGCGACAAGCAAGCCAAGCAGTTCAGCCAACTCAAGCGCGGTCAGAAACTCGAATTCGAACTCAGCCCGGAAGGCCAGTTGACCAGCCTGCACAGCAAAGTCAGCGACGTTGAAACCATTACTTTGACCAAGAACGATAAGGGCTATTCGTTCAACCGAGTGACTGCCAAGCCAACCGTTCGCACTGCCTACGTCCACGGTGTCATCAACAGCTCACTGTCGCAGTCCGCAGCCCGCGCCGGCCTTTCTCACAGCATGACCATGGATATGGCCAGCGTCTTTGGCTACGACATCGACTTCGCGCAGGACATTCGTCAAGGCGACGAATTCGATGTGATCTACGAGCAGAAAGTCATCAACGGTAAGGCGGTCGGCACCGGCCCGATCCTGTCGGCGCGTTTCACCAACCGCGGGAAGACTTACACCGCTGTTCGCTACACCAACAAACAAGGCAACAGCAGCTATTACACTGCCGATGGCAACAGCATGCGCAAGGCCTTCATCCGTACGCCGGTTGACTTCGCCCGCATCAGCTCGAAGTTCTCCATGGGCCGTAAGCACCCTATCCTCAACAAGATCCGCGCGCACAAAGGTGTCGACTATGCAGCGCCGCGAGGCACGCCGATCAAGGCTGCCGGTGACGGCAAAGTGTTGCTGGCCGGTCGTCGTGGTGGTTACGGCAACACCGTGATCATTCAGCACGGCAACACTTACCGTACGCTCTATGGCCATATGCAGGGCTTTGCCAAAGGCGTGAAAACCGGTGGCAGCGTCAAGCAAGGTCAAGTCATTGGCTACATCGGTACAACTGGCCTTTCCACCGGCCCGCATTTGCACTATGAGTTCCAGGTCAACGGCGTTCACGTCGATCCGCTGGGCCAGAAGCTGCCGATGGCCGATCCGATCGCCAAGTCCGAACGCGCGCGCTTCCTCGCGCAGAGCCAGCCGTTGATGGCGCGCATGGATCAAGAGAAGGCTACCATGCTGGCTTCGAGCAAGCGCTAAGCCATGGCCCTGTATATCGGTGTGATGTCCGGAACCAGTCTCGACGGGCTGGACATCGCCCTGATCGAGCAGACCTCGGCGATCAAACTGATCGCCACCCACTACCTGCCAATGCCTGACTCCCTGCGCGCCGAGCTGCTTGGCTTGTGCGCCAGCGGCCCCGACGAGATCGTCCGTTCGGCGATTGCCCAGCAACACTGGGTCGAACTTGCTGCGTCAGGCATCCACGCCCTCCTCGCGCAACAACAGCTTGAGCCCGAAGCCATCCGCGCCATCGGCAGCCACGGTCAGACCATTCGCCATGAGCCGGCGCGCGGGTTTACCGTGCAGATCGGTAATCCAGCCCTGCTGACTGAGTTGACCGGTATTACCGTCGTCAGCGATTTCCGCAGTCGCGATGTCGCAGCGGGTGGCCAAGGTGCGCCTCTGGTGCCAGCCTTTCACGAAGCGTTGTTTGAAGAGCGTACTGGTAACCAGGCAGTCTTGAATGTCGGCGGATTCAGCAATCTCAGCCTGATTGAGCCGAACAAACCTGTAGCCGGTTTCGACTGCGGACCGGGGAATGTTCTGATGGACGCCTGGATTCACCGGCAACGGGGCGAGAACTATGACCGGGACGGCAAATGGGCTGCGATCGGCAAGGTTGAACCAGCCCTGCTCACGGCACTGCTCAGCGACCCGTTCTTCGTCACCAAAGGCCCGAAGAGTACCGGCCGGGAAGTCTTCAATCTGCCATGGCTGGAACAGCATCTTTCGAACCTGCCAACCTTCGCAGCCGAAGACGTTCAGGCCACGCTGCTCGAACTGACGGCGCTGACCATCGTCGAGTCGCTACAAAGCGCTCAATCGGACACTCAGGAATTGCTGGTTTGTGGCGGCGGCGCGCACAACGCGACGCTGATGAGACGTCTGGCGGATCTGCTGCCAAATACCCAAGTCGCCAGCACCGCAACTCACGGCGTTGACCCTGACTGGGTAGAAGCCATGGCCTTCGCCTGGCTGGCTCATTGCTGCCTCGAAGGCATCGCCGCCAATCGGCCAAGCGTCACCGGCGCTCGCGGGCTGCGCGTACTCGGCGCCATCTACCCGGCATAAACTTCAGATACAAAAACGCCGCAGAACCGAAAGGCTCTGCGGCGTTTTGTTGTGTGCGCTGAAGCGCGATCAGATCGAGAACGACGAACCACAACCACAAGTCGTTGTGGCATTCGGGTTCTTGATCACGAAGCGCGAACCTTCCAGACCTTCCTGATAATCCACCTCGGCACCGGCCAAGTACTGGAAGCTCATCGGATCGACCACCAGGCTCACGCCTTCGCGCTCGACGATGGTGTCGTCATCGGCCACGTCCTCATCGAAGGTGAAACCGTATTGAAACCCTGAACAACCGCCGCCCGTAACAAATACGCGCAGCTTCAAGCGATCATTCCCCTCTTCATCGACCAGGCTCTTCACCTTGTGCGCAGCACCTTGAGTGAATTGCAAAGCCGTGGGGGTGAAGGATTCGACGCTCATGCTGACTATCTCCCGGCGTTACGCCGCCATAATGCGTGATGACGCGCATTATCCGCTTGTCCTAGAAAATTGGTCAACTATTAGAGGAGCAGCGGCAAGCTTCAAGCGGTGAGCTTCAAGCCTGCCTCTGATCTCTTGTAGCTTGTGGCTTGAAGCTCGTAGCTGCTTTTAAGGCAGCATGCCGGCGTGTGACAGGCCGAAGCGCTCGTCCAGTCCGAACAGAATGTTCATGTTCTGCACCGCCTGGCCCGAGGCGCCCTTGACCAGATTGTCGATCACCGAGAGCACGACCACCAGATCGCCATCCTGTGGACGATGCACGGCGATGCGGCAGACGTTGGCGCCACGCACGCTACGGGTTTCCGGGTGGCTGCCGGCTGGCATGACATCGACGAAGGGTTCGTTGGCATAGCGCTTTTCGAACAGTGCCTGCAGATCAACCGAGCGATCCGCTACTGTCGCGTAGAGCGTGGAGTGAATACCGCGAATCATCGGCGTCAGGTGCGGGACGAAGGTCAGGCCGACGTCCTTGCCCGCCGCGCGACGCAGGCCCTGGCGAATTTCCGGCAGATGACGATGACCTTTTACCGCATAGGCCTTCATGCTTTCCGACGTCTCGGAGTACAAAGAACCTACAGCGGCACCACGCCCGGCACCACTGACACCAGATTTGCAGTCGGCGATCAAACGCGATGCGTCGGCCAGACCTGCTTCCAGCAATGGCAGGAAACCCAATTGCGTTGCGGTCGGATAGCAACCCGGCACCGCGATCAGGCGCGCTTTCTTGATCTGCTCGCGATTGACTTCCGGCAGACCATAGACCGCTTCGTCCAGCAATTGCGGTGCGCCGTGTGGCTGGCCGTACCACTTGGCCCATTCATCAGCATCTTGCAGACGGAAGTCGGCGGACAGGTCGATGACCTTGGTGCCCGCCGCCAGCAGCTCGCCTGCCAAGGCGTGAGCCACACCGTGTGGCGTGGCGAAGAAAACCACGTCGCAGGCGCCAAGGGTTATCACGTCCGGCACGCTGAACGCCAGCCCGTCATAGTGACCGCGCAGGTTCGGGTACATGTCAGCCACGGCCAGACCGGCCTCGGATCGGGAAGTGATGACGACCACTTCTGCCTGCGGATGCTGTGCCAACAGACGCAGCAGTTCGACACCGGTGTAACCCGTGCCGCCGACGATACCGACCTTGACCATAAACCTGCCCTCAACGAACCCACTGGAAAGCCGTCGATAATAGGGGCCGCGCGCGCCTGCGACAACCGCCAAGGTGACGCGCGGACGCTCAAGCCTCTACTATCTGGCTACCGTGAATGAGGGAATAACCAAAAATGCTCTATCTATGGCTCAAAGCGTTTCACATTGTCAGCGTCGTCTGCTGGTTTGCCGGGCTGTTCTACTTGCCGCGCCTGTTCGTTTACCACGCGCAAAGCACCGACACGATCAGCCAGGAACGCTTCAGCGTCATGGAGCGCAAGCTGTATCGCGGCATCATGGGCCCGGCGATGATCGCCACGCTGATCTTCGGTGGCTGGCTGATCTACCTCAACCCGAGCCTTTTCAGCCAGGGCGGCTGGATTCACGCAAAACTGACTCTGGTCGTTCTGCTGATCGGTTACCACCATATGTGCGGCGCGCAGGTAAAACGCTTCGCCCGTGGCGAAAACACCCGCAGCCATGTCTTTTATCGCTGGTTCAATGAAGTGCCGGTTCTGATATTGCTGGCTATCGTAATTCTGGTCGTGGTCAAGCCGTTCTAACTTCAACCAATACAGATCCTCGGGGTGTTCTCAATGTCGCTGCCCGCTCTGCTCGAACAACGTCTGCGTCTGCCCGTAGTAGCAGCGCCGATGTTCCTGATCTCCAATCCGGAACTGGTGCTCGCCTGCTGCCGCAACGGCGTGGTCGGCAGCTTTCCGGCGCTGAACCAACGCGAAAGCAGTGGGTTCAAGGCCTGGCTGGAACAGATCGAAGCGGGCCTGGCGACGCTGGATAATCCGGCCCCTTATGCGGTGAACCTGATTGTTCACCACAGCAACCCGCGTCTGCAGGCGGATCTGGACATTTGCGTCGAGCACAAGGTGCCGATCGTTATCACCAGCCTCGGCGCGGTGAAGGAACTGGTCGACGCGGTGCACAGCTACGGCGGTCTGGTGTTTCACGACGTGACCACGCGGCGCCATGCCGAGAAAGCCGCTGAAGCCGGTGTCGACGGGCTGATTGCCGTCGCGGCCGGCGCCGGCGGGCATGCCGGCACCTGGAGTCCGTTTGCGCTGATTGCCGAGATCCGTGAGTTTTTCGACAAGACGCTGTTGCTTGCAGGATGTTTGAACCACGGCCATGAGATTCTCGCCGCGCAGCTGCTCGGCGCGGATTTGGCCTACTTCGGTACGCGATTTATCGGCACCACCGAAAGTCACGCGCCTGACGCTTATAAAGAAATGCTGCTGACAGCCAAGGCTGCCGACATCATTCATACTCCAGCGGTGTCGGGAGTGCCGGCCAGTTTCATGCGCCAGAGCCTGGAGGCGGCCGGTTTCGACATGGCGGCCCTGCAAGGCAAGGGCGAGGTCAATTTCGGCGACAAGCTCAAGCCGATCAACGATGAAGCCAAAGCCTGGAAGACCGTGTGGTCGGCGGGTCAGGGTGTTGGCCAGATTGGTGATCTGCCAAGCGTGGATCAGTTGATCGCGCGGCTCGACGCTGAATATCGTCAAGCCCAAACGCGCGCTGCACAGCTGCCACAACGCTGGCCGCGCTGAAAAACATATCTGGCCAGTCCTGATCAGACTGGCTGCCCAATGAATCGCGACAAGGATGCCTCGGCCATGAGCGACACCCGTTACAAGATCGTCTTCGACGGCGCGCTGCAGCCCGGCGTCGACCTCACCACCGCCAAACTGAATCTGGCGGATCTGTTCAAAAGCGATGTGGCCGCCATCGAGCGCCTGTTCAATGGCCGCACCGTCGCTCTCAAACGTGAGTTGTCTCACAGCGATGCGCAGACGTATCTGCAGGCGTTGAACAAAACCGGGATCGATGCGCGGATCGAAGCGGAAACCGCCATCGAGCTGAATCTCGCGGACGTCCACGATAACCCTGCAGCGGTGGTGGAACCGGACTCGCCTTACGCCCCACCGCGCGCCAATGTCGGTGAAGCTCTGCCGCCATTCGCCACGCTCAAGCCATTGAGCGTCGAAGGCCGGATCGGTCGCCTGCGTTTTCTGGCCTGGACCATGGTCTTGAGCCTGGTGACCCTGCCCATCGTCGGCGTGTTTGCTTTGATTGCGTTGGGCCTGGTCAGCGGCGACTCGACTACCGGGCTGATCCTCGGCGGCATTCTGGCGGTCTTCCTGTTCATTGGCTTCATGATCGTCAGCATTCTGTTCAGCGTTCAGCGCCTGCACGATATCGGCTGGTCGGGCTGGCTGTGGTTGTTGAATCTGGTGCCGTTCGTGGGCAGTTTTTTCCCGCTGGTAATGATGGTCGTACCCGGCAATGCCGGCGCCAACCGCTATGGCCCGCCGCCGCCACCGAACAGCACGGCGGTCAAAGTGCTGTGCTCGTTGTGGATCGTATTCTTCGCACTGATTTTTGCCGGCGGCCTGCTTGGCGGCTTCTCGGCTGTGCAGGAAGAATATGAAAGCAGTCTGGAGAGCAGCTATGACAGCGGCGCGGTGACCACCGACGAAGTTGAAGTTGTCGAGCCGCCAGCGATTTCCGCCGACGAGGCAGCCGAACCGGCGCAGGCCCCTGTAGACTCTGCGCAAGAATGAACAGCGCTCCCTGCCGCGACAACTGCGTCGCCGGCGCGGAGCTGTTGCGATGGAGAAATGCATGACCCGTTACGCTCTGATCACCGGTGCTTCCAGCGGCATCGGCCTGGCCATGGCCGAAGCACTGGCCCGGCGCGGCCGCAGCCTGATTCTGGTGGCACGACAGCGTGATCAGCTGGAAAGTATCGCCATCGAGCTGACCCAGCGTTTCGATGTCGAAGTATTGTTTCGTGCCTGCGATCTCGGCGAACCGTTGCGCCTGTCGGGCTTTTTGCTGGAGCTGGAAGAAGGCGACCGGCAAATCGATCTGCTGGTAAATTGCGCAGGCATCGGCACCTGCGGGCCATTCCTGGCGCAAGACTGGATGACCGAGCAGGACCTCATCGAGGTCAATATCCTCGCCCTCACCCGCCTCTGCCATGCGGTGGGTAACAGCATGGCGCTGCTGGGTGGCGGGCAGATCCTCAATGTCGCGTCGGTGGCTGCGTACAGCCCCGGCCCATGGATGAGCACCTACTACGCCAGCAAAGCCTATGTGCTGCATTTTTCCGAAGCCCTGCGCGTGGAGCTCAAACAAAGCGGCGTGAAAGTCTCCGTGCTTTGCCCCGGCCCGACGCGCACACCGTTCTTCCGAACCGCACAGATGAGTAGCGAAAAGATCGAAAGCAGCCACTCGCTGATGAGTCCGGAAGAAGTGGCACTGCATGCCGTACGCGCACTGGATAAAAACCGCGCCATCATTATTCCGGGACGGCGCAACCGCTGGCTGGCGTTCCTGCCGCGACTGGGTTCGCGCTGGCTTAACCGGACGATTGTCGGCATGGTCAATAAAGCTTACTGCCCCCGCTAGGAACACGACTTCGAAGCGGTACACTCGATTCAGCCCAACTCAACGGAGAAACAGCAGTGGATACTCTGTTCACCAAAATCATCAACCGGGAAATCCCGGCGAAGATCATTTACGAGGACGACCAGGTTCTGGCCTTCCATGACATCGCCCCACAAGCTCCGGTGCACTTTCTGGTAATCCCGAAAAAACCGGTGCGCACGCTCAACGACCTGACCGAAGACGACAAGGCGCTGGCCGGGCACATCCTGTTCACCGCGCAGCGTCTGGCACTGGAACTGGGTTGCGAAGAAGGCTTCCGCGTGGTGATGAACTGCAATGAACTTGGCGGGCAGACTGTCTATCACATCCATATGCACGTGCTGGGGCAGCGCCAGATGAACTGGCCGCCGGGCTGATGGGCGACAACCGACTGTGGGAGCGAGCCTGCTCGCGAAGGCGCCGATACATCCAACACTTCAGTAGCCGATAATCCGCTTTCGCGAGCAGGCTCGCTCCCACAAAAAAGCCTGACCGCCCAGCAAGTGACCCAGCGCAAACCCTCGACGGCCGATTCGGTTAAACTGGCCGCCGAGATTCTTCCCGGAGGTCAGCATGACTACCCAACGTCACTACTCGCCCATAGACCGTCTGCTACTGCAAGCCGATGCCGCGATGCGCACCCTGTTGCCCTTCAGTGGCCAGCCGTACCGCCCGTCGCCAGCGATTCTGCAGCCGGATACGCAGATGAGCGATGAAGACACCCGCCACGTCGCCGGTTTGATGCGCATCAACCATACCGGCGAAGTCTGTGCCCAGGCGCTGTATCAGGGGCAGGCGCTGACCGCCAAGTTGCCGCAGGTACGCGCAGCCATGGAGCACGCGGCTGAAGAAGAGATCGATCATCTGGTCTGGTGTGAGCAGCGCATCCATCAGCTGGGTAGCCACACCAGCGTGCTGAATCCACTGTTTTACGGCATGTCGTTCGGTATCGGCGCGGTCGCCGGGCTGATCAGCGACAAGGTCAGCCTTGGTTTCGTAGCGGCAACCGAGCATCAGGTCTGCAAGCACTTGAACGAACATCTGCAGCAATTGCCGGCCGAGGACGAGAAGTCCCGGGCGATTCTCGAACAGATGCGCATCGATGAAGAACACCATGCGGAAAGTGCGTTGGATGCGGGCGGATTTCGTTTTCCGGCGCCAGTGAAGTTCGGCATGAGTTTTTTGGCGAAGGTTATGACCAAGAGTACTTATCGGATCTGAGATCTGTGTCGGTGCTGATGACCTCTTCGCGAGCAGGCTCGCTCCCACAGAGGTTTTGTGTGAGGTATGAAAAAGGCGACCAGGAGGTCGCCTTTTTTGTTTCCGGGAATCTTAGGTCGGCATGTTGCGCGCGTAGAAGATTTCCAGCATTTCGTGTTTCACACGGTCGGTCACCTGGGCACGTTGCTCGGGCGAGAGGTTGCTGGTGGCGTCGCCGAACAGGTAGTTATCCAGTTCGAAGTTCTTCAGCAGCATTTTGGTGTGGAACAGGTTTTCCTGGTACACGTTCACGTCGGTCATCTGGTACGCGTCGCGGGTGTCTTCGGAGAGGTAGTTCTGGATCGAGTTGATCTCGTGGTCGATGAAGTGTTTGTTGCCTTCAACGTCACGGGTGAAGCCGCGCACACGGTAATCCACGGTCACGATGTCCGAATCGAACTGGTGAATGAGGAAGTTGAGCGCTTTGAGCGGTGAAATGACACCACAGGTCGACACGTCGATATCCACACGGAAGGTCGCAATACCATCGTCCGGATGGATTTCCGGATAGGTGTGCACCGTGATGTGGCTCTTGTCGAGGTGGGCCAGAATAATTTCGGGCAAAGGGCCCGGCGATTCTTCGATCTGGCTGTCAGTCGGGGTTACCGGCTCTTCCGAAATCAGAATCGTGACGCTGGCGCCCTGGGGTTCATAGTCCTGACTGGCGATGTTCAGGATGTTGGCACCAATGATCTCGACAACTTCTGTGAGAATCTGCGTCAGGCGTTTCGCGTTGTACTCTTGATTGATGTACTCGACGTAAGCCTGCTGGTCTTGCGGGGTTTCCGCGTAGCAGATGTCATAGATGTTGAAGCTCAAGGTCTTTGTCAGGTTATTGAACCCGTGGAGCTTGAGTTTGCTTTTCACCGTTAAAAACTCTCTATGTATGCGGCGCGGCCGCGTGATCAAGCATGCCCGTCAAGTGCGAACAACGCACCTGCGTAGGACGGTTAACACCTCTTCGCGATGGCGATTTTGGTTATCTGTTCAGGCGGATGACCCGTCGGCTGACCGATCACTGCCCTGAAAAAAGTGGCGCATTATGCAGACGTCAGCGGGGGATCGCCAGAGTCTGCACTGCTTTTATGATAGTTGAATGTCGGTTCAGCCGAGTTCAACGATTTCATAATCGTGGGTGATTGCCACGCCAGCCGCGCCGAGCATGATCGACGCCGAGCAATATTTCTCGGCCGACAGTTCGATGGCGCGCTTGACCTGAGCTTCTTTCAAGCCCCGGCCCTTGACCACGAAGTGCATGTGGATCTTGGTAAACACCTTCGGATCTTCAGTCGCACGCTCGGCGTCGAGGAAGGCTTCACAGCTTTCAACGGCCTGACGCGACTTCTTCAGGATGCTGACCACATCGAAATTGCTGCAGCCGCCGACACCCAGCAAGAGCATTTCCATCGGGCGAACCCCGAGGTTACGGCCACCGGCGTCCGGCGGGCCGTCCATCACCACGACATGACCGCTGCCGGATTCGCCGAGGAACATGGCTTCGCCAGCCCATTGGATGCGTGCCTTCATCGCCCAGACTCCACTGTAAAAAAAGGGTCGCCAGCTTAGCACAGCGCTTTGTCCCGACAGGACCGACGTCCTAGGACGGATGCTTTCTGGCTGTAGGTAATTTCTCGAATTTACGACGAAGTGTCTGGTAAGCTGGCGCCAATTCGCTGGCGCCAATTCGTCAGCTCTGTAGCGACCGCCTTCAGCGCCTCATAACAACTCAAACATCACCGTGCAGTCTTTTCGGGATACAACCATGGTTGCTATTACCCCCACACCCAAAATCAAGAACATCGATAAGCTGTTGATGCATTGCCAGCGCCGGCGTCATGCGGCCAAAAGCAACATCATCTGCGCCGGTGATCGCTCGGACACGCTGTACTTCATCATCAAGGGTTCGGTCACCATCCTCATCGAAGATGACGATGGCCGCGAGATGATCATCGCCTACCTCAACGCCGGGGACTTCTTCGGCGAATTGGGTCTGTTCGAGCAGGCAGGTCAGGAGCAGGAACGCAGCGCCTGGGTGCGGGCCAAGGTCGAATGCGAAACCGCGGAAATCAGTTACGCCAAGTTCCGCGAGTTATCGCAGCAGGATCCAGACATTCTTTACGCCCTCAGCGGACAAATCGCACAACGCCTGCGCAACACCACGCGCAAAGTCGGCGACCTGGCGTTTTTCGACGTCACCGGCCGCGTCGCCCGCTGCCTGCTGGAGCTGTGCAAACAGCCGGACGCCATGACCCATCCGGACGGCATGCAGATCAAAGTCACCCGTCAGGAAATCGGTCGGATTGTCGGTTGTTCACGGGAGATGGTCGGCCGCGTGCTCAAGGATCTGGAAGAACGCAATCTGGTCGACGTGAAGGGCAAAACCATGGTGGTCTTCGGTACGCGCTAAGCCCGTACATCAGGCGCTGTAGATCTGCGCCAGCATCAAACGAAACAATTCATCGAGACGCGCCAGCGCCTGTGGTGCGTTGAATTTCTCATGCAGGGCGATGTGGCTTTGCGCCCTCACCCGCTGCTCCAGGCCGCAGGTTTCATTGAAGCGGTTGACCGCGGCGACCATCGCTTCACGCTCGTCATCCATCAGCATTGCACCGTGCACCAGCCCCACCGGACGCTGGCCGCCCTGGCTCTGGCGCCAGCGCTGGGCGGTGCCGACCATTTTGCGACCGTCGAGATTGACGTTGAAACGTCCATCACAGAATGCGCCGTCGATTTCCCCGACCGACGAGGTGCCACCCAATTCATCCAGCAACTGGCAGATCGGATCGCACAGGCGGCGATAGCCGGTTTCGATGCGGTTCAGATCGCCTTCGCTGCGAGGCGGGGCATACACCAAGGCAATGTTGATGGTCGCAGCGGATTGCGGGACGGGCTCACCGCCCGTTTCACGCAACAGCACCGGCCAGCCAGCGGCAGCGGAGACTTCGCAGGCATGGTCGAATTGCGGGAGACGGTTGAGGCGGCGCGGCATGACCAGCGCGCGGTCGGTGGGCTGCCAGAACAGCAGGCCGAATTCGGCGTCGCCAGCGCAGACCGAGGCCAGCAAGTCCTGTTCGGCTTGCAGGCCGGATTCGATGGTCAGGGGGGTTGGCAGCGACATGACAGGCTCCGGCAACATGGAAATCTTTAGCGGTTTCGATGGCCCCTTCGCGAGCAGGCTCGCTCCCACAGGGGGAAATGCATTCCAAATGTGGGAGCGAGCCTGCTCGCGAATGAGGTCGACTCGGTCAGTCGAGGGTCGAACCACTGATCGGCACACCACGCTCCGGGAAAAACAGGCGCTGCAATTCAATCCCCGGATTTTCCGCGCGCATGAACGCTTCGCCGACCAGGAACGAATACACGTCGCTGATTTCCATCAGTTCGACGTCGGCACGATTGAGAATGCCGCTCTCGGTGATCACCAGGCGATCGCGCGGGATACGCGGCAACAGGTCGAGAGTAGTTTCCAGGCTGACATCAAAGGTGTGCAGGTTGCGGTTGTTGACCCCGACCAGCGGCGTGTCGAGGGTTTTCAACGCGCGCTCCAGTTCGTCACCGTCGTGCACTTCCACCAGGACGTCGAGACCGACGCCTTTGGCCACGGCGGCCAGCTCGGCCATTTTCACGTCGTCCAGTGCGGAGACGATGAGCAGCACGCAATCGGCGCCCAGCGCGCGGGCTTCAACGATCTGGTACGGATCGATCATGAAATCCTTGCGGATCACCGGCAGCTTGCAGGCGGCGCGCGCCTGTTGCAGGTAGGCATCGGCGCCCTGGAAGTAATCGATGTCGGTCAGCACCGACAGACAGGTCGCCCCGCCCTTTTCGTAGCTCTTGGCGATGTCTGCCGGGACGAAGTCTTCGCGGATCACGCCTTTGCTTGGCGAAGCCTTCTTGATTTCGGCAATCACCGCCGGTTGTTTCTTCTTCGCTTGCGCCAGCAACGCCTGGGCAAAACCACGGGGTGCATCGGCCGCCTTGGCCAGACTTTCCAGCTCGCTCAGGCTGACCCGAGCGCTGCGCTCGGCGACTTCCTCAACCTTGCGCGCCAGAATGTTTTCCAGAACCGTCGGTACACTCATCCTTCATTCTCCACTTTGAATACCGCGGTAAAGGCACCCAGCTCCTCGAGCTTTTCCCGAGCGAGGCCGGTGTGCAGCGCGTCGTGCGCCAGCTCCACACCTTGTTTCAGACTGCTTGCCAGGTCGGCGGCGTACAGCGCCGCACCGGCATTGAGCACAATCATCTCGGCAGCTTTCTGGCCGTTTTCGGTTTTGCGTTTACCGAGAGCGTCACGGATCAGCGCCAGCGATGCTTCCGGGCCTTCGACGGACAGGCCGTGCAGGCTCTGACTCTTCATGCCGAGGTCTTCCGGTTCGACCCAATACTCAGTGATTTCGTTGTTCTTCAGCTCGGCAACAAAGGTCGGCGCGGCGAGGCTGAATTCGTCCAGGCCGTCCTTCGAGTGCACGACCAGCACGTGTTTGCTGCCCAGTCGCTGCAAGACTTCGGCCAATGGCCGGCACAGCGTCTGGGTGAACACGCCGACGACCTGATGTTTCACACCGGCCGGATTCGTAAGCGGGCCGAGCATGTTGAACAGCGTGCGCAGGCCGAGTTCGCGGCGCGGGCCGGCGGCGTACTTCATCGCTTTGTGGTGGGTCTGGGCGAACATGAAACCGATGCCGACGTTGTCGATGCAACGCGCGACCTGTACCGGCGTCAGGTTCAGATAAATGCCGGCAGCTTCCAGCAGATCGGCACTGCCGCTCTTGCCGGACACCGCGCGGTTGCCGTGCTTGGCCACGGTGCAACCGGCGGCTGCGACAACAAAGGAAGACGCGGTCGATACGTTGAAGATGTTCGCACCGTCACCGCCGGTGCCTACCACATCGACGACGCCGTCGAGGGTTTTCAGCTCGACCTGATCGGCCAACTCACGCATCACCGACACCGCGCCGACGATTTCGTCGATGCTCTCGCTCTTCATGCGCATGGCCATCATGAACGCGCCGATCTGCGCTTCGGTGCACTGGCCGGTCATGATCTCGCGCATCACATCGCGCATTTCATCGGTGCTGAGGTCGAGGTGTTCGACGATACGGCTGAGGGCTGTCTTGATATTCATGGGAAGTCCTTAGCGCGTGCCGCCGGTTTGTTTGAGGAAATTGGCAAACAGTTCATGACCCTGCTCGGTGAGGATCGACTCGGGGTGGAACTGTACGCCCTCGATGTTCAGGGTCTTGTGACGCAGGCCCATGATCTCGTCGACCGAACCGTCATCGTGCTGGGTCCATGCGGTCAGCTCGAGGCAATCGGGCAGGCTGTCATGCTTGACGATCAGCGAGTGATAGCGGGTAACAGTGAGCGGATGATTGAGGCCGGCGAACACGCCCTTGTCCTCGTGGAATACCGGGCTAGTCTTACCGTGCATGACCTGGCGGGCACGGACCACATCACCGCCGAAGGCCTGGCCGATGGACTGGTGGCCGAGGCAGACGCCGAGGATCGGCAGTTTGCCGGCGAAGTGCTTGATCGCATCAATGGAAACGCCCGCCTCGGTGGGCGTGCACGGCCCGGGGGAAACCACGATGCGCTCGGGATTCAGCGCTTCGATTTCGGCGATGGTCAGTTCGTCGTTGCGCACCACTTTGACCTCGGCACCCAGCTCGCCGAGGTATTGCACAACGTTGTAGGTAAAGGAGTCGTAGTTGTCGATCATCAGCAACATGGCGTTTCGAACCTCTTGAATTCTGACTTGATGACAGCCTTCAGATGACTTGCCCGCAGGGCGCTGTGCGATGTCGGACGCGCACAGGGCGCCAGCACAGCGGCATTTCAAACAGACAAGGAAGGCAAAGCGATACAGATCCGGCGGAGCCGGCAGAGAAGATTCAGGCGCGCCAACGCCAGCGGGCGTGTGCCTTGATGACTTGATCCAGGAGTTTGCTGGTGATCAACACGGGGAAGGTCTCGTTCATACGTTCCGGCACAGTAACTTAGCTGGGCGGAGCGTGCAATATGGCGGGGCCTGCGGGTTATAAAACGGCAGAGGGATTCGCGACCGATGGCAAAATGCCGAACGTTTTTGGTACTGTCGTTTCGTTCACCTACAACAATAAATAAACGGACTTGCTCATGATCAGACAGACGTTGTTTGTACCGCTGGCCAGCTGCTTGCTCGCACTCGCTTGCGCCCAGGCCAATGCAGCGCCCAATCCTTATTCGAGTTTCATCGTCTTCGGTGACAGCCTCAACGATGCCGGTACCTTCGCCGACACGGGCGGCCCGGCGGGCTCCACCGAGCGTTACACCAACCGTACCGGGCCGGTGTATCAGGATGGCAGCGGCGAAGTTTTTTCATTGAATTCCACCCAGTTGCTTGGCGGCCGCCTGGGCTTTTCGCCCGACCAGACAGCCTCTTCCAGCTCCGCGGTGCGCGCGGAAAACGGCCAGCCTGACGGCAACAACTGGGCGGTCGGTGGTTATCGCACCGACCAGATTCTCGACTCGATCACCACCCAATCGGCCACCGGCGAACGCACCCGCGCCGGATACCTGCCGTCGAACGGCTTCCGCGCCGACCCGAATGCGCTGTATTACATTTCCGGTGGCGGCAACGACTTCCTCCAGGGCCGCATTCTCAGCCTGCCCCAGGCCAACGCCGCAGCCGATCGACTGGCCGACAGCGTGCAGACCCTGCAGACCGCTGGCGCCAAATACGTGATGGTCTGGCTGCTGCCCGACGTGGGCCTGACCCCGGCCCTCAATGGCACGCCGCTGCAAGCGTTCAGCAGCACCCTTGCCAACCAGTTCAACAGTCAGTTGGTGACGCGCCTGCAAGGCATCAACGCCGAAGTGATTCCTTTGAACATTCCGGTGCTGCTCTCGGAAGTCTTCGCCGACCCGGGGCGCTTTGGTCTGGCTACCGACCAGAACCTCACCGCGACCTGCTTCAGTGGCAATAGCTGCACGGAAAACGCCCGCTACGGGATCAACAGCGCCACGCCGGATCCGACCAAACTGATCTACAACGATGGCGTACACCCGACCGAATCCGGGCAGAAACTGATCGCCGATTACGCCTATTCGTTGCTGGCAGCGCCATGGGAATTGAGCCTGCTGCCGGAAATGGCCCATGGCACGGTGCGCGCGCATCAGGATGAATTGCGCAACCAATGGCAGGCGGACTGGGAGAACTGGCAAGCGGTCGGCCAATGGCGTGCGATTGTCTCGGCCGGCGGACAGCATCTGGATGTCGACAGCCAAAGCAGCGGCGCCAGCGCCGATGGCAGCGGTTACAACCTCAACGTCGGCGGCAGCTATCGCCTGAACGAAGCCTGGCGCGTGGGCGTGGCGGCCGGTTTGTATCGACAGAATCTCGAGGCCGGGCACAACGATTCCGACTACAAGCTCAACAGCTACATGGCCACCGCGTTCGCCCAGTTCCAGCAGAATCGCTGGTGGGCCGACGCGGCGCTGACCGGTGGCAAACTCGACTACGACAACCTCAAGCGCAAGTTCGACCTCGGCGCCAGCGAGGGAGCGGAGAAAGGCGATACCGACGGCAGCCTGTGGGCGCTCAGCACGCGCCTGGGCTATGACATTGCGCAACCGGGCAGCCAATGGCATCTGTCGCCGTTTGTCAGCGCCGATTACGCCAGTGTCGACGTCGACGGTTACTCGGAAAAGAGCAACCGCGCCACCGCGCTGACCTTCGATGACCAGAGCCGCGATTCGAAACGCCTGGGCCTGGGGATTCAAGGCAAGTACAACTTCACCGCGCAAACCCAGGTGTATGGCGAATACGCCCACGAGCGTGAGTACGAAGATGACGTGCAGAAGGTCAACATTGCCCTCAACACCCTGCCGGCCAATGACTTCACCCTTGAAGGCTACACACCGGCAAGTCACCTGAACCGCTTGAGCCTGGGTGTCAGTCACAAGCTGACGGCGGATCTGGCGCTGCGTGGCGGTTATACCTTCCGCAAGGATGATGACTTCAAGCAGCAGGGCCTGAATGTCGGGGTTGTGCTGGATTTCTGAGTCGTAGATGCAAAAAAGCGGCGCCTGTCAGGGCGCCGCTTTTTTTATGCTTCAACACAAAACCCGATGTGGGAGCGAGCCTGCTCGCGAAAGCGCTGGGTCAGTCAGCATCAACGGTGACTGACTCACCTCTTCGCGAGCAGGCTCGCTCCCACACGGGAAATTGCGTGGCTCAGGCGTCCGGGGTCTGCTCGGCCAACGCCACGGCGCGGAACATCGCGCGGCGTTTGTTCAGGGTTTCTTCCCATTCCAGCGCCGGCACCGAGTCGGCGACGATGCCGCCGCCGGCCTGCACGTGCAGCTCGCCGTTCTTGATCACTGCCGTGCGAATGGCAATGGCGGTGTCCATGTTGCCGTTCCAGGCGAAGTAACCGACCGCGCCGCCGTACACACCGCGCTTGACCGGCTCCAGCTCGTCGATGATTTCCATCGCGCGAATCTTCGGTGCGCCCGACAACGTACCCGCCGGCAGAATCGCCCGCAGTGCGTCCATCGCGGTCAGGCCCGACTTCAACTGGCCGGTGACGTTGGAGACGATGTGCATCACATTGGAATAACGCTCGATGACCATTTTCTCGGTGAGCTTCACCGAGCCGATTTCCGAAACGCGCCCGGTATCGTTGCGGCCCAGATCGATCAGCATCAAGTGCTCGGCGATCTCCTTGTCATCCGAGAGCAGATCCTGCTCCAGCGCCACATCGGCTTCTTCGGTGGCACCGCGTGGGCGCGTGCCGGCGATCGGGCGCACGGTGATCAGATTGTCTTCGACGCGCACCAGCACTTCCGGCGAACTGCCGACGACGTGGAAATCGCCGAAGTTGAAGAAGTACATGTACGGCGTCGGGTTGAAGCACCGCAGGGCACGGTACAGATCGATCGGCGCAGCTTTGAAGTCGATCGACATACGCTGCGACGGCACCACCTGCATGCAGTCGCCGGCGAGGATGTATTCCTTGATGGTGTCGACGGCTTTTTCGTAATCGTCCTGAGTGAAACTGGAACGGAACACCGGATCGGCCGATTGCTGTTTGCTGAAATCCAGGCCACGACGCGGGGTGATCGGCTGACGCAGTTGCTCGAGCAGTTCCTGCAAACGCGCCTGACCTTGCTCGAAGGCATCGGTCTGCGCAGGGTCGGCGAGGACGATCGCGTGCATCTTGCCGGCCAGGTTGTCGAACACCACAACGGCGTCGGAAACCATCAGCAGAATGTCCGGCACGCCCAGCGGATCCGGGTTCGGGCATTTGCCCAGACGCTTCTCGACATAGCGCACACAGTCGTAACCGAAGTAACCGACCAGACCACCGTTGAAGCGCGGCAGGCCGGCGATGGTCGGCACGTTGTAGCGCGCCTTGAAGGTTTCAACGAAGGCCAGCGGATCTTCGACGTCATGGCTTTCGGTCTCGACGCCATCGACGGTGATGCTGACGTGATGATCATGAACCCGCAGCACGGTGCGGCACGGCAAGCCGATGATCGAATAACGGCCCCATTTCTCGCCGCCCTGCACCGATTCGAGCAGGTAGGAGTTGGGCTGATCGGCCAGTTTCAGGTAGATCGACAGCGGCGTGTCGAAGTCGGCCAGGGTTTCGCAGGCCAGCGGGATGCGGTTATAGCCGTCAGCGGCCAGACGCAGGAATTCTTCGCGATTCATAAGGTGCCTCGTGGTGTGAGGTGCAATCAGTCAGGTATGCAAACGCGCCGGCAGGGCCGGCCAGAATCAGTCAGGCGCGCCAACGCCAGCGGGCCAGGGCCTTGATGACTTTCATCCAGAGTTTGCGGGTGACCACCACGATGGCGTTTCCAGAAGGGGGTTGAACAGCGTCGGGCAACGTTATCCCACCGGCCAGATCCAGGCAACCGGGAATTAGTTTGCGCAAATCGTCGATCACCAGTGCCGGCGATTCCTCGGCAATCGGCCGGCCATGGTTGTAGCCATAACTCAGCGCCACACACTTGACCCCTGCTGCTTTCGCCGCCTGCACATCACTGCGCGAGTCGCCGACGAACAACGATTGCGAGGCCGGAATGTTGGCCATTTTCATTACGAAAAACAGCGCCGCCGGGTCAGGCTTCTTCTGCGGCAGGGTATCGCCGCCGATGATCCACTTGAAGTAGCGGCCGATCTTCATCTGATCGAGCAGAGGCGCGACGAAGCGCTCGGGCTTGTTGGTGATCAGCGCCATGGCCACGCCTTGCTTGTGCAGCCACTTGAGCGTGTCGCGCACACCGGGATAGACCACGGTCAGCTCATGGCTGGCGCCGTACGCCTCCATGAAAATCTCCAGTGCGCGCTCGGCTTCAGCGTCGTCCACTGCCGAGTCATCGATACCACCCGCCAAGGCCCGACGCACCAGCACCGGCGCGCCATTGCCGACCCATTCGCGCACCGCTTCGATACCCGCCGGCGGACGGCCGAGGGAGAGCAGCATGGTGTCCACCGCCGCCGCCAGGTCGGGAACCGAATCGATCAGCGTGCCATCCAGATCGAACATCACCAACCGTGGCAACTGCCCCGGGAACAACTGCTCAAAACCGCTCATGGGCGCGCCAGTGCCAGTTCGGAACGCATCTTGTCGATGACTTCCTGATAGTTCGGCGCGTTGAAAATGGCCGAGCCGGCGACAAAGGTGTCAGCGCCAGCAGCGGCAATTTCGCGGATGTTGTTGACGTTGACGCCGCCGTCGATTTCCAGACGGATGTCGCGACCGGAAGCGTCGATGATCGCCCGCGCTTCACGCAACTTGTCGAGGGTGCCGGGAATGAACTTCTGCCCGCCGAATCCCGGGTTGACGCTCATCAGCAGGACCATGTCGACCTTGTCGATCACGTACTTGAGCACGTCCAGCGGAGTCGCCGGGTTGAACACCAGACCGGATTTGCAACCACCTTCGCGGATCAATTGCAGCGAGCGATCGACGTGCAAAGTGGCTTCCGGGTGGAAGGTGATGTAGGTCGCGCCGGCTTCGATGAAGTCGCCGACGATGCGGTCCACCGGGCTGACCATCAGGTGCGCGTCGATCGGCGCGGTGACGCCGTACTTGCGCAGTGCCGCGCAGACCATCGGGCCGATCGTCAGGTTCGGTACGTAGTGGTTGTCCATGACATCGAAGTGGACGAAGTCGGCGCCGGCGGCGAGAACGTTGTCCACTTCCTCGCCGAGGCGGGCGAAGTCGGCGGAGAGGATCGACGGAGCAATTACGAAGGGCTGCATGACGCACCTGTGCTGAGCTAAATCACGATGGCGCGCATTGTATACCTCAAGTTTCCACGCGCGCACCGGGACCGCGATGATTGGGTTGTGCCATGAGCCCTCAGCGATCGCGCCTCAGTAAGCCGCGCGGTAGATCTTCTCGATATCGCCGGCGCTGAGTTTGCGCGGATTGTTGCGCATTAGCCGCTCGATGCCGGCGGCCTCCACGGCCATCGCCGGGATCGCTTCCTCCGGCACGCCGAAACTGCGCAGCCCGGCAGGGATTTCCACCGCCGCGCACAGGTCGGTCATGGCCTGCACGGCTTTGTCCGCGGCTTCGCTGGCGCTCAGATGCGCGGTCTTCACGCCCATGGCTTCGGCGATATCCTGCATGCGTTCGACGCAGGCCATTTTGTTCCAGGTCATCACATAGGGCAGCAGCAAGGCATTGCTGACACCGTGGGCAATGTTGAAGCGACCGCCCAGCGGATACGCCAGCGCATGCACCGCACCGACCCCGGCGTTACCGAACGCCATCCCAGCCATCAGGCTGGCGGTGGCCATGTCTTCGCGCGCTTGCAGATTGGCGCCGTTGGCGTAGGCCTTGGGCAGAGCGCTGGCGATCAGCTTGATCGCGCCGATGGCGAGGGAGTCGGTGATCGGCGAGGCGTTCACCGACAGATAGGATTCGATAGCGTGCACCAGTGCATCGACACCACTGGCGGCAGTGACACTGCGCGGACAGGTCAGGGTCATTTGCGGGCTGACCAGCGCCACGTCCGGCAACAGATAGTCGCTGACGATGCCTTTCTTCAACTGCGCGACCTTGTCCGAGAGGATCGCCACGTTGGTGACTTCAGAGCCAGTGCCGGCGGTGGTCGGAATGGCGATCAGCGGCGGACCCTTGCGCGGCACCTGATCGACACCGAACAAATCTTCCAGCGCGCCGTGGTAACCGGCGTAGGCGGCGACACTTTTGGCAATATCGATGGCGCTGCCACCCCCGAGGCCGATCAAACCGTCATGCCCGCCCTCACGGTAGGCACGCATGCAATCTTCGACGATGGCGATTTCCGGGTCGGGCAGCACACGGTCGAAAATCTCGTACTCGCGCCCGCCAAGTTGCACCAGCGCCAGCTCGATAGTACCGGACTTGACCAGCGCGGCGTCGGTGACGATCAGCGGGTTGTCGATGTCGAGGCGGGTGAGTTCGGCGGCCAGTTGCTCGATGGCTGCGGCGCCGGTGATCAGTTTGTGAGCGATTTTGAACTGGGACAGACTCATGGTGCGCAGCCTCTTATAGATGTGGGAGCTGGGCACAAGATTAGCTGGGGATTTGGGGTTGTCTGCTATTCAGGGTGTGAATGGTTGACCGGATAGGAAGATCAAGAGTCCCTCACCCTAACCCTCTCCCGGAGGGAGAGGGGACTGACCGGGTTGTACTCTCGAAATACATCGACCTGAATTACCGAGTCGAACTCCGGCCGTGAAAGCCACGAAAATCTGCTCCCTTCCCCCTCGCCCCCTTGGGGAGAGGGCTGGGGTGAGGGGTGGCTTTTGACCTTGATCTCAGACCTGCGCAGTACGCAGTTTCTCGCTGCGCCCGCGCAGCCATTCCAGTGTCAGCAGCAGAATCACCGAGAAGGCAATCAGCAACGTCGCCGCCGCTGCAATCGTCGGGCTGAGGTTCTCGCGAATCCCGCTGAACATCTGCCGAGGCAATGTCGCCTGCTCAGGCCCGGCAAGAAACAGCGTCACCACCACTTCATCGAAAGAAGTGGCAAAGGCAAACAGCGCCCCGGAAATCACTCCCGGCGCAATCAGCGGCAAGGTCACCCGGCGGAATGCTGTCAGTGGTGAAGCACCGAGACTCGCAGCAGCACGCACCAGATTGTGATTGAAGCCCTGCAACGTCGCCGACACGGTGATGATCACAAACGGCACACCCAATACCGCATGCACGACGATCAGCGAGAAGAAGCTGTTACCCAGCCCCAGTGGCGCGAAGAACAGATAACTCGCCACGCCGATGATCACCACCGGCACCACCATCGGCGAAATCACCAGCGCCATCACCAGCGATTTGCCGGGGAAGTCGCCACGGGTCAGGCCGATCGCCGCCAGCGTGCCGAAGATCATCGCCAGCACCGTCGCCGCCGGGGCGACGATGATGCTGTTCTTCAGCGCGCGCATCCATTCCGCCGAGGCGAAGAAGTCGTGGTACCACTGCAGCGAGAAACCTTGCAGCGGATAGACCAGGAAACTCCCCGAGTTGAAAGACAGCGGAATGATCACCAGCACCGGCAGGATCAGGAACAGCAGAATCAGGCCGCAGAGAATCCGCAGGCTGTAGAACCACACCCGTTCGATGGGCGACATGTAAGGACTCAGCATCGCAAATTCCCCTTAGCTCAGGCGCAGGCGACTGGCGCCGACCAGCCAGCTGTAGATCAGATAAAGCACCACGGTCGCCAGCAACAGCAGCCCGCCGAGTGCAGTGGCCATGCCCCAGTTGATGCTGGTGTTGGTGTAGAAGGCGACGAAGTAACTGACCATTTGGTCGTTCGGGCTGCCGAGCAGCGCCGGGGTGATGTAGTAGCCAATCGCAAGGATGAACACCAACAGGCAGCCGGCGCCGACACCAGCGTAGGTCTGCGGGAAGTACACCCGCCAGAAACTGGCGAACGGATGACAGCCCAAGGAAATCGCCGCGCGCATGTAGGTCGGCGAGATGCCTTTCATCACGCTGTAGATCGGCAGAATCATGAACGGCAGCAGAATGTGCACCATCGAGATGTATACGCCGGTGCGGTTGAACACCAGTTCCAGCGGTTTATCGATGATGCCCATGGCCAGCAGCGCACTGTTGATCAGACCGCCGGATTGCAGCAGCACGATCCACGCTGCGACCCGCACCAGAATCGAAGTCCAGAACGGCAGCAGCACCAGGATCATCAGCAGGTTGCTCTGCCGCGAAGGCAGGTTCGCCAGCAAATAAGCCAGTGGATAGGCGAGCAGCAGGCAGATCACGGTGATGACCAGGCCCATCCAGAACGTGCGAGCGAAGATGTCGAGGTAGATCGCCTGATCCGGGGTGGCTGGAGCCAGTTCGCCGAGGTCATCGATGCGGTGATCGACCGCCGCCAGCAGGTAATACGGAGTGATGCTGCTGGTGTTGCGTTTCACCGCTTGCCAGTAGGCCGGGTCGCCCCAGCGTTCGTCGAGCGCTTCCAGCGCTTCTTTATAAGAAGCCGGTTCGCTGGCGAACGGCAGCGCCCGGGCGGTTTTGGTCAGCAGGCTGCGGTAGCCGGCCAACTCCATGTTCAAGCGCTTGGACAGATCGCCCAGCGTCTGGTTTTTGCGGGCTTCGGCGAGGTCTTCGCTGGCCGCCTTGTACACCGGCTCGGCGGGCAGACCACGGCCGTCCCAACTGGCGATGGCAGTGACAGTGCGCGGCATGCCGCCAACCACTTCCGGGTTGCCGACACTTTTATAGAGAAGCGCCACGATCGGCACCAGAAACACCAGCAGCAGAAACAGCACCAGCGGCGCAATCAGCGCCTGGGCTTTCCAGCGGTTGACCCGCTCGGCGTGCTTGAGCTTCTGCTTCAAGGTGGGGCTGGCGCCCTCGTTCAGGGGAACGGCGATGGCCATGACGTACTCCGCAAATCTTTGATCGTTACAGAGGTGGCGAACCACCTCGAACTTTTGCCAGTGATCGTTCCCACGCTCTGCGTGGGAATGAATCCAGTGACGCTCTGCGTCACACAGGGACGCGGAGCGTCCCGGGCGGCATTCCCACGCAGAGCGTGGGAACGATCATCCGGAAAGCCATCGGTCCGCATGCTTGGCTTATTTGGCAGCCCAAGAGTTGAAACGCTGTTCCAGTTGCTCGCCGTTGTCAGCCCAGAAGCTGACGTCGATCTGCACCTGGTTGGCGATGTTTTCCGGGGTGGTCGGCATGTCTTTCAGGACATCCTTGGCCAGCAGCGGCACGGCTTGGGTGTTGGCCGGGCCGTAGGCGATGTTTTCCGAGTAGGTCTTCTGCTGCTGCGGCTGCACCGAGAAGGCGATGAATTTCTTCGCCGCTTCGGCGCGCTTGGCGTCCAGACCTTTCGGGATTGCCCAGGCGTCGAAGTCGTAGATGCCGCCGTTCCACACCACTTTCAGGTTGGATTCTTTCTGCACCGCAGCAATGCGACCGTTGTAGGCCGAACTCATCACCACGTCGCCGGAAGCGAGGTATTGCGGCGGTTGTGCACCGGCTTCCCACCACTGAATGCTTGGCTTGAGCTCATCGAGTTTCTTGAAGGCGCGATCCTGGCCGCCCTTGCTCGCCAGCTCTTTGTAGACGTCTTTCGGCGCGACACCATCGGCCATCAGCGCGAATTCGAGAGTGTACTTGGCGCCTTTGCGCAGGCCGCGCTTGCCCGGGAATTTCTTCGTGTCCCAGAAATCCGCCCAGCTGGTCGGTGCGGTTTTCAATTTGTCGGCGTTGTAAGCCAGTACGGTCGACCAGACGAAGAAACCTACGCCGCACGGCTGAATGGCGCCTTTGACGTAGTCTTCGGTCTTGCCGAACAGGGCCGGGTCGAGTTGCTCGAACATGTCTTCGTCGCAACCACGGGACAGCTCTGGCGATTCAACTTCGACCAGATCCCACGACACGCTCTTGGTGTCGACCATGGCTTTGACCTTGGCCATCTCGCCGTTGTATTCGCCGGCAACGATCTTGCCATTACCCGCCGCTTCCCACGGTGCATAGAAGGCTTTGACTTGCGCCGCCTTGTTCGCCCCGCCAAACGACACCACGGTCAAGTCCGGGCCGGCAGCCATCGCGCCGGTCGCACCCATCAGGCCCAGAGTCAGGGCGGTGAACTTCAGGGATCTCAACATTTATTGTTCTCTCCACGTGCAGGGTTGGTGTTGGTATTGCCGGGGCGCTTAGTGCGCCTCTAAAAGCGGATCGAGCGCACGAACGTGCTCGACCTGCCAGCCAAGCGGTACCACGTCGCCGACAGCAAGCGCGGGATCGAGCTCGGCAATCGGTTGTTTCACGAAGAAGTCGGTCTTGCCGCAGACTTCCAGGCGCACCCGGACGTGGTCGCCCAGATAGATGAATTCCGCCACCCTCCCTGAGAAGCGGTTGACGCATTGATCGCTCGAGCCGTTGAGGCTGACGCGCTCCGGACGGATCGACAGAGTCACCGGTTCGCCGGTCTGGCCAACGTTGACGGCCAGCGCCTCGACTTTTTCGCCACGCCCCAACTCGACCACGCAGCGCTCGCCACTCTGGCTGAGCAGGCGGCCGTTGAGGCGGTTGTTCTCGCCAATGAAGTTGGCGACAAAGGTGTTTTTCGGCTCTTCGTAAAGGGTGCGCGGCGGGGCGATCTGCTGGATTTCGCCCTGATGGAATACCGCCACGCGGTCGGACATGGTCAGCGCTTCACCCTGATCGTGGGTCACGTAGACCACGGTCACGCCGAGGCGCTGGTGCAGGTGTTTGATCTCCATCTGCATGTGTTCACGCAGTTGCTTGTCGAGGGCGCCCAGCGGCTCGTCCATCAACACCAGTTGCGGCTCGAACACCAGCGCGCGGGCCAGTGCCACACGCTGCTGCTGACCCCCGGACAACTGCGCCGGATAGCGCGAAGCGAAGGCATCGAGCTGAACCATGCTGAGGACTTTCTTCACCCGCTCGCTGACGTCGCTTTTGTTCAAGCCGCGCACGGTCAACGGGAAAGCAAGGTTCTCCGCGACAGTCATGTGCGGGAACAGCGCGTAGTTCTGGAACACCATGCCGATATCGCGCTTGTGCGGCGGCACGTTGTTGATCGAACGCCCGGACAGGAGGATTTCACCGGCGGTCGGCGTTTCGAACCCGGCGAGCATCATCAGGCTGGTGGTCTTGCCGGAACCGGACGGCCCGAGCAGGGTAAGAAATTCGCCCTTGCGAATGTCCAGGTTGAGGTCTTTGACGATCAGGTTCTCGCCGTCGTAGCTCTTCTGCACACCACGAAAGCTGACCAGCACATCACTGGTCCCTGCGCTTGTATCGACCTGGCTCATACCCACACCTTTGTTGTTGATGACTGCTTGTTCATCAAGCCTAGTGGCTGGCGGCGGCCACGAAAATCGGGGCGCAGGAGAGAATCGCTTAAGTGCAATGGAAGGTTGGGGGTAGGGATTGCCCTACAAGGATGGCGCGTTTGGGCAAACGCAGCGGCAAGGGGCAAGCTGCAAGCCGCTAGTAAAGGCAAAAGCGTCTGTCGCTAATGGATATGCCTACTCCGAACCTGTGGGAGCGAGCCTGCTCGCGAATGCGGTGGGTCATCAAACTGAATGGCTGACTGTTACGCCGCTTTCGCGAGCAGGCTCGCTCCCACATGAGGGCGGTGACGGTCAGAGGAGTTTGTGCTCCATCGCGTATTTCACCAGCTCCGCCAGGGAGGTGATGTTGAGCTTCTGCATCAGCCGCGCCTTGTGGGTGCTGATGGTCTTGCTGCTCAAGGCCAGTTGCTGGGCGATGTCGTTGACGTTGGCGCCCTGGGCCAGGCGTTCGAACACCGAGAATTCGCGTTCTGACAACAGCGAATGCAGCGGCCGGGTATCGGTCAGGCCGACTTCGAAGACCATGCGGTCGGCCAGTTCCGGGTCGATGTAACGCCCACCCGCCGCGACTTTGCGAATCGCCGTGAGCAGCAGCGCCGGATCGCTGTCCTTGGTCGCATACCCGGCCGCGCCGACCTTCAACGCGCGCGCGGCCATTTGCGCTTCGTCGTGCATCGACAGCACCAGAATCGCCGGCGGATTGTTCAGCGCCCGAATGCGCGGGATCGCTTCCAGGCCATTGACCCCGGGCATGGAGATATCCAGCAACACCACTTCGCACGGCACGCTGCGCAAGGTTTCGAGCAGTTGCTCACCATTGCTCGCCTCCCCCACGACTTGCAGATCCTTGGCCAGGCCGATCAATTGCTTGATGCCCTCGCGAACGATGGTGTGGTCTTCGGCTACCAGTACACGGATCACGTTCTTCTCCAGATTTCAGGTACACACCAATCCCTGTGGGAGCGAGCTTGCTCGCGAAGGCGCCAGTCCAGACACCGCAACATGTCAAACCTCACTCACCGGCACTCGCACCACCAGACTGGTGCCCTCCCCCGGCTCACTCAGCAGCTCCAGCCGCCCGCCCATGATCAGCACCCGCTCACGCATGCCGACCAGGCCAAACGACGTCGGCCTACCCTCGGCCGCGACAAATCCTACGCCATCATCGCTGACGGTCAGACACAATTCATCGCCCGCAAGCTCCAGCGTCAGCTCCACCGTGTGCGCCTGAGCATGGCGCATCACGTTGGTCAGCGCCTCCTGCAAAATCCGGAACAGCCCCACCGCTTTGGCATCGCTGAGTGCCGGCAGGTTGTCCGGCACCTGCACCAGACACGGTATCTGTGTGCGCGCCTCGAAACGCCGAGCCTGCCACTCGATGGCCGAGGCAATCCCGGCATCAAGGATCGGCGGGCGCAACGCCGTCGCCACATCGCGTACCAGCTGAAACAACTGCGCGATCAGGCGTTTCATGCTGTTGAGCCGCTCGTTGAGTCCCGGATCAAGCTGCGCGTAGGCCAATTCGCACATCGATGTCTCCAGTTTCAGCACGGTGAGCATCTGCCCCAACTCATCATGAACTTCCCGGGCAATGCGCGCCTTCTCTTCTTCACGCACGCTTTCCAGGTGCGCCGACAGTTCACGCAGTTGCTCGCGCGAGGCCGCCAGTTCCAGCTCGATGCGTTTGCTTTCGCTGATGTCCCAGACGATGCCGTCCCACACATAGGCGCCGTCCTCCAGCTGGCGGGTGATCGCCTTGATCTCGGCCCAGCGCTGCTCCCCCTGGCGCGTGACGATGCGGCCCTGCCACGACCAGTCGCTGTCAGTGTCCAGCGCCTGATCCTGGGTGCGGTGATAACTGGCCTTGTCGTCGGGGTGCACGAGGCTGCGCAAGCCCATGTCGCGATGAGCGATGGTTGCCGGCGCATAACCGACCAGACTTTCGCTGCCCTCGCTGATGTAGGCAAAGTCGATCTGCCCGGTGACCGGTGCCCGCTCCAGCCTGAACACCAGACCCGGAACGTTGGCGGCGATGCCTTGCAGGCGCGCCTCGCTTTCCTGCAAAGCGGCGAGCGCGCGGCGGCGATCGGTGACGTCGGTGAGGTAGACCACCAGATATTCACTGTCGCGAAAACGCAGGAAGCTCAGGGAAACGTCCGCCGGCAGCACACTGCCATCGGCGCGCAGGCAACTGGTTTCGAAGCTCAAGGGCCCTTCTTCACTGGCCCGTGCACGCTTCCACAGATTGAGCCAGCGATCCATGTGCAGGCCGGGCTCGAAATCGATCAGCGGCCGCTCGATCAGCCCGCCCGAGGGATAGCCGAGCATGTTTTCCGCCGCGCGGTTGGCGTAGCGCACATGGCTGTCCCAATTGACCCAGAGAATGCCAACGGTGCTTTGGTCGATGGAAAACTGCGTCAGTCGCAGCGCCTCTTCACTGGCCGCGCGCAACGCAATGTCTTCGCGGGCGCTGAGCAGGCGTTGTTCGAGGCTGTGCTGTTGGCGACGCTGCCACGCCACGATCGCCGCGCAACTGAGCAGCATCACCGCGAACAACAGACTGAGGTTCTGCCAGAACCCCGGCGATTCGGTCAGCCGTGGGTATTTCGGCTGCAGCCATTGGTTGTGCAATTGTTCCAGATCCTTGGCCGGGATCGCGCGCAAGGCGCTCTGGACGATGCCGGCCAGTTCCGGCCAATCGCGCCGCGAGGCCACACGCAGCAACTGCGGCAGGCCGATATCGCCAACCACCACCAGTTCGGCAAACTCCGGCTCCACCGACAGACGCCCCAACTGCGCTTCGTCGACCACCGCGTAGGAGGCTTGCTGACTCAACAGCAGTTGCAAGGCCTGACGTTCCAATGGCACGCCTTGCAAATTCAAGTGCGGATAGTTGCTGCGCAGATAGTCGGCAGTGCTGCTCGGCATGCGCACGGCGACGCGGGTCTGGCTGTCGAGCTTTTCCAGATCGACCGCGCCGCTGCTTTTCTGGTCGCTGACCACCAGTTGCGGCACGCGCATGTAGGGGTCGGAAAACTGCCAGAGGCGCAGCGCGCTCGGGGTCTGGCTGAGGCCCGGGGCGATGTCGATCTCGCCCTCGCGCAAAGCGTTTTCCAATGCTCCCAGATCCTGAAAGTTGCGCCAGCTCAGTTCCACGCCGAGGGTTTTGGCCAGCAGTTTCATCAACTCGACATTGGCCCCGGACAATCGCTGCAGGCGCCGATCGTAGGTCGCGTAGGGCGCCTGCAACACCAGGCCGACGCGCAATTCGTTGTGCTGCGCCAGCCATTGCTGCTGCTCTGGCGACAATTGCGCGGCATGATCCGGTGGCGCAGGCGCCGCCCAGCCCATCAAGGGAATCCACAAACAGCCGATAACCCACAGGCAGCAAAATCGCTTCATTGAAGTCTCATACACTGACAAATTCTGACCAACCCATTAGGCTGCCGGGATACTTTTCTGGCCTGGAATAACCGATGCCCTCTGTCTACCGCCTGGCACTGCCAGCATTGTGCCTGTCGCTGATCCTGCCTTGTGCGTTTTCCGTCGAAGCCGCCAACCCGGCGCCTGCCGCCACGGATAAACCCGCCGAAGAAAAACCGGCCGAGCGCCAGCCAATGCTTGAGCGTAGTCAGGAAGAGGCCGCCGCACTGCAACGTAAACTGCCGGCGCAAGAGCAGCAACAACTGCAGGCTGGCAGCGACACTTTCCTCGCCCTGTGGAAACCGGCCAACAGCGCCGAGCCAAAAGGCGCGGTGATCATTGTTCCCGGTGCCGGCGAAACCGCTGACTGGCCGCAGGCAATCGGCCCGTTGCGACGCAAACTGCCGGACGTCGAGTGGAGCAGCCTGAGTATCACCCTGCCGGATCTGCAAGGCGACGCCATTGCTCCGCGCGTAATCGAACCGACCGCCGCGCCGAAAGCCCCGGAAACCGCAAGCAAAGACGCCACCACCGCACAACCGATCGAACAAGCCGCTGGCGGTGAAGCGGAAGTTGCCGAACAGGTGGTCGCCGAAACCAGCGAAGAACAGGCCAAAGCCGATGCCGATCGCATCTTCGGGCGCATCGACGCAGCGATTGCCTACGCCGAACAGCAGAGCGCGCGCAGCATTGTCGTGCTCGGCCACGGCACCGGCGCTTATTGGGCGGCGCGTTTTCTCAGCGAGCGGCAGACGCCGCAGGTGGAAAAACTGGTGATGGTTGACGCGCAAGCACCAGCCAAAGCCCTGCCGCCACTCGCCGAACTGACGCCGACGCTGAAGCTGCCGACTGTGGATATTTTCTACATGGACAAAGCGCTGGATCGCAACGCGGCGCTGGAGCGCATGCAGGCGAGCAAGCGCCTGAAGACCTCGGCGTTCAGCCAAGTGGCGCTGAAGGTGTTGCCGGACAAAAAGGCCGAGCAGGAACAATTGTTTCGGCGGGTGCGGGGCTGGTTGAATCCTCAGGCTGTTGACTGACTGTCACACCGAGTCGCCCTAAATTCGCGAGCAGGCTCGCTCCCACATTGGATCTATGCAAAATTCAATGTGGGAGCGGGCCTGCTCGCGAAGAGAGCCGCACAAACAACAACCCTCTAACGCCTAGCGAAAATCCCGCCGCTCGCGAATCAGCGTATAAGCGCTATGCAATTCCCGCGTCCGCTCGGTCGCCTCACGTACCTGCGCCGGGGTCGCGCCGCTGCCGGCGATCTTGTCCGGGTGATGGCGACTGAGCAACCGTCGGTAAGCGCGCTTGATCTGCGCCGGCTCGCTGCTCGCCGACACCCCAAGCAACTTCATTGCCTCCTGGTAACTCACTGCCGCACTGACGATCGGCCGCTTGCCCGGCTCGTAATCGCTGGCCAATGCCTGCACCTGCTGCGCCGTCCAGCCGAGCCATTTGCCCCACTGCGCCAGCAACTCGCGTTCGCTGACCCCGGCGCGACCATCAGCCCAGACCATTCGCCAACAGGCACGCAACACTCCTTCGGCCGCGTGCGGTTGCGCACTCAAACGACGCAGATAGCCGCGCAGATTGTCGCTGCCGGACTTGCCGCGATTGAATGCAGCAATGGCCCGCCGTGTCGCCGGCTCGCTCATTTCCAGCGCGCGCATTTCGTTGCGCGCCTGCTGGATATGCCCGTCAGTGACGCGCCCGTCGCTCTTGGCCAGACGCCCGAGCAACACGAACAGCAGTTCGTCGTTGCGCAGCATCGGCCGGCCGCCGAGCTTTTCGCGCAAGTGTCCCCAGCTCTGCAAGTGCAGGCGCCGATCCAGCGCCTGCCCCAACAACGCCCCAAGCATGGCCCCCGGAATGCTGGCAATCGCGTACCCCACTCCGGCTCCAATCAGAGTCCCTGGCCACAGCATCTCAGCGACTCGCTTCTATCAAGGCTTCGGCTTCGGCCAGACGCTCGTAGGTACCAACATCTACCCAATGCCCCTTCAACCGCTCGCCCGTCACTTCACCTTTGGCCATGGCGTTGCGTAGCAGCGGCGCGAGCTTGAACGCGCCATCGCTGCAACCATCGAACAACTGCGGATGCAGCACGGCGATGCCGCTGTAAGTCAGCGTCTGCGCATCAGGCTCGCCGTCCTGCACTTTGCCGTCGATGAGAGTGAAGTCGCCTTTCGGGTGATGCGGCGGATTGTCGGCCAGCACCAGATGCGCCAGGCCATTGATCGGCTGGTGCAGCACGCTGAAGTCGTAATCGGTCCAGATGTCGCCGTTGACCACCAGAAACGCATCGTCATCCAGTAACGACAGCGCACGGAAAATCCCGCCACCGGTCTCCAGCGGCTCGCCTTCCGGCGAGTACTGAATACTCAGGCCGAAACGCGAACCGTCGCCCAGATGATCCTCGATCTGCTGACCGAGCCAGGCGTGGTTGATGACGATTTCGGTGAAACCTGCGGCCGCGAGGGCGCGCAGGTGATACTCGATCAGCGGCACGCCAGCGGCACGCACCAGCGGTTTCGGCGTGGTCAGGGTCAGCGGGCGCATGCGCTCGCCTTTGCCCGCTGCCAGAATCATTGCCTTCATGCCGTCGCTCCAGCACGCAAGCTGCTGAACAGCGCTTGCAGTTCCGCCAGTTCAGGACGGCGGGCGATCACTGCTTCTATATAAGAGAAGAAGCGCGGCACATCGGCCAGATAGCGTGGCTTGCCATCGCGATGGCAGATACGCGCGAAGATGCCGATGACTTTCAGGTGACGCTGCACGCCCATCAGGTCGCTGGCGCGCAGGAAGTCTTCGAAATCCGCCTGCACCGGAATGTCCAGTGCCGAGGCCTGCTGCCAGTAACTTTCCAGCCAGCCGCGTACACGTTCTTCCGGCCAGCTGAGGAAAGCATCCTTGAACAGGCATGTCACGTCGTAGGTCACCGGGCCGTAAACCGCGTCCTGAAAGTCCAGCACGCCGGGGTTGGGCTCGCTGAGCATCAGGTTGCGCGGCATGTAGTCGCGGTGCACCAGCACTTTCGGCTGCGCCAGCGCGCTGTCGATCAGCAACTCGCTGATGTGCTGCCATTGTTGCTGCTGGGCCGCATCGAACTCGACGCCCAGCTCGCGCTTGACGTACCACTCGGGGAACAATTCAAGCTCGCGACGCAACAAGGCGACGTCGTAACTGGGCAACGGCGCAACCATCGGCAACTGTTGAAAAGCCAACAGCGCTTGCAGGGCATCGTGGAATAACGCGTCGGCATTTTCGCCATCGATCACGTCGAGATAGGTCTTGTTGCCCAGGTCATTGAGCAAAAGAAAACCGCGTTCTAGGTCTTCGGCGTAAATTTTCGGCACATTAATTCCGGATTTCGCCAGCAAAAAAGCGATATCCACGAACGGTTTGCAGTTTTCCTGGGGCGGCGGCGCGTCCATCACGACGAAGCTGCGGCCATCGCCCTCCCAGCGGAAGTAGCGGCGAAAACTCGCGTCGCTGCTGGCCGCGGTCAACGTGGCCGGGGGCACGGTGCCCCAGCCCTGCTCGGCAAACAGCTTTGCCAACTGCTCATCGAGCCAAACTTTCAGGTGTTGCAAGCGTACATCTTGGTCAGGCATTGCAAGGGTCTCCGACGGCGCTAGCCGTCAAGCGGGTCATGCTTTATTATCCAGCATCTTTTTCAGACCATCGAGAGGCGTGCGGCCCACACCGCGGGCAGATGGCACGCAGGAAGCCCGGACTAATAAGATGGCATTGAAATCCCCCGCGTTTCGTAAAAAATTTCCGTTGTTGGTAACCGGCAGTCTGCTGGCTATGCAACCTCTGGCCAGTCAATTCGTTGTTGCCGCCGAGCAGTATGACTGCTCCGTCTCGGCTACGGGTGGCTGGGACTGTGCGCCCAAGTCGCCCGCCGCGGCATTGCCGCCGCGCCCGGTGCATGACGGCAGTGCCGTCAGCTCTGCTGGCGAGGCCCCGGCCGACAACGGTTCCGGCGCAGAGACCGGTGCAAAAACCGCATTGGTCACTGAGTCCAAGGGCCGCGGCCTGAAATCCCGTAGCGAAGACTACAGTCACCTCGACTGGGTTCCGCGCGAGAAGCTCACCGCCGCCCAATTGGCCGAGACCGGTCCTTACTGCTCTGGTTCCTATATCGAACCGATTCGTCCTGGCATGAATGACAAGACGAATAAAAGTGACGCGCCGACCTTCATCGGTGCCAAAGCGTCGCGTTACGAGCAGGACACGCAAGTCGCCAGCCTCGCCGGTGACGTGGTCATGCGGCAGGGCAGCATGCAGGTCGAAGCCGACGAGGCCAATCTGTATCAGGCCGAGAGCCGTGGCGAACTGGCCGGCAACGTGCGCATCCGCGACAACGGCGCGCTGATCGTCGGCGACCACGCCGATGTGCAGCTCGACACCGGTGAAGCCAAGGTCGACAACGCCGAATACGTGATGCACAAATCGCGCATCCGCGGTAACGCGCTGTATGCCAAGCGTGCCGAAAACGCGATCATCCGCTTGAAGGACGGCACGTACACCACGTGCGAACCGAACAGCAACGCCTGGCAGCTCAAGGGCAACAACATCACCTTGAACCCGGCGACCGGTTTCGGCACCGCGACCAACGTGACGTTGCGCGTCAAAGACATCCCGATTCTGTACACCCCGTACATCTACTTCCCGATCGACGACCGTCGCCAGTCAGGTTTCCTGCCGCCGACCATCGGTTCGGGCAGCGACACCGGCTTCATGCTGGTCACTCCTTACTACTTCAACCTGGCGCCGAACTACGACGCCACGTTGTACCCGCGCTACATGAGCAAGCGCGGCATGCTGGTGGAGGGCGAGTTCCGCTACCTGACCAAGTCGAGTGAAGGTCAGTTCGGTGCGGCGTATCTCAACGATGAGAACGACGATCGCAAGCTTCAGTCTGACTACAAAGACACTCGCTATATGTACAACTGGCAGCACAAGGGCGGTCTCGATTCCCGCGTGCTCACAGAAGTTGATTACACCAAGATCAGCGATCCGTATTACTTCCAGGATCTGCAGACTGATCAGATTGGTGTGAAGAGCGATGATTACGTCAACCAACAAGGCGCAGTGACGTATCGTGGCGACAGCTACATTGCGCGACTGAATGCTCAGCAATATCAGCTGGCTACCGTTTCCAACATCACACCGTACGGTCGTCTGCCGCAGATCACCTTCAATGGTCAGCTGCCGTACCATCCGGAAGGTCTGAATTTCGATTACGAGACCGAGCTGGTTCGTTTCGATCGCGATCTACGTGATGGTGACTTCATCAATGAAGATGGCATTGCCGAACGTCGTCTGGACACAAACATCACCGGTCTGGCTCGCGCTAACGGTGATCGCCTGAATCTGAAGCCGGGCGTCAGCCTGCCGATGAACTGGACGTATGGTTTCCTCAAACCATCGTTGAAGTATCAGTACACGCAGTATCAGCTTGATCTGGACAGTACCGGTAAATCGCAGATCGATGCGATGACCGCAGAACAGAAGAAGCTCAACGGCGAATTCGATAGCAATCAGAACCGCGGTGTTCCGATCGCCAGCATCGACAGCGGCCTGTACTTCGACCGCAACACGTCGTACTTCGGCAAAAACTACCGTCAGACCCTGGAACCGCGCCTGTTCTACCTCTATGTCCCTGAGGTTGATCAGGAAGACATTCCAGTATTCGACACCAGCGAAACGACGTTCAACTACTCGTCGCTCTTCCGTGACAACCGCTTTACCGGCTCCGACCGTGTCGGTGACGAGAACAAGCTGTCTCTGGGCGTGACCAGTCGCTGGATCGAAGACAACGGTTTCGAGCGTCAGCGCATCAGCGTCGGCCAGGCTCTGTACTTCAAGGATCGCAAGGTCCAACTGCCGGGTATCGCTTTCAACGATCGTGACGACGCGAAATCCGACGTTTCGCCATACGCGCTGGAATACGAATACCGCTGGAACCGCGACTGGCGCACTACTGCCGACTATAACTGGGACCCGGACAGCCGCAGCCCGCGCTCTGGCAGCGCGATGTTCCACTACCAGCCGGAAGACAACCCGAACAAGGTCGTCAACGTCGGTTACCGCTATCGTAACGACCAGGTTCGTTACGACCAGAACACCGGTCGCTGGACTGTGGGCGGTGGCGACTATGGCACCCCGGGCCAACCTGGCTACGTGAAGGACTACTACAAGATCCAGCAGCATGACTTCTCGGTCATCTGGCCGATCGTTCCGCAGTGGAACGCTATCAGCCGCTGGCAGTACGACTACAACCGCAATCGCACGCTGGAAGCTTTCGGTGGTTTCGAATACGACAACTGCTGCTGGAAACTGCGCCTGATCAACCGTTACTGGGTTTCCTATGACGAGTTCAGCCAGGAAGCTCCGCAAAACGAAAAAGGCGACCATGGCGTCTTCCTCCAAATTGTTCTGAAGGGACTCGGCGGCCTGACTGGCGCCAAGGTAGAGAGCTTCCTCGACAAAGGCATTCAAGGTTATCGTGAACGTGAAGACCAAGCTTTCTGATTGTCTGCGCCCGGTGCTGCTGGGCGCGCTGTTCCTGGGTACGGCGGCCAACGCCGCCGTACAGTCCATCGATAAAGTGGTGGCGATCGTCGATAACGACGTGGTCATGCAGAGCCAACTGGACCAGCGCGTTCACGAAGTTCAGCAGACCATCGCCAAGCGCGGTGGCGGTCTGCCGCCTCCGGGCGTGCTCGATCAGCAAGTGCTCGAGCGCCTGATCGTCGAAAACCTGCAACTGCAGATCGGCGAACGCTCGGGCATCCGCATCACTGACGAAGAGTTGAACCAGGCTGTCGGCACCATCGCCCAGCGCAACAACATGACTGTTGATCAGTTCCGTGCTGCGCTGGCTCGCGATGGCCTGAACTATGACGACGCCCGTGATCAGATCAAGCGCGAAATGATCATCAGCCGTGTGCGTCAGCGTCGCGTGGCAGAACGCATTCAGGTTTCCGAGCAGGAAGTGAAGAACTTCCTCGCCTCTGACCTCGGCAAGATGCAGCTGTCCGAAGAACTGCACCTGGCCAACATCCTGATTCCGACCCCGGAAAGCGCCAACTCTGAAGCGATTCAGAGCGCTTATCGTCAGGCCATGGATGTTTACCAACAGCTCAAGCAAGGCGCTGACTTCGGTCAGATGGCCGTGGCCAAATCCGGCAGCGACAACGCGCTGGAAGGCGGCGACATGGGCTGGCGTAAAGCCGCGCAACTGCCGCCGCCGTTCGATCGTGAATTGAGCAGCATGGCCGTTGGCGACATTACTCAGCCTGCGCGTACACCGGGCGGCTTCATCATTCTGAAGCTGCTGGGCAAACGTGGCGGCGAAGCGCAGATGCGCGACGAAGTGCATGTGCGTCACATTCTGGTCAAGCCGAGCCCGATCCGCGACGAAGCCAAGACCAAGGCACTGGTGCAATCGTTGTATGACCGCATCACCGCCGGCGAAGACTTTGCCGAACTGGCGAAAAACTACTCGGAAGATCCGGGTTCCGCCCTTAACGGCGGCGACCTGAACTGGATCGACCCGAACGTGCTGGTCCCGGAATTCCGCGAAGTGATGGCTTCGACCCCGCAAGGTCAGCTGTCCAAGCCATTCCAGACCCAATACGGCTGGCACGTGCTGGAAGTCCTTGGCCGTCGCGCCACTGACGGCACCGAACAGGCCCGTGAGCAGCAAGCAATGACCGTACTGCGGAACCGCAAATACGACGAAGAGCTGCAGACCTGGCTGCGTCAGATCCGTGACGAAGCATACGTAGAGATCAAACTTCCTGGTGCAGACCAGGCAGCGCAGTGAAACCCAAGCGTTTCGCGCTGACACCCGGCGAACCGGCCGGCATCGGTCCCGACCTGTGCCTGCTGCTCGCTTCGCAAGCCCAGCCACATCCCCTGATTGCCATCACCAGCCGCGACCTGCTCCTTGAGCGGGCCGCGCAGCTGGGGCTGGCCGTCAGTCTGCTGGATGTCGCGCCGGGGCAGTGGCCAGATGTTCCAGCGCCGGCCAACAGCCTGTACGTCTGGGACACGCCGCTCAGCGCACCGGTAATCGCCGGGCAACTGGACAAGGCCAACGCGGCATTCGTCCTCGAAACCTTGACCCGCGCCGGCAACGGCTGCCTGAATGGCGACTTCGCCGGGATGATCACTGCGCCGGTACACAAAGGTGTGATCAACGAGTCGGGCATCGCATTCTCTGGACACACTGAGTTTCTCGCCGACCTGACGCACACCGCGCAAGTAGTGATGATGCTGGCCACTCGCGGTTTGCGCGTGGCGCTGGTCACCACGCATCTGCCTCTGCGCGAGATTGCCGACGCGATCACCCCGGAACGGCTGGAGCGCGTAACGCGAATCCTGCACGCCGACCTGCAAGACAAATTCGGCATCGCCCGGCCACGCATCCTGGTCTGCGGACTCAACCCGCACGCCGGTGAAGGCGGCCACCTGGGCCATGAAGAAATCGACATCATCGAACCGACATTAGAGCGCCTGCGCGGCGAGGGCATGGACCTTCGTGGCCCGCTGCCTGCCGACACTCTGTTTACCCCCAAATATCTGGAGCACTGCGACGCAGTGCTGGCGATGTACCACGACCAGGGCTTGCCCGTGCTCAAGTACAAAGGCTTCGGCGCTGCCGTCAACGTGACGCTGGGCCTGCCGATCATCCGCACCTCGGTCGACCATGGCACCGCCCTGGATCTGGCCGGCAGCGGCAGGATCGACACCGGCAGCCTGCAAGTCGCCCTGGAAACCGCCTACCAGATGGCCGAGACCCGTTTATGAACGAGCAATACCAACACAAGGCGCGCAAACGCTTTGGTCAGAACTTCCTCCACGATGCCGGCGTTATCGACCGCATTCTGCGCTCCATCCACGCCAAGGCTGACGATCGCCTGCTGGAAATCGGCCCCGGTCAGGGTGCGCTGACCCAAGGTTTGCTGGGCTCCGGCGCGCAACTCGACGTAGTGGAGCTGGACAAGGATCTGATCCCGATCCTCAACCAGCAGTTTGCCGGCATGAGCAATTTCAACCTGCATCAGGGCGATGCGCTGAAGTTCGACTTCAATACGCTGAATGCCGCGCCGAACAGCCTGCGGGTGGTTGGCAATCTGCCGTACAACATCTCCACGCCGCTGATTTTTCACCTGCTGAACAACGCCGGCATCATTCGTGACATGCACTTCATGTTGCAGAAAGAAGTGGTCGAGCGTCTGGCAGCAGGCCCTGGTGGCGGTGATTGGGGTCGTCTGTCGATCATGGTTCAGTATCACTGCCGTGTAGAACATCTGTTCAACGTCGGCCCAGGCGCATTCAATCCGCCGCCGAAAGTCGATTCGGCGATCGTTCGTCTCGTGCCGCACGCGGTACTGCCGCACCCGGCCAAGGATCACAAGCTGCTGGAGCGCGTGGTACGCGAAGCCTTCAATCAGCGCCGCAAAACCTTGCGCAATACCCTCAAGCAATTGCTCAGCAATGCCGAAATCGAAGCCGCCGGCGTCGATGGCAGCCTGCGTCCCGAGCAGCTGGATCTGGCTGCATTCGTGCGCCTGGCCGACCAGCTCGCGATACAGGTCCCGGCAGCTCCCGCCGCCGACTGACCCGCGATGAACGCTATCGGGCAGCACACCACTCTGGTTTACTGCCCGATACTTGCCTAGACTGATTCCCCATCAGCTACGCCCCGCGTTCCGCTTCGTTAAGGCCCTCTTGCATGTCCGATTCCCGTTATCAGGTCGATGTCAGCGTCGTCACCCATTATCTGGCAGACCAATCGCAACCCGAACACGACCGTTTCGCCTTCGCCTACACCATCACCGTACAGAACAACGGCGAGATTGCGGCCAAGCTTCTGTCCCGGCACTGGGTGATTACCGACGGTGACGGCCATGTCGAACACGTGCGCGGTGAAGGCGTCGTCGGCCAGCAACCGTTGATCGATGCAGGCAAGAGCCACACGTATACCAGCGGCACGGTGATGACCACCAAGGTCGGCACCATGCAAGGCTCCTATCAGATGCTCGCCGACGACGGCAAACGTTTCGATGCGACCATCAAACCGTTTCGCCTCGCCGTACCCGGAGCCCTGCACTGATGACGACTTACGCCGTCGGTGACCTGCAAGGCTGCCTCGAACCGCTCAAGTGCCTGCTCAAGCAAGTTGCCTTCGACCCGGTGCTGGATCGGCTATGGCTGGTCGGCGATCTGGTCAACCGCGGCCCGCAGTCGCTGGAAACCCTGCGCTTTCTCTACGAGATGCGCGAGTCGCTGGTCTGTGTCCTCGGCAATCACGATTTGCATCTGCTGGCCGCCGCGAAAAAGATCGAGCGCTTGAAGAAAAGCGACACCTTGCGCGAAATCATCGAGGCCCCCGACGGCCCGCAATTGATGGAATGGCTGCGCCAGCAGAAGCTGATGCATTACGACGAAACACGCGATGTTGCGATGGTCCATGCTGGCATCCCGCCGCAATGGTCGCTGCGCCGTGCGTTGAAGTGCGCCGCCGAAGTCGAGACCGCCCTGCGTGACGACAACGTGTTCCCCGCCTACCTTGACGGCATGTACGGCAACGAGCCGGCAAAATGGGACAACGACCTCAAAGGCATTGATCGCCTGCGGGTGATCACCAATTACTTCACGCGCATGCGCTTTTGCACCGCCGAGGGCAAGCTCGACCTCAAAAGCAAGGAAGGCCTCGACAGCGCCCCACCCGGCTACAGGCCGTGGTTTCAGCACAAGGAGCGCAAGACCAAAGGCCTGCGCATCATCTTCGGTCACTGGGCCGCGCTTGAGGGCAATATCCACGAGCCGGGCATTTCCGCGCTGGACACCGGATGCGTATGGGGCGGCAGCCTGACGCTGATGAACGTCGACAGCGGCGAACGCCTGTCATGCAAATGCGACGAGCACGGCGGGCTTGCGCCATCAGTCGCCCCACTCACCCCCAACGATTCGCCCGTCAACGCCTCGCGTTAGACTGCGCCTTCAGTAGAGCAACAGGTACTTTGTCATGACCGAATTCAAACGAATCCCCCCGGAACAGGCGCAGGCCCTGCGTGAACAGGGCGCAGTCGTAGTCGACGTACGCGATCCGGCGACCTTTGCCGCGCTGCATATCAGCGGCTCCAAACATCTCGACAACCATTCCCTGCACGCTTTCATTCAAGGCGCCGACCTCGATGCACCGACCGTCGTGGTGTGCTACCACGGCAATTCCAGCCAAGGCGCAGCCGCCTATCTGGTCGGCCAGGGCTTCTCCGACGTCTACAGCATGGATGGCGGTTTCGAGCTATGGCGTACGACCTATCCTTCGGAAACCGCGCAAGGCACCGACGAATAATTTTTTTGCGCGGTGCAGGCCCCGGCTGCCGTGGGCCTGCGCGCGGCAGACGAACGGTCTGCCACAACTAATTACGTATCTCGCCTTTACCTCTCGAATTCCCAACTATCCTTAAGCGCAGGCCATCCAAAACAGGGGAGAGCCGGTACACCGGCGCGCGGGTCATCGGGAGTAGCTTTCGCGGTTTGTCGACCGTGGGAGAGTTCTGGGGGGTAAACAGCAGCTGCCACAGCGACTGCTGCCAGCATCGACTGAGTGATCCGGCGTCGGCTCCACGTATCGAGCGAGGTGACGTCATGAGTATCTTTAGCCACTTCCAACAACGCTTCGAATCCACACGCCAGGAAGAACTCTCTCTGCAGGAGTACCTGGAGCTGTGCAAAAACGATCGCAGCGCCTACGTTTCCGCCGCCGAGCGTCTGTTGATGGCGATCGGCGAACCGGAACTGCTCGACACTTCGACCAATTCGAGGCTGTCGCGCATCTTCTCCAACAAGGTGATCCGCCGCTATCCGGCCTTTGAAGACTTCCACGGGATGGAAGAATGCATCGACCAGATCGTCTCGTATTTCCGCCACGCTGCCCAAGGCCTGGAAGAGAAGAAACAGATTCTTTATCTGCTCGGCCCCGTCGGTGGCGGTAAATCGTCCCTGGCCGAGAAGCTGAAACAGCTGATGGAGAAGGTACCTTTCTACGCCATCAAAGGCTCGCCGGTCTTCGAATCACCTCTGGGTCTGTTCAACGCCACTGAAGATGGCGCGATCCTTGAGGAAGATTTCGGCATTCCACGACGCTACCTGAACACCATCATGTCGCCTTGGGCGACCAAACGCCTGGCCGAATTCGGCGGCGACATCAGTCAGTTCCGCGTGGTCAAGCTGTATCCGTCGATCCTAAATCAGATTGCCGTGGCCAAGACCGAACCCGGTGACGAGAACAACCAGGACATCTCGGCGCTGGTCGGCAAGGTCGATATCCGCAAACTCGAAGAATTCCCGCAGAACGACGCTGACGCCTACAGCTACTCCGGTGCGCTGTGCCGAGCCAACCAGGGCTTGATGGAATTCGTCGAAATGTTCAAGGCGCCGATCAAGGTGCTGCACCCATTACTGACCGCTACTCAGGAAGGTAACTACAACAGTACCGAAGGCCTCGGCGCGATTCCGTTCACCGGGATCTTGCTGGCTCACTCCAACGAGTCGGAGTGGCACACCTTCCGCAACAACAAGAACAACGAGGCGTTCATCGACCGGATCTACATCGTCAAAGTGCCGTACTGCCTGCGCGTCAGCGATGAAGTGAAGATCTACGACAAACTCCTGTTCAACAGTTCCTTGTCCAAGGCGCACTGCGCACCGGACACCTTGAAAATGCTTGCGCAATTCACCGTGCTGTCACGCCTCAAGGAGCCGGAAAACTCCAACATCTACTCGAAGATGCGCGTCTACGACGGTGAAAACCTCAAGGACACCGATCCGAAGGCCAAGTCGATTCAGGAGTATCGCGATTCGGCCGGTGTCGACGAAGGCATGAACGGCCTGTCGACCCGCTTCGCCTTCAAGATCCTCTCCAAGGTGTTCAACTTCGATCCACATGAAATCGCCGCCAACCCGGTGCACCTGCTCTATGTGCTGGAGCAGCAGATCGAACAGGAACAGTTCCAGGCCGAAACCCGCGAACGCTACCTGCGCTATCTGAAGGAATACCTGGCGCCGCGCTACATCGAATTCATCGGCAAGGAAATCCAGACCGCTTATCTGGAGTCCTACAGCGAATACGGCCAGAACATCTTCGACCGCTACGTGCTGTATGCGGATTTCTGGATTCAGGATCAGGAGTATCGCGACCCGGAAACCGGCGAGATTCTCAACCGCGTGGCGCTGAACGAAGAACTGGAGAAAATCGAGAAACCGGCCGGGATCAGCAATCCGAAGGATTTCCGCAACGAAATCGTCAACTTCGTCCTGCGCGCCCGGGCCAACAACAACGGCAAGAACCCGACCTGGCTCAGCTACGAAAAACTGCGGGTGGTCATCGAGAAGAAAATGTTCTCCAACACCGAAGACCTGCTGCCCGTCATCAGCTTCAACGCCAAGGCCAGCAAGGAGGATCAGCAGAAACACAACGACTTCGTTACGCGAATGGTTGAACGTGGCTACACCGATAAACAGGTACGCCTGCTGTCCGAATGGTACCTGCGGGTCCGCAAGTCGCAGTGAGGCAGCTGCAAGCTATAAGCCACAAGCTGCAAGAACAAAGCGCGTGAACCCGAAAACACGGGCATTCGCTTCTACTTGCAGCTTGCAGCTCAAAACTTGAAGCTCCCCGGAGGGGCCTTATGAGCTATGTGATCGACCGACGCCTCAATGGCAAGAACAAGAGCACGGTGAACCGCCAGCGTTTTCTGCGGCGCTACCGTGATCACATCAAGAAGGCTGTCGAAGAGGCAGTCAGTCGCCGCTCCATTACCGATATGGAGCATGGCGAGCAGATCAGCATTCCCGGCCGCGATATCGACGAGCCGGTGCTTCATCATGGACGCGGCGGCAAGCAGACCGTCGTGCATCCCGGTAACAAAGAGTTCACGGCCGGTGAACATATCGCTCGTCCACCGGGAGGCGGCGGTGGACGCGGTCCGGGCAAGGCGGGGAATTCCGGCGAAGGCATGGACGAGTTCGTCTTCCAGATCACGCAGGAAGAGTTTCTCGAATTCATGTTCGAAGACCTGGAACTGCCGAACCTGGTCAAACGCAACCTGACCGGCACCGACACATTCAAAACCGTACGCGCCGGGATCAGCAACGAGGGCAATCCGTCGCGGATCAACATCATCCGCACCCTGCGCTCAGCGCATGCGCGTCGTATTGCCCTGTCTGGCAGCAGCCGCGCGAAATTGCGCGAAGCCAAGGAAGAGCTGGCACGGCTCAAGCGCGAAGAACCGGACAACTTCGGCGATATCCAGGAACTCGAGGCTGAAATTGAAAAACTCAGCGCACGCATCCATCGCGTGCCGTTCCTAGATACCTTCGACTTGAAATACAACCTGTTGGTCAAGCAACCCAATCCCAGTTCCAAAGCAGTGATGTTTTGCCTGATGGACGTTTCCGGTTCGATGACGCAGGCGACCAAGGACATCGCCAAGCGCTTCTTCATCCTGCTGTACCTTTTCCTCAAGCGTAACTACGACAAGATCGACGTGGTGTTCATCCGTCACCACACCAGCGCCCGGGAAGTGGACGAAGAGGAGTTTTTCTATTCTCGTGAGACCGGCGGCACCATTGTTTCCAGCGCCCTGAAGCTGATGCAGGAGATCATGGCCGAGCGCTATCCGAGCAATGAGTGGAACATCTACGCCGCTCAGGCCTCCGACGGCGACAACTGGAACGACGATTCGCCGATCTGCCGCGACATCCTGATCAATCAGATCATGCCGTTTGTGCAGTACTACACTTACGTGGAGATCACCCCGCGCGAACATCAGGCCCTGTGGTACGAGTACGAACGCATCGCCGAAGCCTTCTCTGACACGTTTGCCCAGCAGCAACTTGTCTCGGCCGGAGATATCTATCCGGTCTTCCGTGAACTCTTCCAGCGCAGGTTAGTGACATGACCGCCAAAGAGCAGAAACGCCAACCCATTTCCACCGGCTCCGAATGGACATTCGAGCTGATCCAGACCTACGACCGCGAAATCGCCCGGATCGCGGCCCGTTATGCACTGGACACCTATCCCAACCAGATCGAAGTGATCACCGCCGAGCAGATGATGGACGCCTATGCCTCGGTGGGCATGCCGCTGGGCTATCACCACTGGTCCTACGGCAAACACTTCCTCAGCACAGAGAAATCCTACAGTCGCGGGCAGATGGGCCTGGCCTACGAGATCGTAATCAACTCCGACCCGTGCATCGCCTATCTGATGGAAGAAAACACCATCTGCATGCAGGCGCTGGTGGTGGCCCATGCCTGCTATGGCCACAACAGCTTCTTCAAGGGCAACTACCTGTTCCGCACCTGGACTGATGCCAGTTCGATCATTGATTACCTGGTGTTCGCCAAGCAGTACATCATGCAGTGCGAGGAACGCCACGGCATCGACGCCGTGGAAGATCTGCTCGATTCCTGCCATGCCTTGATGAATTACGGCGTCGACCGCTACAAGCGTCCGTATCCGATCTCCGCCGAAGAAGAGCGCCGGCGGCAAAAGGACCGTGAAGAGCACATGCAGAAGCAGATCAATGATCTGTGGCGCACCATTCCCAAAGGCGCGGACAAATACAGCGACAAGGACAACGCCCGCTTCCCGGCCGAACCGCAGGAAAACATCCTCTATTTCATCGAGAAACACGCGCCACTGCTGGAACCCTGGCAACGCGAAATCGTGCGCATCGTGCGCAAGATCGCCCAGTATTTCTATCCGCAGCGCCAGACCCAAGTCATGAACGAAGGCTGGGCAACGTTCTGGCATTACACGCTGATGAATGATCTGTATGACGAAGGCCTGGTCACCGACGGCTTCATGATGGAATTCCTCACCTCGCACACCAGCGTGGTGTTCCAACCGGGTTTCGACAGTCCGTACTACAGCGGCATCAACCCCTATGCGTTGGGTTTCGCCATGTACCGCGACATTCGGCGCATGTGCGAAGAGCCTACCGAAGAGGATCGCCGCTGGTTCCCGGACATCGCCGGTTCCGACTGGCTGTCGACCATCAAGTTCGCCATGAGCAGTTTCAAGGACGAGAGCTTCATCCTGCAGTACCTGTCCCCCAAGGTGATCCGCGATCTGAAGCTGTTCAGCATTCTCGATGACGACCAGAAAGACGACCTGCTGGTGCCGGCCATCCATGACGAGGGCGGCTACCGGATCATCCGTGAAACCCTTGCCGCGCAGTACAACCTCGGCAATCGTGAGCCGAACGTGCAGATCTACAGCATTGATCGGCGCGGCGATCGCTCGCTGACCCTGCGCCATCAGCAACACGATCGCAAACCATTGGGCGACTCCACCGAGGAAGTGCTCAAGCACCTGCACCGGCTCTGGGGCTTCGACATTCATCTGGAAACCCTGCAAGGCGACCAGATCATGAAAACCCATCACGTGCCGCCGCGCAGTGAACACAGCGAGGGCGATTACGGCCGGCTCGATCTGGCCGTGATTCATCTTTGATCCGGTTCTGGCCTCCGAAAGTCTGACGCAAGGGTTATCCTGTCGGACTGACGGAGGTTTTTTATGCAGGTTTACAAGGTTGGCGGCGCGGTACGTGATCGCCTTTTAGGGTTGCCGGTCACTGATGTCGACCGGGTCGTGGTCGGCGCGACCACTGAAGAAATGCTCGCCCAGGGGTTTCGCCCGGTTGGCGCGGATTTCCCGGTGTTTCTGCACCCGAAAACCGGTGAGGAATATGCTCTCGCCCGCACGGAGCGCAAAAGCGGTCGCGGTTACGGCGGTTTCACTTTCTACGCGAGTCCCGAAGTCACGCTCGAAGAAGACCTGATTCGACGCGACCTGACGATCAATGCCATGGCCGAGGACGATCAGCTCAACCTGACCGATCCGTATCATGGTCAACGCGACCTCGAAGCACGAATCCTTCGCCATGTTTCCCCGGCGTTCGCCGAAGATCCGTTGCGAGTGCTGCGCGTTGCCCGTTTTGCTGCGCGTTACGCAGGACTGGGCTTCACGGTCGCCGACGAGACCATGGGTTTGATGCGCCAGCTCAGTGAGTCCGGCGAATTGCAGGCGCTGACCGCTGAGCGCAGTTGGAAAGAGATTTCCCGCGCACTGATGGAAGACCGTCCACAGGTGTTCATCCAGGTCTTGCGCGACTGTGGCGCACTCAAAGAGCTAATGCCGGAAGTCGACGCCTTGTTCGGCGTGCCGCAGCCAGAGACCCATCACCCGGAAATCGACACGGGCCTGCACACCCTGAGCGTGCTGGAGCAATCATCCCTGCACAAACAACCACTGACAGTGCGCTGGGCCTGCCTGCTGCACGACTTGGGCAAAGGCCTGACGCCGGAAGAAGAATGGCCCAGGCATATCGCCCATGAGCACACCGGGCTGAAGCTGATCAAAGCGGTCAACGAGCGCTTCAAAGCCCCCAAAGACTGTCAGGAACTGGCGCTGCTGGTCGGGCAATACCACACCCATGGGCACCGGGCGCTGGAGCTGAAAGCCTCGACGCTGCTGGAGTTGCTGCAGAGTTTCGATATTTATCGCCGGCCGCAGCGATTCGAAGAGTTTATCGCCGCGTGCGAGATGGATGCCCGTGGCCGCAAGGGCCTGGAGCAGCGCAGTTATCCACAGGCGGATTATTTGCGCGGAGCGGCGAAAGCTGCACGAGAAGTGGCCGTGCAGCCGTTGCTGGAGCAGGGATTCAAGGGGCCTGAACTGGGCGAAGCGCTGAAGCGGGAACGACTGAAGGCGTTGAAAGCCTACAAAGAGGCGGCGACAGCCTGATGAAAAAACTTCGCGCCCAGGCTCGCTCCCACAGGAGACCTCGATCCCATGTGGGAGCGAGCCTGCTCGCGAAAACGTAAGTCAGATCAACGCAAATCTGGAGGGGTTAATTGCTCCCCCCGCCACTCGAACTCCACCGGCGCCAACACCTGATCAATTTGCGCCTCAGCCCACAACGTCGCAAAGCTCTTGCCCACCCCCGGATGCACCCGATCCGGCGCAATCAACGACAACGGCCACAGCACAAATGCGTTTTTCAGGATTTCCGCACGCGGCAGCATCAATCCATCAAAATTACCCACCAGATCGCCATACAGCAGCACGTCGATATCCAGCGGCAAGCCCTTGCGATCCGGGGCATAGCGACCGTTATCCGCCTCGATGAATTTCAAGCGGCGATCAAGCTCCATCAACGGCAGATCGGTGTAGGCCGAGACCACGAAATTGAAGAACGGCCCGCTCTTGATGCCCACCGGCTGGCTCTCGAACACCGCCGAACAACGGATATCCACCAGGAACGTGGCCAGCGCATCGAGACCGGCGCGCAAATGGGTTTCGCGCTCGATATTGCTACCGAGCCCGAGATAGACCTGAGTCAGCGACATCCGCGCTCGATCTCCACACCCACACCGCCCTTGGCCGCCGGCACCGCGCCCGGTTTGGTCAGTTTCAGTCGCACCCAGGTGATCTTGAATTCGGCCATGAGCACTTCAACCAGACGCTCGGCAAAGGTTTCGACCAGTTGGAACTGCGCCTGCTCGGCAAAGGCCTGAATGCGCGTGGAAACACTGGCGTAATCGAGCGCCAGAGTCAGGTCGTCACCGGCGGCAGCCGGGCGATTGTCCCAGGCGAAGCTCAGATCAAGACGCAGGCACTGACGGATGCCACGCTCCCAGTCGTAGGCACCGATCACGGTGTCGACTTCCAGGCCCTCGATAAACACTCTGTCCAAGCACTTCTCTCCGCTGCACGACAAGGGCGCGATGCGCCGTTAGAATCAGGGCGTCCTCGCCCGGAATAGTTAGCATGTTTTGGTTACTGGCGATTCTCGCCTACCTGCTCGGCTCGCTGTCCTTCGCCATTTTGCTCAGCCGCCTGACCGGAAATCCGGATCCGCGAATGAGTGGCTCGGGTAATGCCGGCGCCACCAACATGCTGCGCCTGGCCGGTCGCAAACTGGCGATCCTGACCCTGCTCGGTGATCTGTGCAAAGGCCTGCTGCCGGTGCTGATCGGCTCGAGCGCGGGCCTCTCACTGCAGGATCAGGCCTGGATTGGCGTGTGCGCCGTGATCGGTCACCTGTTCCCTTTGTACTTTCGCTTTCGCGGCGGCAAAGGCGTTGCCACTGCCGCCGGCATGCTGCTCGGCCTGTATCCACCCGCCGCGCTGCTGGCGGTGTGCGCCTGGCTGCTGACGTTCTACCTGACCCGCACCAGCTCGCTGGCGGCGCTGATTGCCACGCCACTGACCCTGCCATTGCTGGCCTGGCAGGAGCCGGAAGCCTTGCTGCCAATGAGCGCGCTGACCTTGCTGATTGTCTGGCGCCATCGCGGCAATCTACGCGACCTGTTTGCCGGGCGCGAACGGCATTTCTGACTGCCGTTCATGAGCGTCGCTCATTACAGCGCCGACAACTGCTCCATTGGCCAGCGTGCCTGCACGGTGATTGCCAGACTTTCCTGCTGACCAGCCTTCAGGCGCTGGCAACCGGCAAACGCGATCATCGCGCCATTGTCGGTGCAGAACTCCGGGCGCGCATAGAACACATCGCCCTTCATATCGCCGAGCATCTTTTCCAGCGAAACCCGCAACGCCTTGTTGGCGCTGACGCCGCCGGCAATCACCAGCCGCTTCATGCCTGCCTGTTTCAGGGCGCGCTTGCACTTGATGGTCAAAGTCTCCACCACGGCCTGCTGGAATGCCAGCGCGATGTCGCAACGGGCTTGCTCGCCGTCGTCCCCGGCGCTGACGCATTGCTGCCACGTGTTGAGGGCGAAGGTTTTCAAGCCGCTGAAGCTGAAGTCCAGACCTGGGCGATCACACATCGGACGCGGAAAAGTGAAACGTCCTGCGACCCCCTTCTCGGCCAGCTTGGCGATTTCCGGCCCGCCGGGGTAATTGAGGCCCATCATCTTTGCGGTTTTGTCGAAGGCTTCACCGGCCGCATCGTCGAGCGTCTCGCCGAGCAGGCTGTACTGGCCAATGCCATCGACCTGAACCAGCTGTGTATGACCACCGGAAACCAACAAAGCGACGAACGGGAATTGCGGCGGTTTCGGCTCCAGCATCGGTGCCAGCAAGTGGCCTTCCATATGGTGCACGCCAAGCGCCGGAATACCCCAGGCAAACGCCAGCGCCTGCGCGCAGGACGCACCGACCAGCAGCGCGCCGACCAAGCCAGGACCTGCGGTGTAGGCGATTGCGTCGATCTCGGTCGGCACACAGTCGGCCTCGGCCAACACCTGACGGATCAAGGGCAGCATGCGTTTGACGTGGTCACGCGAGGCCAGCTCCGGCACCACACCGCCATAGACGCGGTGCAGGTCGATCTGACTGAACAGCGCATCGGCCAGCAGACCGCGTTCACTGTCATACAATGCGACGCCGGTTTCGTCGCAGGAGGTTTCTAATCCCAGTACTAGCATGGGTTTGCGCCTTGTTTAGGCTGAATTCGAAGGCGCGCATAATAGTCGCCACTTGATGCCCCGACCAGCGGTTTTCGATCAGAGGCTTTGCATTCCGAGCGATGAGGGGTTAACATCCGCAACCCTTAAAAACCGACGTCTTCAAGTGCTCTTTTGCCGCGAGGATGTTGACCCCGGTAATGAATGAAGGTAGCTCTGGATGCCAGCCGTCAAAGTAAAAGAGAACGAACCCTTCGACGTAGCTCTGCGTCGTTTCAAGCGCTCCTGCGAAAAAGCCGGTGTACTGGCTGAAGTTCGTAGCCGCGAATTTTACGAGAAGCCAACTTCTGAGCGTAAGCGCAAAGCAGCAGCCGCTGTTAAGCGTCACGCCAAGAAAGTTCAGCGCGAACAGCGCCGCGCCGTTCGTCTGTACTAATCCACAGACGTTCGTAGCAAGCTTCTTGCCTAAGCCCGGCCCTCAGCCGGGCTAATGGCATTTGCGTAAAACGCTTGATGCTTCACCGTCGACGCCGCCGATGCGACCGAGACAAATCTGCTTCACCGCGTCAGGCCTGGCTCTTTTGCCAGCGGTGCACGTCTTTTCTGACGAGCCTTTCAAGGCTACTGACGAGCACACCCACTGATTCCTCTTACGACGATCAGCCCAAGGCACCTGCATGCGTGCCCGCTTTATTGAGCTATCCGAGGTCGACAATCGGCCGTCAGCGGATTCAGCGCAACACTTTCACATAGTCGAAGACTGATAGGTACTAACGTCAGTGGATTTTCGGCAGATACACTTCCCGACAGCGATCACGCAGACGACACCGGTCGAGCCGCACTTTTTGTGCGTTTTCAGCAATGGCCCGCGTCCGACGGCCTGTCGCAACGGATTTATTGCAGCGCAGACGACGAGAACGCCATGGCCGGGCTGATTCCCCAGAGCTTCATTGACGACCTGCTGAACCGCACCGACATTGTCGACGTGGTCAGCTCGCGCGTGCAATTGAAGAAGGCCGGCAAGAACTACACCGCCTGCTGCCCGTTCCATAAAGAGAAAACCCCGTCGTTCAGCGTCAGTCCCGACAAACAGTTCTATTACTGTTTCGGCTGCGGCGCTGGCGGCAACGCCCTCGGCTTTCTCATGGATCACGACAACCTGGACTTCCCCCAGGCCGTCGAAGATCTGGCCAAAGCCGCCGGCATGGAAATCCCCCGCGAAGAAAGCGGCCGCGAGCGTAAGCCGCGTCAGCCGACCGATTCGCCGCTGTATCCACTGCTCACCGCCGCCGCTGATTTTTACCGGCAGGCACTCAAGAGCCATCCGTCGCGCAAGGCTGCGGTGGATTACCTCAAGGGCCGCGGCCTGACCGGCGAGATCGCTCGGGATTTCGGCCTCGGCTTTGCGCCGCCAGGCTGGGACAACCTGCTCAAGCATCTGAGCAGCGACACCCTGCAACAGAAGGCCATGATCGAAGCCGGCCTGCTGATCGAGAACGCCGAAACCGGCAAGCGCTATGATCGCTTCCGCGATCGCGTGATGTTCCCGATCCGCGACACCCGTGGGCGGATCATCGCCTTCGGCGGTCGCGTACTGGGCGACGACAAGCCCAAGTACCTGAACTCACCGGAAACCCCGGTATTCCATAAAGGCCAGGAACTCTACGGCCTCTATGAAGCGCGCAAGAACAATCGCAACCTCGACGAAATCATCGTCGTCGAGGGTTACATGGACGTCATCGCCCTCGCCCAGCAAGGCTTGCGCAATGCCGTCGCCACGCTGGGTACCGCGACCAGCGAAGAACACCTCAAGCGCTTGTTCCGCGTCGTCCCGAACGTATTGTTCTGCTTCGACGGCGACCAGGCCGGCCGCAACGCAGCCTGGCGTGCACTGGAAGCGACCCTGCCGTGCTTGCAGGACGGTCGTCGCGCGCGGTTCCTGTTTTTGCCCGAAGGCGAAGACCCGGACACCCTGGTTCGCGCCGAAGGCACCGATGCTTTCAAGGCGCGCATCAATCAGCACGCGCAGCCGCTGGCCGATTATTTTTTCCAGCAACTGACCGAAGAAGCCGACCCGCGCTCACTTGAGGGCAAGGCGCACATGGCCACCCTCGCCGCGCCATTGATCGACAAGGTGCCGGGAGCGAACCTGCGCATCCTCATGCGTCAGCGCCTGACCGAGATTACCGGCCTGAGCAGCGAGACCGTCAGCCAATTGGTTCAGAATGCGCCGCAGGAAGCACCGCCCGCCTACGATCCGGGCTTCGATTATGACGCCATGCCGGACTACAGCGACTACCATCAGCCGCAGGCACAGGACATGTACGCGCCGCAGCAGGAATGGACGCCGAAGAAACCCGGCGCCGGCGGCAAGAAGTGGGAAAAGAAACCGTGGGACAAGAACGGCAAGCGTGGTGGCGATCGCGAACAGCAGCGCCCGCGCACGCCGATTGGCGTTGAATCGCCAACCCTGACGGCATTGAGAACATTGCTCCATCATCCGCAACTGGCCAAGCGCGTCGAGGACGCCGGGCATATTGCCGATGAAAATCAGACCAACGCCCAGTTGCTTGTGGCGCTGCTCGAAGCCGTACAGAAGAATCCCAAGCTAAACTCATTTCAGTTGATCGCGCGATGGCACGGCACTGAACAGGGCCGCTTGCTCAAGGCGCTGGCAGAAAAGGAATGGCTGATTGACGGAGATAACCTTGAACAACAGTTTTTCGACACCATTACTAGCTTGTCCGCCCGCCAACGCGAGCGAAATCTCGAACAGTTACTCAGGAAAGCGCGGCAAAGCGAACTGAGCGTCGAAGAGAAAAATCAACTGCGCGACCTTTTAAGTCGCAATGTTTCCGCATCAAACCCGACCTCAACTGGCGCGTGAGGTCATAGCTCAGGTATAATCCTCGGCTTGTTTTTTGCCCGCCAAGACCTTCAGTGGATAGGGTGTTATGTCCGGAAAAGCGCAACAGCAGTCTCGTATTATTGAGTTGATCAAACTGGGTCGTGAGCAGAAGTATCTGACTTACGCCGAGGTCAACGACCACCTGCCCGAGGATATTTCAGATCCGGAGCAGGTGGAAGACATCATCCGCATGATTAACGACATGGGGATCCCCGTACACGAGAGTGCTCCGGATGCGGACGCCCTTATGTTGGCCGACGCCGATACCGACGAGGCCGCTGCGGAAGAAGCAGCCGCTGCGTTGGCGGCAGTGGAGACCGATATCGGTCGCACCACTGACCCGGTGCGCATGTACATGCGTGAAATGGGTACGGTCGAGCTTCTGACCCGTGAAGGCGAAATCGAAATCGCCAAGCGGATCGAAGAAGGCATTCGTGAAGTGATGAGCGCGATTGCGCACTTCCCCGGCACGGTTGACCACATTCTCTCCGAGTACACCCGCGTCACCACCGAAGGTGGTCGCCTGTCCGACGTCCTGAGCGGTTATATCGACCCGGACGACGGCATCGCGCCGCCTGCGGCAGAAGTGCCGCCGCCGGTTGACCCGAAAGCCGTCAAGGCCGACGACGACACCGACGACGATGATGCCGAGTCTTCCGACGACGAAGAAGAAGCCGAAAGCGGTCCGGATCCGGTCATCGCGGCACAGCGCTTCGGCGCCGTGGCGGACCAGATGGAGATCACCCGCAAGGCCCTGAAAAAGCACGGTCGTCACAACAAGGCAGCGGTTGCCGAGTTGCTGGCCCTGGCCGAGTTGTTCATGCCGATCAAACTGGTGCCGAAGCAATTCGAAGCCCTGGTCGAGCGTGTACGCAGTGCTTTGGATCGTCTGCGTCAGCAAGAGCGCGCGATCATGCAGCTCTGCGTACGTGATGCACGTATGCCACGCGCCGATTTCCTGCGTCAGTTCCCGGGCAACGAAGTCGACGAAAGCTGGTCCGACGCCCTGGCCAAAGGCAAGAGCAAGTACGCCGAAGCCATCGGTCGCGTGCAGCCGGACATCATCCGTTGCCAGCAGAAGCTGATTGCGCTGGAAACCGAGACCGGCCTGACCATCGCAGAAATCAAGGACATCAACCGTCGCATGTCGATCGGTGAGGCCAAGGCCCGCCGCGCGAAGAAAGAGATGGTTGAAGCCAACCTGCGTCTGGTGATCTCGATCGCCAAGAAGTACACCAACCGCGGCCTGCAATTCCTCGATCTGATCCAGGAAGGCAACATCGGCCTGATGAAAGCGGTGGACAAGTTCGAATACCGTCGCGGTTACAAGTTCTCGACTTATGCCACCTGGTGGATCCGTCAGGCGATCACTCGCTCGATCGCCGACCAGGCGCGCACCATCCGTATTCCGGTGCACATGATCGAGACGATCAACAAGCTCAACCGTATTTCCCGGCAGATGTTGCAGGAAATGGGTCGCGAACCGACTCCGGAAGAGCTGGGCGAACGCATGGAAATGCCTGAGGACAAGATCCGCAAGGTACTGAAGATCGCCAAAGAGCCGATCTCCATGGAAACCCCGATCGGTGATGACGAAGACTCCCATCTGGGCGACTTCATCGAAGACTCGACCATGCAGTCGCCAATCGATGTCGCCACGGTGGAAAGTCTGAAGGAAGCGACTCGCGAAGTGCTGTCCGGCCTCACTGCCCGTGAAGCCAAGGTACTGCGCATGCGTTTCGGTATCGACATGAACACCGACCATACGCTCGAAGAAGTTGGCAAACAGTTTGACGTAACGCGTGAGCGGATCCGTCAGATCGAAGCCAAGGCGCTGCGCAAGCTGCGCCATCCGACGCGAAGCGAGCATCTGCGCTCCTTCCTCGACGAGTGATACCAGAACCCCCGGCCCAGGCCGGGGGTTTTGTTTTATGGCAGATTAAATTCCCCGCTCCGCCCTCCCCGCCGCGTACCCCGTCTACACTCGAAACAATCATCCCCAAGCCGTGACGAGAGCGTTATGCCCAGACTGGCGCCCGTGCTTTTTCTGCTGTCATTGATGATCTGCACCGCCACGGCTGACGCGCTGACTCTCACCGATGAAGAACGCAGCTGGCTGGCGGCTCACCCTGACTTGCGCCTGGGTGTCGACGCGTCGTGGCCGCCTTTCGAATTTCGTGACGATCAGAACCGCTATCAGGGTCTGGCCGCTGACTATATCGACGTGATTCGCCAACGTCTGGCGATCAAGCTGACGCCGATCGAACCGGCAAGCTGGACGGTGGTGCTGGAGCAGGTGAAAAAAGGCAAGATCGATTTGCTGCCGGGAATCATGTCCACGCCGGAGCGCCAGAATTACCTGGCATTTACCCGGCCGTACCTCGACTTCCCGATCGTCATCCTTGCCCATGTCGGCGGCGCCCAGCCGCGCAAACTCGACGACCTGTACGGTCTGAAAATCGCCGTGGTGGAAAACTACGCCCCCCACGAACTGCTGCGTACTCACCACCCCGATCTGAATCTGGTCGCCATGCCCAATGTCAGCTCGGCGCTGCAAGCTTTGGCGACCGATGAAGTGGACGCGGTGGTCGGCGATCTCGCTTCCAGCGTGTGGAGCCTGCGCCAACTCAAGCTCGACGGCCTCTACGTCAGCGGTGAAACCCCATATCGCTATCAATTGGCGATGGCCGTGCCCCGCGACAACAAGGTGCTGGTCGGGATACTTGATAAAGTCCTCGCCGACATGACGCCGGCGGAAATCAGCAGCATCCAGGAACATTGGGTCGGCAATGTGCTCGACCACCGCACGTTCTGGTCGGACCTGCTGATGTACGGTCTGCCCGGTCTGTTGCTGCTGATGACGATCCTCGCCGTGGTGATTCGCATCAACCGCCGCCTGAGTTCGGAAATCAGCCGGCGCATCGACCTCGAACAGGAATTGCGCAGTAGCGAATATCACTACCGTGGCCTGGTAGAGAGCTTGTCGGCCATCGCCTGGGAAGCGCGGATGAGCGACTTCACCTACAGCTATGTTTCGCCCCATGCTGAAGACTTGCTCGGGTATCCACAGTCTCACTGGCTGATTCCGGGTTTCTGGCACAACATCATTCATCCGGCCGACCTGACCCGCACGCAGAACTATTGCAGGGAAGCGCTGCGCCAGGGCCGCGATCACATCGTCGATTATCGCGTGATCACCGCTGACGGCCGCTGCCTGTGGGTGCGCGACATTGTCAGCCTGATCGAGCATGGCCACGAACCGGTGATGCGCGGGTTGATGATCGATATCAGCGAAATCAAACGCACCGAAGAAGCGCTGCGGCTGTCCGAGCAGAAGTTCGCGTCAGTGTTCGAGCAATGCCCGGACATTCTCGTGATTGCACGCCTGTCCGACGGCTGCCTGCTGGAGGTCAACGAGGCCTTCGAAGAGCAGATCGGCCTCAGGGCCGAGGAGGTGATCGGGCAGACCGCCACCAATCTCAATATCTGGGGCATTCCCGGGGTCGGGCCGGGCCTCTTGCAGCGTTTGCAGGCCGGCAGCATCCGTAATCTGGAAATGCCCTTTCGCCGCAACAACGGCCAAGTCTTCACCGGGCTGATTTCCGCCGAACCCTTCGACCTCGATACCACGCCGGCGCTGGTGGTCGTGGTGCGCGACATCAGCCAGCTCAAGGAAACCCAACAGCAACTGCAAACCTCTGAAGAGAAATTCGCCAAGGCTTTCCATGCGTCGCCCGACGGCCTGTTGCTGTCGCGCCAGAGCGACGGCCTGCTGCTGGAGGTCAACGAAGGTTTCAGCCGCATCACCGGTTTCAACAGCGCCATGTCAGTGGATCGTTCGACGCTGGATCTGGGTATCTGGGTCAACCTCAACGAACGCAAACAGATGCTCGACCTGCTGCAACGCGACGGTTTCGTCCGCGACTTCACATGCCACATCCGTCGCAGCGACGGGCAGATTCGCCTGTGCGAAGTGTCCAGTCGCCCGCTGCCGATTGGCGACGAGGATTGCATGCTGACCATCGCCCGCGACATCACCGAACGCCATCTCATGCAGGAAAAACTGCAGCAGGCCGCGACCGTTTTCGAGAGCACCGCCGAGGGCGTATTGATCACCGATACTCAACAACACATCAGCGCCGTCAATCGTGCCTTCACCGAAATCACCGGTTACAGCGAAAGTGAAGCGCTGGGCCACACGCCACGCTTGCTGGCCTCAGGGCTGCATGACAGCGCTTTCTACGCAGCGATGTGGCATCAATTGACCGACGAGGGACACTGGCAAGGCGAGATTTCCAACCGGCGCAAGAACGGCGAGCTGTACCCGAGCTGGCTGACCATCAGCGCGGTGCGCAATCGCGACAAGTTCATCACTCACTTCGTCGCGGTGTTCGCCGATATTTCCAGCCTCAAGCACGCCCAGGCCAAACTCGATTATCAGGCCCACCACGACCCGCTCACCGGTTTGCCCAACCGCACCTTGTTCGAGAGCCGCCTGCAAATGGCCCTGACCAGCCAGCAGGAAAATGGCGGCCAGGGCGCGGTGCTGTTTCTCGATCTCGACCGTTTCAAACACATCAACGACAGCCTCGGCCACCCGGTCGGCGACCTGTTGCTCAAGGGCATCGCCGTGCGCTTGAAAGAACAACTGCGCGATATCGACACGGTCGCGCGATTGGGCGGTGATGAATTCATCATCCTGTTGCCAGGCTTGCAGCAAGCCAGCGACGCCGACAACATCGCGACGAAACTGCTCAACTGCTTCGGTGCGCCGTTCCAGGCCGGCGAACACGAGTTCTTTATCAGCGCCAGCATCGGCACCAGCCTCTATCCCCGCGACGGTTGCGACGTGGCCACGCTGGTGAAAAACGCCGACGCGGCGATGTACCGCTCCAAAGCCAAGGGGCGTAACCGCGTCGAAAGCTACACCCGCGACCTCACCGCCCAGGCCAGCGAGCGCATAGCGCTGGAGCACGAACTGCGCCGTGCCATCGAGCGTGATGAGCTGTTTCTTTATTACCAACCGAAAATCAGCCTGGTCGATCACAGTCTGGTCGGTGCAGAGGCGCTGATTCGCTGGCGTCACCCGACCTTCGGCGACGTGCCGCCCGAGCATTTCATTCCGCTCGCGGAAGAAAACGGCATGATCCTGCAGATCGGTGACTGGGTGCTGGAGACCGCTTGCCGGCAGATGTTCGAGTGGAACGAGATCTACCAACCGCTCGGTCCGCTTTCGGTAAACCTCGCCGGTGCGCAATTGCGTCAGCCCAACCTGTTGGTGCGCATCGAACAACTGCTCAAGGACAACCGCCTCAGGCCGGATTTACTGCAACTGGAAATTACCGAGAATTTCATCATGAGTCAGGCCGAAGAGGCGCTGGCAGTGCTACACCAACTCAAACACCTCGGTGTGCAACTGGCGATCGACGACTTCGGCACCGGCTACTCCTCGCTCAGCTACCTCAAACGCCTGCCGCTGGACATCCTCAAGATTGATCAATCCTTCGTCCGCGGACTGCCTGACGACCCCCACGACGCAGCGATCGTACGCGCCATCATCGCGCTCGGTCGCAGCATGCAATTCACCGTGATTGCCGAAGGCGTGGAAACCCAGGCGCAACAACAATTCCTCGCTGCTGAAGGGTGCGAACAGATACAGGGCTACATCGTCAGCCTGCCGCTGCCCCCGGAGGAATTCGCCGCGACGTTTCTGCATGTAACCGTATCGGATTTTTCGGATAGCACAGCCGCGAAACCGTCGCTATAATCCGCGGCCTACTGAGGGCCTATAGCTCAGTTGGTTAGAGCAGAGGACTCATAATCCTTTGGTCCACGGTTCGAGTCCGTGTGGGCCCACCAAATTGAAAAGCCGCGCTGAATGCGCGGCTTTTTTGTGGGCGAGTGGTTGGGTTTCGTCTTGGCGGGCGCAACGTTCTGGAACTGCGCAGGAAAATCCGTTTGAGAGAACGCAGAAAGCCCCAACGCGATTGTCCCTGTACCATCCTTAACCTGATTGTCCCATGCCACCGGAGTCCCCCTTGCCAGACACCCGCCAACCCATCCTCGACGAAATCGACCGCCAGCTAATCGCCGCGCTGCAAATCAACGCCCGCGAAAGCGTGGCCATGCTCGCCCGTCAGCTAGGCATTGCTCGCACGACGGTGACGTCGCGTCTGGCCCGCCTGGAAAAGGCCAAGGTAATCACCGGTTATGGCGTGCGCTTGGGTCAGCGTGTGGTCGATGGTGGCTTGCAGGCCTACGTCGGGATCAAGGTGCAACCGCGTTCCGGCAAGGACGTGCTGCGACGTTTGAGTGCGATGGCGCAGGTACAGCAGCTGTGTGCGGTGAGTGGCGAGTTTGATTATGTGGCGTGGTTGCGCACCGATTCGCCGGAGCAGTTGGATCAATTGCTGGATCAGATTGGCAGCGTCGATGGGGTGGAGAAAACTACGACTTCGATCATTCTGAGCAGCAAGATTGATCGCGGGCAGCCGGTCTGAGCATTGGCCGGGCATTCTGGCTGAGCCGCTTCGCGAGCGGGCTCGCTCCCATTTTTTGGTCGGTATGCAGCCCACAATCGTCAGTCTGCACAACAATCAGGCAAAACGACGACACATTGCGTCTTATTAACGCGCTCCACGCTCCCTAGAATGGCTGGCATCTTTTCCTATACTCAGACGCGAATCCTGCGTCGGGTCGCCAATAAGGTCAGCCATGAACAAGAACAATCGCCATCCTGCAGACGGAAAAAAACCAGTCACCATTTTCGGTCCGGACTTTCCGTTCGCGTTTGACGACTGGATCGAGCATCCCGCCGGGCTGGGCAGCATTCCCGAGCAGCACCATGGCGCTGAGGTGGCGATTGTCGGCGCGGGTATTGCCGGTCTGGTGGCTGCGTATGAACTGATGAAACTCGGTTTGAAGCCGGTGGTGTACGAGGCGTCGAAACTCGGTGGTCGTCTGCGCTCGCAGGCATTCAACGGCACCGATGCCATCGTCGCCGAGCTCGGTGGCATGCGCTTTCCGGTCTCCTCCACAGCGTTCTACCACTACGTCGACAAGCTCGGCCTCGAAACCAAGCCCTTCCCCAACCCGCTGACCGGCGCGTCTGGCAGTACCGTGATCGATCTGGAGGGCGAAACCTATTACGCCGAAAGCCTGAAGGATCTTCCTGCATTGTTTCAGGAAGTGGCTGACGCCTGGGCAGATGCGCTGGAAGCCGGTTCGCAGTTCTCCGACATCCAGCAAGCCATCCGTGATCGCGATGTGCCGCGCCTGAAAGAGTTGTGGAACAAGCTGGTGCCGCTGTGGGACGACCGGACCTTTTACGACTTCGTCGCCACCTCGAAAGCCTTCGCCAAATTGTCGTTCCAGCACCGCGAAGTGTTCGGTCAGGTCGGTTTCGGCACCGGCGGCTGGGATTCGGACTTTCCCAATTCGATGCTGGAAATCTTCCGCGTGGTAATGACCAATTGCGACGATCACCAGCACCTGGTGGTCGGTGGCGTCGAGCAGGTGCCACAGGGCATTTGGCGCCATGTGCCGGAGCGCTGCGTGCACTGGCCGGCCGGCACCAGCCTGAAATCCCTGCACCGTGGCGCACCGCGTTCCGGTGTGAAGAAGATTGCCCACGCACCGCAAGGCCGTTTCGCCGTAACCGACAACAACGGTGACACCCGCGAATACGCCGCCGTCCTGACAACCTGCCAGAGCTGGCTGCTGACCACTCAGATCGAATGCGACGAAACCCTGTTCTCGCAGAAGATGTGGATGGCCCTCGACCGCACGCGCTACATGCAGTCGTCGAAAACCTTCGTGATGGTCGACCGACCATTCTGGAAGGACAAGGATCCGGAGACCGGCCGCGATGTGATGAGCATGACCCTCACCGATCGCCTGACCCGTGGCACCTATCTGTTCGACAACGGCGACGACAAGCCGGGAGTGATCTGCCTGTCTTACTCGTGGATGAGCGACGCGCTGAAAATGCTCCCGCATCCGGTAGAAAAACGCGTTGAACTGGCATTGAACGCGCTGAAAAAGATCTACCCGAAAGTCGACATCGCCGCACGGATCATCGGCGATCCGATCACCGTGTCGTGGGAAGCCGATCCGTACTTCCTCGGTGCCTTCAAGGGCGCCCTGCCCGGCCATTACCGCTACAACCAGCGCATGTATGCGCACTTCATGCAGGACGATATGCCGGCCGAGCAGCGCGGGATTTTCATCGCCGGCGACGACGTGTCGTGGACCCCGGCGTGGGTCGAAGGCGCGGTGCAGACCTCGCTCAACGCGGTGTGGGGCATCATGAAACATTTCGGCGGTTCGACACATAAAGAGAACCCGGGCCCGGGTGATGTGTTCAAAGACATCGGCCCTATCGCCCTGCCCGAGTAAGAGGATACCCCGATGCGCGTAGCCGTTTACCAATGTCCACCGCTGCCACTGGACCCCGCCGCCAACCTGCAGCGCCTGCATCAGGTAGCGATGGAGGCCAAGGGCGCCGACCTGCTGGTGCTGCCGGAAATGTTCATGACCGGCTACAACATCGGCGCCGAAGCGGTGAGCACGCTGGCCGAGGTCTACAACGGTGAATGGGCGCAGCAGATCGGCCGGATTGCCAAGGCTGCGGGTCTGGCGATCGTTTACGGTTATCCGGAGCGCACCGCCGACGGGCAGATCTACAACGCCGTGCAACTGATCGACGCCCACGGCGAGCGCCTGTGCAACTATCGAAAGTCGCATCTGTTTGGCGATCTCGACCGGTCGATGTTCAGCCCCGGTGACTCCGACTTGCCGGTGGTTGAATTGAACGGCTGGAAGCTCGGCTTCCTGATCTGCTACGACCTGGAGTTTCCGGAAAACGCGCGGCGCCTGGCCTTGACCGGCGCCGAGCTGATTGTGGTGCCGACGGCCAACATGATTCCGTTCGATTTCGTTGCCGATGTCACCGTGCGTGCCCGCGCCTTCGAAAATCAGTGCTACGTGGCTTACGCCAATTACTGCGGCCATGAAGGCGATATTCAGTACTGTGGGCAAAGCAGCATTGCCGCGCCGGACGGCAGCCGCATCGCCCTGGCAGGTCTGGACGAAGCGTTGATCGTCGGTGAACTGGACCGCCAATTGATGAACGACTCACGCCAGGCCAATCGCTATCTCAGCGATCGCCGCCCGGAGCTTTACGGCGCGCTCAACCGCCGCTAATCCGCTAGCATGGGCACTTCACTGTTCTGGAAGTGCCCATGCCTGCGCCGACTCATCCCCGCCCCCACTCTGAAACCCTGGCCAACGGCCTGCGCGTGACCCTGCGCCACGTGCCCGGTCTCAAGCGCAGCGCTGCGGCGTTGCGCGTGGCGGCCGGCAGTCATGACGTGCCGCTGGCATGGCCGGGGCTGGCGCATTTTCTCGAGCACTTGCTGTTTCTCGGCACCGAGCGTTTTCCCACAGACGAAGGGCTGATGGCCTACGTGCAACGTCACGGCGGGCAGGTGAATGCCAGCACCCGCGAGCGCACCACGGACTTTTTCTTCGAGTTGCCTGTGTCGTCCTTCAGCGCGGGGCTCGAGCGTCTGTCAGACATGCTCGCCCGGCCACGGATGAATCTGGACGATCAACTGCGTGAACGGGAAGTGCTGCAGGCGGAGTTTGTCGCCTGGTCGCAGGATCCGACAGCGCAACAGCAGTTTGCCTTGTATGAAGGTTTACCAGCGGAGCATCCGTTGCGCGGTTTTCATGCGGGCAATCGGGGCAGCTTGCAGGTCGAATCGCCAGGGTTTCAGTCGGCGCTGCAAGACTTCCATCAGCGCTTTTATCGAACCGGGCAAATGACCCTCAGTCTGGTCGGATCGCAAAGTATCGATGAGCTTCGGGAGCTGGCGCAGCAATTCGCAGCGGTGTTGCCGGTTGGGGATAAAGTTGCCCAGGCCGCACCGCCACCGTTGGCAGTGAAAAGTTACCAACAGGTCGGCGCTCACGCGAACCTGTTATTTGCTTTCGACGCGTTGTCCGAGTCATCCGCCGAGGCGATGGCCTTTCTCTGTCATTGGTTGAATAGCGCAAAACCTGGTGGATTGCTCGCATACCTGCATCAACAGAATCTGGCTGACAGCCTGAAAGCCACGCCGCTTTACCAGTTCGCCGGCCAAGCGCTGCTGCATCTTCAATTCCATGCCGACGGCGAGCAGCTGAATGCCATTCACGAACAGCTGCTGGATTGGCTGAGCTTCTTCGCCCGTCAGGACTGGACGCCGTTGCGCGAGGAATACGCCGCCCTGCTTCAGCGCCAGCAGCAAGTCAGCGGCGCGTTGCAAGTGGCACGGCTCGATCTCGAGCAGCAAGCATTCGGCCTGTCGGAATCCAGCGCTGCCGCACTTGAGCACATCCTTCGCGAAATCGGCGTTGTGGATAACTTCAGCGATCATTGGCATCTGCCCGCCGCCAATCCTTTCTTGCGCGCCAGTGAACCGCTGGCCAACGCCGGGCTGATTCGCGGCCAGACCAGCGCCCACCGTGGCCTGCGCACGTTCGCTCAGGATCGCTCGCGCAGCCGTCGCGAACGTTCGCCGATGCATTTCAGTCAGGCGCTGCCGGACAACAGCGATGAAGGCGCGATCTATCTGCGCTGGCAGGTCGAGGCAGCGGCCGGCGCAGATCTGCTCTCCAGATTGCAGCGCAGTCTGCGCCAGACACGGCAGGATGCGTCCGAAGCCGGAGTGGACTTGTCTTTCAGCGCCGCAGGTAACCAAT
>NZ_RCNX01000075.1:0-65238 GCF_004307595.1 Pseudomonas sp. Sample_23
CGCTGGCGCCGCTGACGGTTGCCGTGCCGCCGGCAACGATGCGGTCGCTGCTGGTAGGCGACAGCTCAACGGCGTACGTCGAGCCCGGGGCGAGTGTCACATCACCGCCGACGTTCAAGGTGCCGATGGAATTGCCCGGTGCGACCCGGCCACCGCTGTTGGCGGTCAACGCGCCGATGCGTCCGGAGCCGCCGAGGGTGCCGCTGTTGTTGACGGTGACCGCTGAGGTCAGCGAACCGTTGACCGTCAGCAGACCACCGTTGACCGTGGTCGGGCCGCGATAGGTGTTTGCGCCGCTGAGCAGCAATTGTCCGGCACCGGACTTGATCAGGCTGCCCTCGTACACCCGGTTCGCCGCTGCCGCATCACGCAGCATGCCGACGGCGTAATCGGTCTGCTCCTGCTGACTGGCGCCGGCCGGCACACCGTTCTGCCAGCCTTTGTCCTGCAGGGTTTGCTGCCAGGCGCTGTGCTCGGCGAGGTCTTCGCGCTGGCGCTGGGTCAGCGCCTTGTCGGAGATGTCATTGCTCCAGACATCGCGCTGCCCTGCCCCCAGATTGGCATCGAACGCACCGAGCAATTGCCCCGGCCCGCGCATCGCCCGGTCGAGGTTGGCGACGCCCCAGCCGACGCGCTCGTTCGGTGCGTTGGTGACCGAGCCATCGAGCTGGGTGGCGGTGGTCAGCAGCACTTCGAGCGCCTGCTGGTTGTTCATGTACGGATAACGCTCCATCACCAGCGCCAGGGCACCGGTCGCGTGCGGCGCCGCCATCGAGGTACCGGACTTGATCGCATAACCGCCGCCGGGGATGGTGCTGTCGATCTTCGCCCCCGGTGTGGTGATGCACCAGTACTTGGCGATGCCGCACTGGTTGTACTTCTGCTGATTGCTCTGATCGAGCCCGGACACCGCCAGCCAGTGACCTTCCAGATCCGGCTGAAAGTACGGCAGCGCCGAGCGTACGCTGGCGTTCGGGTAACCGCTGTTGCCGGCGCTGAACACATTGATCACACCGCGCCGCGAAACGTCGGCAGCGGCGTCGAGCCAGGTGCCCTTGTTCCAGTGCTGCGCGTAGGCGGCGTGCAGATCCGCCAGGGTGCGATAGCTGACATCCGGCGGCTGACTGCCCCAACTGTTATTGATCGCCCGCACGCCGGCGTCGGCAAGGCTGTCGTACACCGCTTTGAAATAACGCGGATCAGGGCTGGGGCCGAAGAGGAAACTGTCGTTCTTGTTGGTGTTGCCGACGTAGATCTGCGCGTTGTACGCCACCCCGTGCATGCCGCTGCCATCACGGGCAGCGCCCATGGTTCCGACCACGTGGGTGCCGTGGGAATCGTTGTTCGGGTTGAGCGTGCCGTCGACGTTGAACGCTGAGCCATCGACGTAGCTGCCGCTGGCGGTTACCGGGTGATAACGGTCGGCGGAGAATTCGGGGTGAGCGGCATCGAAACCGGAATCGAGCGCGCCGATCTTCACGCCCTTGCCGGTGATGCCGGCTGCGTAGGCCTGATCGGCCTGCATGCGTTGCAGACCCCAGTCGCGCAGGAACTCGGCACTGCGCCAACTGGCCGGATTGCCGGGCTGGCCGGTTTCCAGGTATTGCGCCTGCGTTGCCGAGGTCACCAGCAACAGCGTGCCGAGCGAAATCGGTTTGATGCGTACGTCCATGGTCATCACTCTCGTTTTTGTTGTTTTGTTCAGGGCTGAATTGCGGTGTCGCCTGTTCCCCTCACCCCAGCCCTCTCCCCGAGGAGAGGGAGCCGATTTGTGTTGATGTCAAAACCTGCGTCCAGCTCGGTGGTTCAGGTCGATGCAGCTATCGCAGGCCACTCGGTCAGTCCCCTGTCCCTGTGGGAGAGGGAGCCGATTTGTGTTGATGTCAAAACCTGCGTCCAGCTCGGTCGTTCAGGTCGATGTAGCTATCGCAGGCCACTCGGTCAGTCCCCTCTCCCCCTGGGAGAGGGTTAGGGTGAGGGCTGTTGCGCGACCACAAATGCTTCGTCCACCCGCGCCAGATCCTGCTCATTCAGCGTCCCGGCGTAGTAATGCAATTTGGTCCAGGCCATCAGGTAGTCGTAGCGTGCCTGGGCCAGGTCGCGGCGGGTGGTGAACAGTTGCTGCTCGGCGTTCAACGCGTCGAGATTGGTGCGTTCGCCGCCCAGAATGCTTTGTCGGGTCGAGACCACCAGCGCCTCGGCCGACTTCAGGGCCTTCTGATAAGCGCGCAATTTGCTCACTCCGGACAGGCAGGCGCTGAACTGGCGGCGCAGTTCGATCAGGGTTTCGCGGGTCTTGCCATCCAGTTCGTACTCAGCCTGTTCCATGGTGCGGCTGGCCTGCCGTGTGGAGGCCGACACCCCGCCGCCGGCGTACAGCGGCACGCTGACTTCCAGGCCGATGGTGTTGGTTTCGTAGCGCTGGTTATAGGTGTTGCCGCTTTCGGACTCGTTGTCGCGCATCGAGGCATAAGCACTGACTTTCGGCAGATGCCCGGCGCGGTTGCGTTCGACTTCGTAGCGCGCCACTTCCACGGCCTGCCGCTGCGAAGCGAGGTTCGGGTTGTTGCTGATCGCCAGTTCATGCCAGGTGTCGAAGTTGGCCGGTTGCAGGGTGAAGGTCTGAAATTGCTGACCAAGCGGCGCCAGATCGCCGATGTCCACCGCCGGCACGCCCACCAGCGCGCCCAGCTCGCGCAAAGCGGAATCCTGCTCGTTGCGCGCTTCGATCTCCTCGGCAGTCGCCAGTTCATAGCGCGACTCGGCTTCGAGAATATCGGTACGCGTGCCCTCGCCCTGCTTGAACATGTGTTCGTTCTGCTGGAACTGCTGTTCGTAGGCCTTCTTCTTCGCCTGGGCGATGTCGATCTGGTCCTGGGCGAACAAGGCTTTGGTGTAGTTATCCAGCACGCGCACCAACAGTTCCTGACTCTTGCCGCGAAACGCTTCGTCGGCGAACAACGACTGGGCGACACCTTTGCGATACGCCGCGTAAGCCTCGTAATCGAGCAGCGGTTGCTGCACCGTCAGCGCCGAGCCGTAACTGTTGTAGTTGCGCTCATCGGTGCGGTTGCGCGCACGATCATCCAGAGACGTCGCCTTGGAAGAATTGCGGCCCTTGTTGTAGGTGTAGCCGATCCGAGGCAGCAGGCCGGCGCGGCCAATCACGCGGTTTTCCAGGCCAGCATCGCGCTCCTTGATTGCACCGAGAAACACCGGATCGTTGCGCAACGCCTGTTCGTAAATCTCGAATGGCCCCATGGCCGCGACTGCCGAGTGACTCGCGAGCAGCATCATTGCCGCCCCCAGCATTGAAAGCTTATTCATACAGCCGAACATTCTTATTCCTCGGTCAACGCAGAACCGGCGCGATCGAGCAGCGGTTTGAACAAATAGTTGAGAAGTGAACGCTCACCGGTGCGCACGAACATTTCCGCCGGCATGCCGGGCTTGATCACCAGGCCGTTGAGCTTTTCCATGGCCTGATCGCTGACGCTGCTGCGCAACACGTAATACGGCACGCCGGTTTTCTCATCGACCATCTGGTCGGCGGAAATCAGGCTGACTGCGCCGGGCACGCGCGGGGTTTTGCTCTGGTTGAACGCGGTAAACAGGATGTCCACCGGCAAATGCGTGCCGACCTTGTCGATCAGGTTGATCGGCAAGTGCCCCTCCACTTCCAGGGTGGTGCCTTGCGGAACGATCTCCAGCAGGGTTTCGCCTTGGCGCACCACGGCGCCTTCGGTGTGCACACCGAGGTTGACCGCCACGCCATCGGCGGTGGCGAGGATCTCGCTGTGTTGCAGGTCGAAACCGGCGGAGGTCAGCTGTTCGGACAGCGTCACGCTTTTCAACTGCGCATCGGCCAGTTGCGTGCGCACTTCCTTCTGGTATTCCTCGCCGTGCTGCTGCAACTTCAGGCGCGATTCAAGGATGCCCAGCTCCACGCGGCCGCTTTCACCGGTGTTTTCTGCCAGCTGCTGCTGCACTTGCGACAGTTGCCGCTGGTAGTCCATCAAGCGGTTGCGCGGGATGTAGCCGTTGTCGGCCAGCGGTTGCAGATTGCTCAATTGTTGCTGCAAGGAACTGGCCTGAGCATTGAGGTCGCTGCGCGCGCGGCGCATGCCGGCCAGTTGCGCAGTGGCGCCTTCGATGTTGGCGCGCAGTGCCGCTTGTTCCCGGGAGAACGCTTCGCGGCGGCTGCTGAACAGTTGCCGCTGGCCTTCCAGCACCAGCGCCAGGCGTGGGTCCGGGTCGTTGCTCAATTCAGGCGGAAAGGTCACTTGTTTGAGGTTGTCGCGCTCGGCCTGCCAGCGCGCGAGGCTGGCCCAAGCCATGCGGTACTGCGCCTGCAGCGATTGCACATCGGCAGCCACTTGCGTCTGGTCAAGGCGGAACAACGGCTGGCCCTGCTTCACGATCTGGCCTTCGCGCACCAGAATACGGCTGACCACGCCACTGCTCATCGACTGCACAGCCTTGCGCTTGCCCGAGACCACCACCGTGCCCTGCACCGGAATGCCCTGATCCAGCGGCGCCAGTGCCGCCCAAGTGAAGAAACTGCCAGCGCCGACGATGGCCAGGATCCAGCCCAGGCGCGCGAAGAATTTCGCATCGCATTCCGGGCGCTCGGTGAGGTAGGCGTGTTCCATGTTCGCTTCGTTTTCAGTGTTCATGCTGGCGCTGCTCATACACCCGAATTCCTTGTCGTGGGCTGATACTGCCGGCTCATGCTGAGCCCGCCCGGTGCTTGTGCGGCTTTTTCGCGTTGCTGTTCCTGCTGACCGGAAAGTGCTTTGAGCACATCCTGACTCGGGCCGAACGCCTGCAAACGACCATCGTTGAGCACGAGCAATTTGTCAGCCTGAGCCAGCACCGAAGAACGGTGCGTGACCAGAATCACCGTGGTGCCTTGCGCCTTGAGTTGCGCAATGGCGCTGGCCAATGCCGCTTCGCCGACGGTGTCGAGGTTGGAATTGGGTTCATCGAGCACCACCAGACTCGGCGTGCCGTACAGCGCACGGGCCAGGGCGACGCGCTGTTTCTGGCCACCGGACAAGCCGCTGCCGTCCTCGCCCAGTTGCGTGTCGTAGCCTTGCGGCAAGCGCAGGATCATTTCGTGAACGCCGGCCTGTTGCGCGGCAGCTACGACTTTTTGCGGAACGGCTTCGCTGAAGCGCGCAATGTTCTCGGCGATGCTGCCGCTGAACAGCTCGATGTCTTGCGGCAGGTAACCGATGTAAGGACCAAGCTGATCGCGGTTCCAGCGATGAATATCAGCGCCGTCGAGGCGCACGGTGCCGCCCAGCACCGGCCACACGCCGACCAGCACTCGAGCCAGCGTCGATTTGCCGGAACCGGAAGCGCCGAGCACACCCAGCACTTCACCAGCACTCAGATTGAAATTGACCATGTGCAAAGTGGCTGCACGCTGCCCGGGCGGGCCGGCGCTGAGTTGTTCGAAGGTGATCTGGCCTTTCGGTGCCGGCAGTGCCATCGCCTCGTCGCTGGGTGGAAACGCCTGCAACAGCGCATCGAGACGGCGGTAAGCCAGCTTCGCCCCGCTCCACTGTTTCCAAACGGCGATAAGCTGATCGATCGGGCTCAGCACGCGGCCCATCAGGATCGAACCGGCGATCATCATCCCCGCCGTCATGTCGCCCTTGATCACCAGCAACGCGCCCAGGCCCAGCACCAGGGATTGCAGACACAGGCGCAAGGTCTTGCTCAGCGAACTGATCACCGCCCCGGTGTCGCTGGCCTGGTTCTGCAAGCCGAGAAAGCGCGAATGCACCCCGAACCAGCGCTTGCGCAGCGAGCCGAGCATGCCCATCGCCTGAATGGTTTCGGCGTTGTGCAAGTGGCTGGTGGCCAACTGGCTGGACTGCTGGGAAAAACCGGCGGCTTCGCCCAGCGGTTTTTTGGTCATGTATTCGTTGAGGCAGGCCAGTGCGATCAGCAGCAACGCGCCCGCCGTCGCCAACACGCCGAGCCAGACGTTGAACAGGTAGATGACAAACAGATAAACCGGGAACCACGGCGCATCGAAGAAGGCGAACAGCGCCGGGCCGGTGACGAACTGGCGAATGTGGGTCAGGTCGCCCAGCGACTGCCCGGCGTTGCCTTCGCCCTTGAACAGGTTGCGCTCGAACGCGGCCTGATAGACGCGCAGATTGAAGCGACGCTCCAGCTGGCTGCCGATGCGGATGACGATAAAGCTGCGGATCACTTCCAGCAGCCCGATAAAGGCGAAGAAACCGACCACCATCAACGACAGCATTGCCAGGGTGGTTTCGTTCTGTGACGACAGCACCCGGTCGTAAACTTGCAGCATGTAGATGGACGGCACCAGCATCAGCACGTTGATGAGCGCGGTGAAACAACCGACGCTGATCAGAATGCTTTTATAGTCGCCCAATGCCTTGATTAACGGAGCGGTGGCAGGAGACTTCGCCATCTTCATTGATTCTTCCTGAATTCATGCCTCGTCATTACAGGACGAGCATTCCATTGATATTCCGCCTGCCTGCCAAAGATGACTTGCAAGTAGCGCTTACAATTTCATAACAACTTGACCGTGTCGCGCTTATAACGCACGACCACTGGCTTATATCAACTTTCTTTCACTCGACAACCATTGCCTACTGCGCTGCGCGCTCTAACGTAATAAGCAGTTCGGCGCTCAAGGCCTTTGTATAAATGCCATCACGCTGGCGGCTGAAGAAGGCGATCCTCGAACCTTCCTTGCCGGTGATGGAAATGCCATCGGGCTCTGGAAACCAGCCGATTGGCGCTTCGCCCAACCACGCGGCCAGACATTCAGTGCCCTCGCCCAAAGTCTGGTTCGGCGCAAGCTCGACCAGGCAAGTGTTCGAGGGTTTGTCTTGCATCACCCGCGTTTCGGGTGTGTCGCTGTGACCGGTCAAAGTGGCCTGCCAGCGCCCGGCGAATGCCGAGGGTTCTTCGAGTCTGAGGCTGCTTGCCATGCTTGTCGCTCCGGTCATCATCAGCGTGACTGCCATCAGCCATGCCATCGTCGTGTCAGTTAAAACGTATCGAGTCATAGGAAACTTCACTTCCGCTCGTAGCCTTGCTCGGCGATCAGGCCGATGCAAGCGAAGAAAGCGACGCACGAGGCGCCGCTTTCCTTTCACATCACGCGACGATGTCGCTGGTCGCTGCCTGGCCCACGGTGCTGACGATGAAATCAGCCACGCCATGCCCGGAGAAATCCACCGACAACAGGCTGTTACCGCCCGACGAGGTCAGCACGGCATCACCGGCAGAACCGGTGAAGCTGTTGACGAAGTGCAGGCCCGCGCCGTTGGTGATGCCGGTCAGGTCGATTTTGTCCAGACCGCTGACGAAATCGAGAATCTGATCGATCGCACCCGGCTTGGAGTCCGAGCTGGCGGCGAACACGAAAGTGTCCGAACCAGAACCACCCCACAGTTTGTCAGCACCACCAGCGCCGTACAGGATGTCGTTGCCGGCACCACCCTTCAGCTCGTTGGCCACGCTGTTGCCGATCAACAGATCGCTGCCGGAACCACCAATCGCGTTCTCGATGACCGCGCCCTTGGCGATCGACACGTTGCCGACCATGCCGCCAACGTCGGAGAACGAAGCGCTGTTGAGGTTGATCTTCTGGTTCTGGGTGAAACCGGAGAAATCCAGGGTGTCCTTGCCGCCGGCATCCCAGACCGAGAACACCACTTTGTCGCTCGACGACGAAGCGCTGAGGAAGTCGCGACCGGTATTGGAGTTGAAGCCGTAGGTGGTGTCGCCGGTGCGGGTGGTGGTGTTGGCGCCGTAGAGCTTCTGGATCGCGGCGATGTCGTCCATCAGCGGGCCGGACGAGTAGGCTTCGACGCCGGCCTTGCTGAAGTTCTGGTTGGTGTTGCTCTCGCTCCAGTAACTCATGACGCTGTAGCCACGGGTGTCCTGGCCATAAGTCGCATCGTTGTAGGTCGGGTTGCCGTTGCCGGCGTTGTAGTCGCCGGGGTGCGCAAGGCCAAGGGTATGGCCGATTTCGTGGGTCAGGGTCTGACGACCGTAGTTGTTCAGATCCGGGTTCTTGTTCTGCGTGTAACCGCTGTTGATCAAGTACCACGAGGTGCCGTCATAACCAGCGCCGGTCCCCGGCAGATAGGCAAACGCCGCAGCGCCATCCTGGCCACCGCTGTAGTTACCGAAGGTCATGTGCCCGTCGCCGCCCGAGGCTCTCTCGGTGAAGGTGACATTGGCCACGTCGGCCCAGGACTGCATGGCGAGCTTGGCCTGGGCTTGCTGCTGTGCGCTGAACTGACTGAACCCGCTGATGCCGTGCTTGTTCATCGTGCTGTTCGAGGCCGAGGTCAGGAACGTGTAGGTCAGTTCGATCTTGCCGCTGCCGTCCTTGTCCTGGTAGGCAGCGCCGTCACGCAGCAATTGCGTAGCCGCCTGGTCGACGGTGTACGAGGGTTTGCCATTGACCGTGAGGTTGCCGCCGCGGTCGTACTGATGGCTGAAGCTATTGATCTGGTTGTACGCCGAGCTGAAGGCAGCCAGCTGGAAAGCCTGTTCGGCGGAATCAACAGCATTGGTTTTAACTTTCGACATAAACACACTTCCTTGTTTAGCAATGGAACAGTTTTTGTCCGACAGGACGATCTTTGGCGAGATCGTCCTATCACTCGCCCAATGAAGGCGTAACGAACCTGACACAATTGGAAATCTTTCGTAAAGAGTTTTTTTGCGATCCAATTTGGTGATATCAGGAAACTGCCGTAAACAAAGCGCGCGGGGAGGAAAGATTGTTTTTAGTTGCGGCGAGGGTGGAAATTGTCTGACGATTTTCTATTTAAATATTAAATATCGCTAAGTTTGAATTTGTTGGGCAAGTCACACTTTCAGTCAGCGGTGCCAGTGCTTTGATATCAACTATCCTGATTCATTGAATAACGAATGTGGGAGCGAGCCTGCTCGCGAAGGCGCCAAGCCAGTCAACATAAGTGTCGAATGACAAACCGCTTCGCGAGCAGGCTCGCTCCCACAGGGGTCTTGTATGTTGGCCTGAAAAAACTCAGCTACCGGTGCGAATCTTGTTCCACACCCTCGTACGAATCCGGTCGATATTCAACGGCATCGCTTCCAGCGCGAACAGCTTGCCCATCATTTCCGGGCTCGGGTAAACCTTGGTGTCGTTCTTGATCGCCGGGTCGATCAGTTTGTCGGCTTGTTCGTTGCCATTGGCGTAATGCACGTAATTGGTGATGCCGGCCATGACATCGGGGCGCAGCAGGTAATTCATGAAGGCGTAGCCGGCCTTTTCGTCTGGTGCGTCGGCGGGCATGGCGACCATGTCGAACCAGATCGCCGCGCCCTCCTTGGGAATCGCATAACCGATCTCGACGCCGTTCTTGGCTTCCTTGGCGCGGTTCTCCGCTTGCAGGATGTCGCCGGAAAAGCCCACCGCTACGCAGATGTCGCCGTTGGCCAGGTCACTGGTGTACTTCGAAGAATGGAAGTAGCTGACATAGGGCCGCACTTTCATCAACAGGGCTTCGGCTTTTTTGTAGTCTTCGGGATTTTTGCTGTGGTGCGGCAGGCCCAGATAGTTGAGCGCCGCCGGGAGCAGTTCCGGGCCGTTGTCGAGGATCGCCACGCCGCATTTTTGCAGCTTTTCCATGTATTCGGGCTTGAAGATCAGGTCCCAGGAATCCACCGGCGCGTTGTCGCCCAGCACCGCTTTGACCTTGGCGATGTTGTAGCCGATGCCAGTGCTGCCCCACAGATAAGGGAAACCGTGCTCGTTGTTCGGGTCGTTGGTCTGCAAGGCTTTGAGCAGCGCCGGGTTTAGATTCTTCCAGTTCGGCAACTGACTCTTGTCGAGTTTCTTCAGCGCCCCACCCTGAATCTGCCGCGCCATGAAGTGGTTCGACGGAAAAACCACGTCGTAACCGGATTTGCCGGTCATCAACTTGCCGTCGAGGGTTTCGTTGCTGTCGTAGACGTCATAGGTGACGCCGATGCCCGTGTCTTTCTGAAAATTCTTTGTAGTGTCCGGGGCAATGTAGTCGGACCAGTTGTAGACCTTGACCGTCTCGGCTGCATGACTGACGGAAGCGGCCAGCAGCAGCGGCGCCAATGCGAGGGTTTTCTGGATCATGGGGCGATTCCTGTATGGGCTTTTTTTGTTGGCAGGCAATCAAAGGATCAAACAATCAGAAAATCAGCACGTAGCTCTTGCGCACGGTTTCCTGGATATCCCAGATCCCGAGCGTGTTGGCTGGCAACATCAGTGCGTCGCCGCCTTGTATGTGCAGGGTTTCGCCGCCACCGTCGGGGGTGAAGGTGCAGCGCCCGGAAATGAAATGGCAGAACTCCTGCGCGGTGATCTGCCGCCGCCAGCGGCCCGGGGTGCATTCCCAGACGCCGGTTTCGACACCGTCGTCGCGCTCGACACTGGTGGTCGAGGCAATTGCGACGGGTTCGCCGAGGGGCACGGCGACCGGGTTGGATTCTTCGAGCTCAAGCGTGGCGGTGTTCTTGAATTGGGTGATGCTCATGGCGTGACCTGTTTATTGAGGGAAACGGCGTTCAGTGCATGAAACCTTCCATGAACCCGGCGACTTGGCTGGCGAGCTTGCGCCGCCAGGGCGCGGTCGCGGGATTGGCCAGGGTCTGGTCTTCGTGCACGAAACTTTTGATGATCGCGTTGTAGCCGAGCCAGCGGCATGGCTCTGGCTCCCAGGCACGCAGCGCATGAATGCCACCGTCGGGCAGGACCCACGGTTGTTGGGTCAGCTCGCTGTCGCGCTCAAGAATCAGATCGGCCAGCGTCCGGCCGCCGAGATTGCTGGCACCGACGCCCTCGCCGCCATAACCGCCCGATAGCGCGATGCCGTTGGCGCGGTCGCAAAGCATGTGCGGCTTGAAATGCCGCGACATGCCAAGGTTGCCGCCCCAGGCGTGGGTGATCTGCACATTTTTCAGCTGCGGGAACAGTTCGCCGAACAGATAGCGGCGCAACTCGACTTCATCGCGGGTGAGGTTGAAGTCATGGCGCAGCTTGCCGGCGAACTGATACCCGCCACGGGCGCCGAAGATCAGACGATTGTCGGCACTGCGCTGGCCGTAGGTGACCTGGCGGCTGAATTCACTGAAGGCCTGGCCGCGATTGAGGCCGATTTCGTCCCAGGTCGCAGCGGACAGCGGCTCGGTGGCGACAATCAGGCTTTGCACCGGCAATTGATAACGGCCAAGTGGCGGCAAGGTCACCGAATAACCTTCCACCGCCGGGACGATCCAACGGCTGCGCACGCTGGCTTTGGCGGTGCGCAGACTGCCAGGTTGCCAGTGGGTGACCGGGCTGTTTTCGTAGATTTTCACGCCCATGTTCTGCACGGTCCGCGCCAGACCACGGACCAGCTTCGCCGGGTGAATGGTCGCGACATGGGGAGCGAAGATGCCGCCGTAGGGCTTGGCCACGCGGATCTGCTGGGCCAACTGCTCGGGGCTGAGCCAGCGGTAGTCGTTATCGGTAAGGCCTTGGGCGTGCAGCTTGCTCAGGTAATCGCGCAGAACGGTTTCCTGCTCTGGGTAGCGCGCCGCACAATAAAGCACCCCGCCCTTACGGTAATCGCAGTCGATGCCTTCGCGTTCGAGGACGATCTCCACTTCATCGGGGATGCTGTGCAGCAGATCGAACGAAGCCCTGCGCTGCTGCGGCGATAAGCCTGCGAGCAAGCGATCCTCACCCAGCAAGTTACCCATCAGCCAGCCGCCATTGCGTCCGGATGCACCGAACCCGGCGGTTTGCGCCTCGACGATGGCGATATCCAGGCCGGGCGCCTGGTTTTTCAGGTAGTACGCCGTCCACAGTCCGGTGTAACCGGCGCCGATGATCGCCACGTCGACGTCCAGGTCACGCTCCAACGCGGGCCGCGCCAATAGCGGCTCATCGAGCTGATCCATCCACAAACTGATCGTGCGCCACGCCGACATGCCAGACTCCGCCACTGAAAACCTTCGATGGCGTCGATCCTAGTGGCTGCCTTCAGTGGATGTCTTGCGCGCGTGCCCGCAGAGAAATTTGTTTGGCGTAGGCCTTGGGCGACTGGCCGGTGTGTTCGCGGAAGCATTTGTAGAACGCTGACAGCGAATTGAAGCCGGCGGCAAACGCCAGCTCGTCGACACGCAACGGCGGCGTGGCGCTGTCCAGCGCACGCAGCAAATGCTGCAGGCGCGCCTGATTGACGTAGCGATAAAAGCTTTGCCCGAGCACCTGATTGAGCAGATAGGAAATCTGATTGCGGCTGTACCCGCACTCCTTCGCCACCCGTTGCAGGTCAAGCTCAGGGTCCAGATAGGGCTGCTGCTTTTCGAAATACTGCTGCAGGTCTTCGGCCATGAAACTCAGCTGCCGCGGTGACAGACCTAGCCTGCTGACCGCCGGACGGCTTGGCGCGGAGCTACCGTCGGCTTGACTACGCACCAGCGAGGCGTACTCGTTGACCCGCCAGATCAAGCCGTCCTTGACTGTGATCGCTTCGCTGGAGCGAAACGACACCAGGCCATCGCCGCCACGCAAGGTCACCTCGTATTGAATGAACGCGGTGTTGCCATCCACCCGGATTCGGTCGCAATGTTCGAGCAGTTCGTCGGATTCTCGCGGCATGCTCACGCGCACGTAGTCGCGTAACTCATCCAGACCGAGCACCCGGTTCTGAAAGAAATCGTTGTACTGGATATCGGCGTGATAAAGCGCCATGACGCTGTCCAGATCCCGGTGTTTCCAGCTCAGGTGATAGCGCATGACCGTGGCGGCCGTGGCCTGGGTCTGTTCTGGGCCGTCGTCATCGGCGTGCATAAGCGGCTCGGCGAAAAAGAACCGAGCTTGCCCAACTTCCTCTGCCGCTTCAATGAAAAATCCATGGTGGCGTTTTGGCGATAATCGATGAGCCAGTGACTTACATCAAAAAATGCGAATCAATCGCTAAACGGACTGAAAAAACTCACAGTTTTTTCACACACGGATGCTACTTTTAAAGCTCAAGCACTGGTTGAGCCAATGAAGGCTCTTCCCACCTAACATGAGCAAAAGGAAGCGCTCGATGAAGCAGGCGGGCAACACCATGAATAAAGGGTTCAGCAAAGTCACCTTTCCAAACGCTTGCCAGCTGATGCGCTGGCATTTTCATCCCATGGGTTTCGAGGCGACGATGGATGCGCCGGGCAGCATGATCGCCCGTCTTTTCGATCGGGCCAGCGGCGAAACCATGATCGCCATCGCCGGCATTCCCTGCGCAACGGTGATGAACGCGGCGGACGTCGAGCGCATGATCGAAGCCATCGAGGATGAGCTGGAAGCCTTCACTCCTCCGGAATCTCTCAAGAACTACGCATAAACACCTGATTTAAAACAAAAAGCCCGCAGCGATGCGGGCTTTTTATGGGTCAGGCGCTGGTCTTTTCCTTTTCGCGTCGATGGTCGACGAAGAAGGGTTTGCCCTTGGCGACTCGATCCGACGCCCTCGGCATGTTTACCGCTTGGGTTTCCTGCGATTCGACATACCAGTAGCAATGACTGACGGCGCGTGTGATACCGACGTAGGCAAGGCGCAGGATTTCGTCCTTTTGCGCAGTGTCATAAGGCTCGCTGTCGCCGCTTTTGCCCAATCCCGCCATGCGATAGACCTGATTCTTGTACGGAGAACTGGTCAGATGCTGGCAATCACCCAGCAGGAATACTGCATCAGCCTGCAAGCCTTTGGCGCTGTGATAGGTCAGTTGCTTCAGCCGCCGCGCGTCATAGGGCAAGCTCGAATCTACATTAAGTACAGGCTGAATATGCTGCTCTATCAATAACTTATCGCTGCTTTTTCGATAAAGCATCAAGATTGAATCGCCGCGCCGATAATGCTCGGCCAAGCGCTGACCCAATGCTTCATCGTCCCGCTCAAGCACGTTGACCGGGTGAAGCGGCTTGGGCTCACCACTGGCCTTGGCCTTCTTGCCTGCGATTGCCGGCGCTGCACGGACAATGTGTTCGGCGGCGTCGATGATGTGCTGATGGCTGCGATAGTTGTCACTGAGCATCACTCTTGTGGTGCTCGGTGAAGGAAATTCCTTGTTGAACTCCATGAAGTAGCTCGGTGAGCTGCCGCGCCAACCGTAAATCGACTGCCAGTCATCGCCAACACACAATAGCGACGAACGCTGCGCCCCTCGCCCAACGTGCATGGCCGGGCCACGGCTGCGGATTTCATTGAGGCTGGCGCGAATCCACGAAACGATCTGCGGCGATACGTCCTGGAACTCATCGATCATCAAATGCGCCATAGGCCGCAGCAACTCATCGCTGAGCAGCTTGAGGTTTTCCGGCGAGTGCTCGCTGAACAGCGCGAACATGCGGTTGTAGGTCATCACTGGCGGCTTCTGATCCAGCAAGTGATCTTCAAATGCGCGCCAGAACAGGCTCAGGGCTTCAAAGAAAAAGCGATCGGGATCGTCCTTGGCGAAGCTCATCCGACTGACCGCGTCTGGTACATCCAGGCCGAGGTTTTCGATAAAGCCTGCTGCGGCGACAAAACAATCCAGCAATGGCGCCGATGCCAGCTCGCCTTTGACCTTGTAATCAAAGCCTGGACCGGCGCTGGCATCTCCGGCCAACGTCGCAAGAACGCGCCTGGATGACTCGTAACTATCCAGCCATATCAATGGCTTACGGCAGAAAGCTTGAAACAGGGTGCGCTTGACCGCCCACTCTGCACGGACACTCAGCTTGGCGTTGGGTCGGGTCAGCTGGGCGTTTTCCCTGGGATCAAAGCCGAGCACCACCCAGGCATCGAGGCTGGGAATATAGCCGTGAGCGTGGAACTTCGAACCATTGATTTCGAAGGCCTGCCGATTCGGTTCGATGCCTTTGATCGGCCACGCCCCTGCGCGAAACCACAGATCCTCAATCACATCGCAGAGCTCTTCATCGCGCTTGGCCGCCAGTTCGGTGACCGCCATGCGTTTCTGCACATCGGGGTGATCGCGTTCCAGTTCCTTTAATTGCAAACCCGCGCGGGACAGCGGCTGGATCAACTGGCGGAAACGCTCATCGTCGTTGAACAGCCGGTGATAACAAGCATTAAGTTGCTGGCGCTGCGCGTCATTGATGCGCAGGTCAAACGGATTGCTGTCGACTTCCTCTGCGCCGCTTTGCGGGCGATCGCTGAGGTTCTCGAAGGCCTGCAAACGCTCGAAACCCGGCAGGCTGCGGACCATCGGCAGGATGCGTGAGTGGAAGGTTCTGACCAGCTCGCGGGCCTGCTTGAGGTTCAGCGGCTGCCCCCACAGCGTAAAGATTTCGATGAGTTTGTTGATGAAGTCCTTACGCGATTCGCGGGTGAAGGTCACCACGGTCATCGAATCCAGCTCAAAACCCAGATAATGGCTGAGCAACAGAATGCGCAGTACCAGCGTGGTCGACTTGCCGGCGCCGGCACCGGCCACCACCGAGGTGGACGGCGTATCGCTGAAGATCATCTTCCACTGCGCAGCGCTGGGCTGGGCGTGAGCCGGAAGCAAACGGGCGACGTCAGCCTTGATGCGCTTCTTCAGTTCCGCCGTCAGCGGCAAGCGCCAGTCATCGAACAGGTGGTTATCGACGCTGGGCGGCCGATGTTCGGTGTTGCGGCTGTCGCGAATCAGCAGAACCTGGCGGCCTTCCTCCAACCCCTCAAGCTTGCCCTCCTTGAAACCGTATTCGACGCCAGCGGTGTGGCCACTGCGAAATCCGTCGGCTTGCCCGTGCAGCCACGACGCCCGGTGCTGGGCGCGCAGCTTGGTCAACCCGTGACCAAAGAATCGCGCGGCCAGACGTTTGAACCAGGGCATCTCGGCCAGTGGACGAAGTTCAGGGGGAAGATCGGGGATGTGTTGCGCCACGCTGACGGACTCCAGGGTGTGAGGCTGTGGCGGCTATGGTGTCTGGATTTGCTGATGAGTTCTAGCGAAATGCTTACAGGTCATCTGTTTAGGCGACGAATTGAAAGTCGGATGAGACGATGTCGAGGCGCATTCCCATCAAATAACCTGATCATGATGCGGCAGTTTTTGCGCTTTTTATCGATGATTGCCTGATAGATGATCGCCGTCATCAACCACGGGGCCCGCCCCCTGACGACCCTTATTAGGAGACGATCATGCTTGAACTCAGACCCTTCAGCTCGCTGGGCGGCGCCCATCATGGCTGGCTGGACGCGCACCACCACTTTTCCTTTGCCGAATACTACGATCCGCAGCGGATGAGCTGGGGCAACCTGCGCGTGTGGAACGACGACATCATCGCCGCAGGAACCGGTTTCCCGCAGCATCCGCACCGCGACATGGAAATCATCACCTACGTGCGCGAAGGTGCCATCACGCACCAGGACAACCTCGGCAACAAGGGCCGCACCGAAGCTGGCGACGTACAAGTGATGAGCGCTGGCACCGGCATTGCTCACAGCGAGTACAACCTGGAAGACAAGGAAACCAAGATCTTCCAGATCTGGATTCTGCCGACCGAAACCGGTGCGCCGCCGTCGTGGGGCGCCAAGCCGTTTCCCAAAGGCGAGCGCGAAGGTTTTGTGACGCTGGCCAGCGGCAAGGACGGCGACGATGAGAGCCTGCACATTCGTGCCAATGCACGTCTGGTGGCGGCGAACATCAAGGCCGGTGAAACCGCTGAATACCGACTGGATGAAGGGCGTCGCGCCTATCTGGTGCCGGCCACCGGCGTGATCGAGGTCAACGGGCTGCGCGCGCAGGCGCGTGACGGCGTGGCGGTGGCCCATGAGCAAGTGCTGACGGTCACGGCGATCGAGGACAGCGAAATCGTACTGGTCGACCTGGCTTGATCTGCAGGCAATAAAAAAGGGCAACCAGTACGGTTGCCCTTTTTCATGTGCGCATCATTTGCTGGAAATGGCGCCGTCTACCAGAGTTTGCGCCTCGGCCACCAGTTGCTTGAGGTGGTCGTCGCCGAGGAAGCTTTCGGCGTAGATCTTGTAGATGTCTTCAGTGCCCGAAGGACGCGCGGCGAACCAGCCGTTTTCGGTCATGACTTTCAGACCGCCAATGGCTTGATCGTTGCCCGGTGCATGGCTGAGGATGCTCTGGATCTTCTCGCCTGCCAGCTCGGTCGAGGTGACCTGTTCCGGCGCCAGCTTGCTCAGCAGTGCCTTTTGCTCAGGGTTGGCCTTGGCGTCGACGCGTACCGAGAACGGTTCGCCCAGTTCGTCGGTCAGGGCGCGGTAGGCCTGGCTTGGATCGCGCCCGGTGCGCGCCGTCATTTCGGCGGCGAGCAAGGCTGGAATCAGGCCATCCTTGTCAGTGCTCCACACGCCGCCGTCCTTGCGCAGGAACGACGCGCCAGCACTTTCTTCACCGCCAAAACCCAGCGAGCCATCAAACAGGCCATCGGCGAACCATTTGAAACCGACCGGCACTTCGTACAGGCGACGGCCCAGGCGCTTGGCCACGCGGTCGATCAAACCGCTGCTGACCACGGTTTTGCCGACAGCGGCATCGGCGCGCCATTGCGGACGGTTCTGGAACAAATAGTCGATGGATACCGCCAGATAGTTGTTCGGCGCGAGCAAACCACCGGACGGCGTGACGATACCGTGGCGGTCATGATCCGGGTCGCAGGCAAACGCCACGTCGAAGCGCTCTTTCAGGCCAATCAGGCCCTGCATCGCGTGGCTGGACGACGGGTCCATACGGATCTGGCCGTCCCAGTCGACGGTCATGAAACGGAACGTTGAATCGACCTGTTTATTCACCACTTCCAGGTCGAGACGGTAGTGTTCGGCGATGGCCGACCAGTAGCGCACCCCTGCTCCGCCCAACGGATCGACACCCAGACGCAGCTTGGCGTCGCGGATGGCATCGAAGTCGATGACGTTGATCAGGTCGGCGACATAGGTGTTCAAGTAATCGTGACGATGGGTCGTGCTGGCCTTGAGCGCTTGCTCGTAGCTGATGCGTTTGACCCCGGCCAGTTTGTTCGCCAGCAGCTCGTTGGCCTTGGCTTCGATCCACTTGGTGATGTGGGTATCGGCCGGGCCACCGTTGGTTGGGTTGTATTTGTAGCCACCGCTCTGTGGCGGGTTGTGCGACGGCGTGATGACGATACCGTCCGCCAGGCCAGAGGTACGGCCGCGGTTGTAGCAGAGAATGGCGTGAGAAACTGCCGGGGTCGGCGTGTACTCATCGCCTTCGGCGATCATCACGGTGACGCCGTTGGCGGCGAGGACTTCCAGCGCGCTGGCGCCGGCCGGGGTCGACAATGCATGGGTGTCGATGCCGACGAACAGCGGGCCGGTGATGCCCTGGGCTTCGCGATACAGGCAGATCGCCTGGCTGATGGCCAGAACATGCCATTCGTTGAAACTCAAATCGAACGAACTGCCGCGGTGGCCGGAGGTGCCGAACGCCACTCGCTGGGTAGAAATCGATGCATCAGGCTGGCCGGTGTAATAGGCCGTAACCAGTCGCGGGATATCGACCAACAGTTCTGCCGGTGCCGGTTTGCCCGCAAAAGGACTGAGTGTCATGCAAAAACCTCTGAAATCGGAGTGGTTCAGGAAATGCAGCGCAGTTTACTGGCAGTTTGACCACTGTGCGACGGGATGTATCCGAAACTCGCCCGATGTTTTTTAACGTTATTGACCGGGCGACAGGCGCAAGGCATCACCGAGCAAGCCGATGACACTCGGCAGATCCCGCTCGCCGTGGTGCAACGCGCTTATCCGCAGATGATCCGCATGCAGACCTTGCAGGCTGAACAGCTCGCCGGGGGCCACGATGATCTGTTGCTTGAGCAGGCGACGGAACACATTCGCCATGTCGACCGGCCGTAACGAACGTACCCACACCGTCGCCCCGCCCTGCGGCTCGACTATCTGCAGCGTATCGCCCAAACGTTCGTGCAGAACCTGGATCAACACGGCTCGCCGCTCACCCAGCATTCGCCGCAGCACAGATAAATGCTGATCAAGCCGCCCGCCATTCAACAACCGGGCAATCGCCTTTTGGCGGATTGGCGACAAGCGAAATGCGCGCAGCAGAAAATGGCGTTGCAGCGCCTCACGCCAATGACGCGACAGGACAAAGCCGAATGGCGCTTCAGCGCCGATGAATTTCTCGAAAGTGGAAAACACCAGCAGACGCTCAGGATCAAGCCAACTGCGCAAACGCTGTGAATCATTGCGCTCGTCAAGCTCGCTGTAGCAGTCGTTTTCCAGTACCCAGACGCCATGTTGATTGAGCAACTGCGCGGCGGCCTGCTGACGCTCATGGGTGAAACCCTTGCCGTGGGGCATGCTCAGCACTGAAGACAAAAGAACCAGACGTACTGGCTCGTTCTCCAGCAGCGATTGCAGTACCGACAGATCAAGCACGCCTTCGGCCAGCAATGGCCATTCGATCACGCGCACCCCGCACGACTCGAGCAGACGCAATATCACCCAGTCGCACGGTGATTCGACAATTACGCTGGCGTGACGCAATTCGAGCACCGAAATCAGAATTTCCAGGACCCCGCGCAGATCAGCACCGATATAGATGTCATCGGCATGCCAGAAATGCTCTGTCGAACTCGTGTACCGCGCTGCCAGGGCAACCCGCAACTCCAGCTCTCCGCAAGGTTGCACGAATGTCTGTAGCTGACGCGGATATTGGCGCAGAAGCTCACGTTCCAACGTCAACAACGGACTGTCCAGCGGTTGCAGCGAGGCCGGTTCGTCGGCGCTCAACACACACATTCCGGGACGTCTGGCGTTGACGTACACGGTCTCCAGCAGATCATTGCCGTTGCCGGGCGCATCCATGCTGAACAGCGCTTGCGCGTAATACCCTGACTTGGCTATCGAATAGACTCGACCTTCCTTCTCCAGAAGCGAATAGGCGTACTGCACCGTTGAAATGGAGACATTCAGTCGATCCGCCAGTTGTCGCAAGGAAGGCATGCGTACCGCCGTACCACCTCCGGCGTCATCAATCAGCGTGGTCAGATATCGATAAACTGCCTGATAAACAAAGTCGTTGTCCCGCGCGCTTTTCACACCCTCATTTCCGTAGATATCGGTTCACAACTCAGGCTCCGGCTCACCGTCAGCGTTCCGTCGACCGCTCGAATGACGAGGCCGAACCCGCCTGATCCTCAGACGCGCTCTCCGAGGCTAATTGCGTGGGCGCATGAATCTGCACAGGGCCCGTCGCATAGAGGCGGATCACCAACCTGACCGGCAACCCGCTCACTTCCGTTATCCACTTCAAAACCTGCTCCGGCGCGTGCAAGCCTTGCATGGCGCGGTGCAGGTCAGGCATCGCGACCAGCATGCCGGGATGACAGTTGCGCAGGAACCGCTCGAGACCTTTGCCGTTGTCGATGAACGGTGCAAACAGCAGGCACACCAGCTGCGTTTCGCTCAATCCGAAACCATTGATGAGGTAATCCTCGGCAAGCGCCCGCAGCTGCTCTGGCCCGCCGGCATTGTCATAGCTGGCCAGCAAGTGCTCGCAGACAGATTCGGCGACCTGTTTTCGCCGCATGTCGGCCAGCGTGTGACGAACATAATCGTCGATACCCGCCTCATAGGCGCGCCCCTCGATGAAGCGTGCGTACAAACCTCGCACGTGCGCCGAGATCAGAGGGTCAGCGAATACCGCTTCGCCCTGGTACAGCGCCAAATCGTCAGGTTCATAACCGAGAAATTCGCCCAGCAGCGGCCAGCGATCCTCGATCTTGCCGACCATCATGTCGTTGATGTCGATAAAACTGGTGCGCCGGCAGGCTTCGAACTCACCTTCCGGGCGCCACGCTATCCGGTCATCATCTGCGCGCAGCTCGCGGTAAAAATCATCACCGAGCCCGTCGAGCAGCGGAAAAAGCGCTTCGAATCCCGCACTGGCCAGTTCTGGACCGGTTATTGCCACTCGCTGCATTGCACGGTTCAGGCCTTCGAGGAAATGCTGCTGACTGCCTTTGGTTTCAGTGCTGATCATGGCGTCGACACCATTGTTCCAGCGGGCGATCTGGCTGTAGTACTCGGCCGTCGCCAGATAGGCGTCATCCCATAATTCAGGCGTTTCCAGCCAGGTGCGACAGTGCCCGACCAGCAGCAGATTGACGCGACTGGCCTCACGCCCTTCGTTGCTCACAGGCGTGCGATGGTCGAACGGCAGCACTTCGCGGTTATCCACCATCAGCACCTCGACCCGCGGATCGTCATAAAGAAACAGCGCGCTGTAGCTGCGATGCAGGTTTTGCAGGGCGAGCGGGCTGTCGCCACTCCAGCGCAGGGAAGCCACACGCAACTGGAAGGTTGCCGGAGCACGTCCGGCAATGGTCAACTGCGCAGCCCGGAGCAAGGCCAGGGTGTAGCAGCCGTCACGCAGGCCGGACTGAGGCACCAGCACCTTGAATTGCCCAATGTTTTCCATGCCGCCTGCGGCCACCACCAGGCGCTGTATCAACAACTGCAATGCCGTACGCTCGGCTCGGGAAAAGAAACTCAGCAGACGCTGCAATACTTGCTGATAGACATAGTTCATTGCCTGATCATGGATCGTGCTCATCGGTATTTACCCGGTATCAAAAGTTTCATGCCGCGCAGACATGACAATGGGCGCGCGGCAATTGGATCAATAAGTAATAGACGCTGAAATGCTAACACTTACAAAGTTGTAGTTATTTGAAACACTTCACCTGAATAAAGCCATCCAGATGCCAAGCGTCACGTTCAACCACCCGTATTCATTGGGCTTTCGCCATTCGAAAATGATCTGAGGAAACTTCCCACAACGTCCCACGACAAATCATTACAAGAAAAGGAGAAGCAACTTCCGAAACGCCCTACAGCAATTAAACAGAAATTGGCGAAGCCAGCCGAGCCAGCCATTTGATATTGCCTTGGACAAATTGAATGCACAGCCATAGCTCATTCCTTGAGATGAAAGTAATCATTCAATTATCAGTGCTTATAGTGTGATTAGAAGATACAGATCGAAGGCAAAAACCAGTTCAGTTGCTGAAGGGCCGATGCTTCGATATCGGGAAGGGTTTACTGACAGCGGAGGATCTAAACAGAAAAGAGTCCGTGGCGGCCACGGACTCTGATGAGCGGATTTACGCGGTTTCCACTTGCAGGGCCACTCGCTCGCGGCATGGGCATTCGTCCATGTAGCGATGCGCTTCGACGAACTCGTTGAACGCGAATACACGCGTCTTGAGCGGCAGGAGCACGCGGTCAGCGGTCAACTGGTTGATGTCACGCAAAGCACGCTGCAGAGCGACGTGGTCCTGGACAATGCCCAGCTCCGGCTTGCCGGTGAAGTTGCCGATGCAGTGCACAAAGAACTGGATGTTCTTCTGAAACGCCGCACACGCCGGGAACGGGGTCTGGTTACCACCTTGCAAGCCGTACAGCACCAGACTGCCGCGTGGTGCCAGCACATCGCCGAGCAATGACATCTGCGGGCCGCCAAGACCATCGAACACCACATCGACGCCGCGGTTGTCGGTGATCTTGTTGATGCGCATCAACAGATCTTCCTCTTCGGTGACGATGACCTTCTCCGCACCGAGGGACAGCAGGTACTCCCGCTCCTCCGCCGATTTGGTCGCGGCGATCACTCGCACACCCAGCGCTTTGCCCAATTGCACAAACGACGGGCCGGCGCAGTGGCTGGCGTCAGTCACCAGGGCAAATTGACCCGGTTTGACCCGCGCCAGATCGGCATAAGCGAAGTAGGCGATCAGCAGCGGCGTGTAATGCACACTCGCTTCGATCGGGCTGAGCACATCGGGATAACGGGTCAGCGCGGTGCGCGGCAGGACGATCGACTCGCCGTACACCGGATAGTCGTTCGGGCTTTCCGCTGGAAAACTGGCCACTTTGTCGCCGACGGACAGGTCGTCGACATCAGCGCCCACCGCAGTGACCACACCAGCCATTTCATGACCGAGGCCCGAGGGAAGACGTGCCTGGGACGACGCGAGATTCTGGCGCCACAGGGTGTCGTACCAACTGATGCCGATTGCCTCGACACGCACCTGCACTTCGCCAGGACCTGGCTGAGCAGCCGCATGCTCTTCGCATTTGAGCACCTCGGCCGGACCAAACTTGTGAAAACGGATCGTGCGGGACATCGCAAACCTCGTCAAAGTAACCTCTAATGCCATGAACTCTATCTGGGCTTTGGACCCAAGACCATCAGTGGCTATTAATAGTCGACATGCCTGTCATTGATTCCGCATCAAGGGCGGCATTGGCAAAATCCATGAAAAAAGGCCTGCCACCGTCGCAGTAAAGCTGAATTTTCCGGTGCAGAGTACCAGCCTTTCCCCGTAAGATTCATGCCGGCCATTGTTCTCATATGGTCGCCCTCGTCAAGTTTGATGACTCTGCCAGGACTCCAGATGAATCGTAATGACCTGCGTCGTGTCGACCTGAACCTGCTGATCGTGTTCGAAACATTGATGCACGAACGCAGTGTGACTCGGGCCGCGGAAAAATTGTTCCTCGGCCAACCGGCTATCAGTGCGGCCTTGTCGCGCCTGCGCAGCCTGTTTGACGATCCCTTGTTTGTCCGCACCGGCCGCAGCATGGAGCCGTCCGCCCGCGCGGTGGAAATCTTCGCCCTGCTCTCGCCCGCCCTTGATTCGATCTCGACCGCCGTCAGTCGTGCCGCCGATTTCGATCCGGCGACCAGCACGTCGGTGTTCCGCATTGGATTATCCGACGACGTCGAATTCGCCCTGCTGCCCATGCTGCTCAAGCGCCTGCGCGCCGAAGCACCAGGCATCGTCCTCGTGGTGCGGCGGGTCAACTACATCTTGATGCCTGGCCTGCTGGCCTCCGGCGAGATTTCCATCGGCGTCAGCTACACCACCGACCTGCCAGCCAACGCCAAGCGCAAGGTCCTGCGCCGCAGCGCACCGAAGCTGCTGCGCGCCGACACCGTGCCGGGGCCGTTGAGCCTCGACGACTACTGCGCCCGACCGCACGCACTGGTGTCGTTCGCTGGCGACCTCAGTGGTTTCGTCGATGAAGAACTGGAAAAACTCGGACGCAAACGGCACGTGGTGCTGGCGGTGCCACAGTTCAACGGACTCGGCACGCTGCTGGCGGGCACCGATATCGTCGCGACCGTGCCGGATTACACGGCTGAGGCACTGACGGCAGCCGGCGGTCTGCGGGCTGAAGATCCACCGCTGCCGACGCGGACCTTCGAATTGCACATGGCATGGCGTGGCTCGCAGGATAACGACCCGGGAGAGCGGTGGTTGAGGTCGCGGATTCAGATGTTTTTTGGCGATCCGGATAGCCTGTAGCCCGGACTTACTTGCCGCCAGACACATCCAGAAAAGTACCCGTGACAAAGGAGGCCTCCGCGCTGGCCAGCCACAAGATGGCCCGCGCCACCTCTTCCGGCTGACCGCCCCGCCCCATCGGGATCGTGTCCTTCACGCGATCCACCCGCCCCGGTTCGCCGCCGCTGGCGTGCATGTCGGTATAGATGTGCCCCGGGCGAATGCAGTTGACCCGAATACCCGCGCGCGCGACTTCTTTGGCAAAGCCGACGGTGAAAGTTTCCAGCGCGCCTTTCGATGCTGCGTAGTCAACGTATTCATTCGGGCTGCCCAGGCGCGCCGAGGCAGAAGAAACGTTGATCACTGCCCCACCTGTGCCGCCGTGCCGATAAGCCATGCGCTTCACCGCTTGCTGCGCGCACAGGATCGGTCCCAGAGCATTGACCGCGAAGATGCGCTGCATGCGTTCAAAGCTCAGGTCCTCCATGCGTGACTGTTTTGCCAGAACGCCAGCGTTATTGACCAGAACATCGATCCGTCCAAATGAGCGATCGAGGGCCGAGAACAGTTCAGCAACCTGCCCGGGGTCAGCACTGTCAGCACGCAGCGCGAGGCCCTTGCGCCCCAACGCTTCGATATCCGCCACCACCTCAAGAGCGGCGGACTCGTTGGCAACGTAGCTGATGGCAACGTCGTAGCCTTGCGCGGCAGCGAATCGGGCGGTGGCGGCGCCGACTCCGCGACTGCCGCCGGTGATCAGAATCAGCGGGGCCTGCGAAACGTTATCCATGCGACGTTCTCCTGAGCAGTTGGGCTGTGTCAGCCGATGATGATGGCGCCGCTGGCGATGACCACGCACGCCAGCATCCTGCGGACGGTGAGCTTTTCACCGAGGAACAAATAGCCGAGCAATGCGGCAAACAACACGCTGGTTTCGCGCAAGGCCGACACCGCGCCCAGCGGCGCTTCGTTCATGGCGTAGATAACGATTGCGTAGGCCAGCAACGAGACCAGTCCGCCGCCCACTGCGGCGAGCATTCCGGGCCGTACGGAAAACAGACTGCGAGCATCGCGCAGGCCGATATACACCAGCGGCATCAGCACGCCCCACAGGGCGCTCATCCACACCGTGTACGCGAGCGGCGCACCGGAAAGCCTGGCGCCAATGCCATCGACGACGCTGTAGGCGGCGATGAAACAACCGGTGCCCAGCGCATACGGCAGGCTCGGCACCGACAGGCTGCGCCCGCGAAAGGCCAGGGAAATGATTCCGCCGGATACCAGACCGATGCCGAGCAGCTCAGCGGGAGTAATGGTTTCGCCGGCAAACAGCGCGGCGCCAAGGGTGATCAGCGCCGGTGACGAGCCGCGGGAAATCGGATAGATCTGCCCTAGATCGCCGACCCGATAGCTGCGTACCAGGAACAGGTTGTAGCCGACATGCAGCAGTGCCGAAAGCAGCGCATACCCCCAGCTCTCAGGTGCAGGCGCGGCCATAAAAAAGGTGGCAATGAGGCAGACGATGGCGATGGCCACGCACATTATTGTCATCGACCAGAGCCGATCGGCACCGCCGCGCAGCAGCGCGTTCCAGCTGGCGTGCAGGAGCGCGGCGAACAGAACGAGGAGTACGAGATGGATTGGCATGCGGCATTCTAGGCATCTCGGGCATTGGCATTACAGCGAAGTTTCCTCATTGCAGCATGAGCAAAAGCTCATGCTTCAGCGCTGGGGGTTCTGCACCTTCAATGCTTCACTGAGCAACCAGTCACGAAAACTGAGAATGTGTGCCTGGGCTTCGATGCCTTTGGGGCAGACGAGATAGTAGGCCAAAGGCGAAGTGAACGGCACATCGAACAGCCTCACCAGACGGCCATCGGCGATTTCGTTTTCGACATGGCCGCTGCGCACCAGCGCCACACCCTGGCCGAGCAACGCAGCTTCCACCGTCATGTTGGTGTCGCCAAACCTGACGCTTTCGCGCAGCGGTAAAAACTCCAGCCCGACGGACTCAAACCACACCTCCCATTTCGGCGCCAACTCGGCGCCGTCGCGGATAAGTAACGGCATCTGCAGCAACTCCGCGGGACTGCCCGGCCTGCCGACGCGCTGCAGCAGTTCGGGGCTGGCCACGGGAAACACCTGTTCGCCGAACAGGAACTCTGAATACAGGCCGGAGTAATTGCCCTTGCCCAAGCGGATTGCGACATCGGCTTCGCCATTGGCGAAGTGGATGATCTTGTCCGTGGTGTCCAGCGACACCAACAGCTCCGGGTGCAGGCGCGACAGGTTCGGCAAGCGTGGCAGCAGCCACTTCAACGCGAACGAATAGGTGGTGCTGACGGTCAGGCGAACCCTGTCCTTTTGCTCGCGCAGATCCTCCAGCGTTGCTTCAAGGCTCATGAAAAACTCGCGCACGATCGGCGCCAGCGTCGCCCCCGCTGTTGTAAGGCGTAACGCCTTGCCGCGCTCGAACAATTGCAAGCCCCAAAGTTCTTCGAGGTGCCGGAGCTGGTGACTGACGGCGCTTTGGGTTACGTGCAGTTCTAGAGCGGCAGCCGTGAACGTCGGGTGCCGGGTGGCCACTTCGAAAGCCCGCAGGGTCGCGGTCGGGGGCAGGTCTCGCATATATGAAAGTTCCGGGGGTGGCAGAAGCTGACGGCATGAATATCAGCTCATGTTAGAGCGAAATGCGTTCGTATGCCTCTGGCCCCAAGTGGATTTGGTGACGATCGGGTTTGGGTTTAGCCGCAGACCCACAAATCGAAAGCCGAGAGCCGATGACAAACCTTATGGTAACGATTAGATTACCGCCGCCCCGCCAGTGGAGAGTCGGGCATTCAGTCTCTGCTCTCGTTGGCGACGACATCTGCACCAACGAAAACACCGGGATGTATCTGTCCCGTCTTTCGACTGACCATTTTTTAGGGAAAAAAACATGAGCCTGGTTTTCTGCCGTGGTTGCGCCAAGGAAATAAGTACTCTGGCACTGGCATGCCCCCAATGCGGCGCACCTCAAGCGCCACTGCATTCCATTGCCAGTGGCCCCATCATGGCGAGCGGCAACCCATACGTAGAGGCACTGAAGAAATATGCCGTGTTCACCGGACGCGCCACGCGCCGTGAATACTGGATGTTTTTTCTGATCAACATGGGCATCGCTATTGTCATGAGCGTTTTCGACGCCATGCTCAAGACCGGTGGCGCCTTGCAGAGCCTGTACAACCTGGCAATGCTGTTGCCGAGCCTCGCTGTTGGCGTACGGCGCATGCACGACACTGACCGCAGCGGCTGGTGGATTCTGCTGCCCATCGTCAACATCGTGTTTCTGGCGCAAGACAGCCAGCCTGGCCCCAATCGCTTCGGTGCCAACCGCAAAGGCTTCAACTGATCAATAGCCGCAATAGCGGATCGAAACGGCCTTCATGGCCGTTTCTTAATATATATGACTCCCCTCTCACAAAGGCCTTGCTCAATCATTGCTCGTCACGCAAGACAGATTTGCAAGAAAACACATTGTTAGCCCCCTAACGAAAGGTGCATGCTAGAGGGCTGCCTCGGCGCTTATATCATTCCGAATGATAGTTACCTTTGCTTCATTCGATTCGTGCCATCACACCTGCGCCGAGCATCATCCGCCCATCTTCAATACTTCGGCGGATTGCATCCATGGAACAATCACTCAAACATTTGCGCTTCCCGTTGGCCATGCTGGCCGTACTGGTGATGAGCGCCTGCGGCAAAACTCCGGAGACTGCCGGCGCCCCGCCCGCTGCCAAAGTCAGCGTGGCCAAGGTGCTGGAACAACCGGTCAACGAGTGGGACGAATTTACCGGGCGCCTCGAAGCGCCGGAAACCGTTGAAATCCGCCCACGGGTTTCGGGCCAGATCGATCAGGTCGCGTTCACCGAAGGCGCGCTGGTCAAAAAAGGCGACCTGCTGTTCCAGATCGACCCGCGTCCGTTCCAGGCCGAGGTACGCCGCCTCGAAGCTCTGGTTGCTCAAGCCCGCGCCACCGCCACTCGCAGCGAAAACGAAGCCGCTCGCGGCGAACGCCTGCGTACCAGCAACGCCATTTCCGCTGAACTGGCCGACTCGCGCACCAGCGCCGCCCAAGAAGCCCGCGCCGCCGTTGGTGCCCTGCAGGCACAACTGGACCTGGCCAAACTGAATCTGAGCTTCACCCGCGTGACCGCACCGATCAGCGGCCGCGTCAGCCGCGCCGAAATCACTGCCGGCAACCTGGTGACCGCCGACACCACCGCGCTGACCAGCGTCGTCTCCACCGACAAGGTCTACGCCTACTTCGACGCCGACGAACGCGTGTTCCTCAAATACACCCAACTGGCCCGCAACGGTCAGCGCGGCGCCACCACACCGGTGTACATGGGCCTGTCCAACGAAGACGGCAACCCGCACCTCGGCCAGATGAACTTCGTCGACAACCAGGTCAATCCGAAAACCGGCACCATCCGTGGTCGCGCAGTCTTCGACAACGCTGACGGCACCTACACCCCTGGCCTCTACGCTCGCTTGAAGCTGGTCGGCAGCGGCACCTACAACGCCATGCTGATCAATGACGAAGCCGTGGGCACTGACCTGGGCAAGAAGTTCGTGCTGGTGATGGATGGCGACAACAAGACCGCCTACCGCGCCGTCGAACTCGGTCCGAAGATTGAAGGCCTGCGCATCGTCCGCAACGGTCTGAACAAGGACGACACGATCATCGTCAAGGGTCTGCAACGGGTTCGTCCTGGCTCACCGGTCACCCCTGAAGTGATTCCGATGGCCAGCGAGCAGACCCTCGCCGCCCTCGCTCAACAACGTCAAGCGCTGGAAGCCAGCAACCTGCCCAAAGTTGCCCCTGCCAAGGGCGCATCGGGTTCGGCTGCGAAGCTGGCCGCTACGACCCCACGCGGTTAAGGGACGACAACTCCGATGAATTTTTCCCAATTCTTCATTTCCCGGCCGATCTTCGCAGCGGTGCTGTCGCTGTTGATCCTGATCGCCGGTGCGATCTCGCTGTTCCAGTTGCCGATCAGCGAATACCCGGAAGTCGTGCCGCCGACCGTGGTCGTGCGCGCCAACTTCCCGGGCGCTAACCCCAAAGTCATCGGTGAAACCGTGGCCGCTCCGCTGGAGCAAGCCATCACCGGCGTCGAGAACATGCTGTACATGTCCTCGCAATCGACCGCTGACGGCAAGATCACCCTGACCATTACCTTCGCCCTGGGCACTGACCTGGACAACGCGCAGGTGCAGGTGCAGAACCGGGTGACCCGGACCGAGCCGAAGCTTCCCGAGGAAGTGACGCGTATCGGTATCACCGTCGACAAGGCTTCGCCAGACCTGACCATGGTTGTGCACTTGACCTCACCGGACAAGCGCTACGACATGCTCTACCTGTCCAACTACGCGATCCTCAACATCAAGGATGAGCTGGCTCGCCTGGGTGGTGTCGGTGACGTGCAGTTGTTTGGTATGGGCGACTACTCGCTGCGCGTCTGGCTTGATCCGAACAAGACCGCTTCGCGCAATCTGACCGCGACCGATGTGGTGACCGCGATTCGCGAGCAGAACCGTCAGGTCGCCGCCGGTCAACTGGGCGCGCCCCCTGCCCCGACCGCGCAAAGCTTCCAGCTGTCGGTCAACACTCAAGGCCGTCTGGTTTCCGAGGAAGAGTTCGAGAACATCGTCATTCGTGCAGGCGACGACGGTGAGATCACTCGCCTGAAGGACATTGCGCGCATTGAACTGGGTTCCAGCCAATACGCCTTGCGCTCGCTGCTGAACAATCAGCCGGCGGTGGCAATCCCGATCTTCCAGCGTCCCGGTTCCAACGCCATCGACATTTCCAACGAAGTGCGCGGCAAGATGGAAGAGCTGAAGAAAGGCTTCCCGCAGGGCATGGATTACAGCATCGTGTATGACCCGACGATCTTCGTCCGTGGCTCGATCGAAGCGGTGGTTCACACCCTGTTCGAAGCGCTGATCCTTGTGGTGCTGGTGGTGATTCTGTTCCTGCAGACCTGGCGCGCCTCGATCATCCCGTTGGTGGCGGTGCCGGTATCGTTGATCGGTACGTTTGCGGTCATGCACCTGTTCGGCTTCTCGCTCAACGCCCTGTCGCTGTTCGGCCTGGTGCTGGCCATCGGTATCGTGGTGGACGACGCCATCGTCGTGGTGGAGAACGTCGAACGGAACATCGAACTCGGACTGACGCCGGTCGAAGCGACCAAGCGCGCCATGCGTGAAGTGACCGGGCCGATCGTGGCCACGGCACTGGTGCTGTGTGCCGTGTTCATTCCGGCGGCATTCATTTCCGGCCTCACCGGGCAGTTCTACAAACAGTTCGCACTGACCATCGCGATCTCGACAGTGATCTCGGCGTTCAACTCGCTGACCTTGTCGCCAGCGCTGGCTGCTGTGTTGCTGAAGAGTCACGACGCACCGAAAGACCGCTTCTCGAAAGTGCTCGACAGAATCTTCGGTGGCTGGCTGTTCCGTCCGTTCAACCGTTTCTTCGACCGTGCCAGTCATGGCTACGTCGGCACCGTGCGCCGGGTTATCCGCAGCAGCGGCATTGCCCTGCTCGTGTATGCAGGCCTGATGGTGCTGACCTTCTTCGGTTTCTCCAGCACGCCGACCGGTTTCGTACCCGGCCAGGACAAGCAATACCTGGTGGCCTTCGCGCAATTGCCGGATGCCGCGAGCCTGGATCGCACCGAAGACGTGATCAAGCGCATGTCCGACCTCGCGCTGAAACAGCCGGGCGTGGAAAGCGCCGTAGCGTTCCCGGGCCTGTCGATCAACGGCTTCACCAACAGCCCCAACGCCGGCATCGTCTTCGTGACCCTGAAACCGTTCGACGAGCGTAAAGACCCGAGCATGTCCGCCGGTGCGATTGCCGGTGCCTTGAACGGCCAGTACGCGAACATTCAGGAAGCGTACATGGCGATCTTCCCGCCACCGCCGGTACAAGGCCTGGGCACCATTGGCGGTTTCCGCCTGCAGATCGAAGACCGGGGCAACCTCGGCTACGACGAGCTGTACAAAGAAACCATGAACATCATCAACAAGAGCCACAACGTGCCGGAACTGGCCGGCCTGTTCACCAGCTACACGGTGAACGTGCCGCAGGTCGATGCCGCCATCGACCGCGAAAAAGCCAAGACCCATGGCGTGGCCGTCAGCGACATCTTCGACACCCTGCAGATCTATCTGGGTTCGCTGTATGCCAACGACTTCAACCGCTTCGGGCGCACCTATCAGGTCAACGTTCAGGCCGAACAGCAGTTCCGTCTTGAATCCGATCAGATCGGTCAGCTGAAAGTACGCAACAACAAAGGCGAGATGATCCCGCTGGCGACCTTCATCAAGGTCAGCGACACCTCGGGACCGGATCGCGTGATGCACTACAACGGTTTCATCACCGCTGAAATCAACGGTGCCGCAGCCCCGGGCTACAGCTCTGGCCAGGCAGAAAAAGCCATCGAGAAACTGCTCAAGGAAGAACTTCCGAACGGCATGACCTACGAGTGGACCGACCTGACCTACCAGCAGATTCTGTCCGGCAACACCGCGCTGTTCGTGTTCCCGCTCTGCGTGCTGCTGGCGTTCCTGGTGCTCGCCGCACAATACGAAAGCTGGAGCCTGCCACTGGCGGTGATCCTGATCGTACCGATGACCCTGCTGTCGGCCATTACCGGTGTGATCATCTCCGGCGGTGACAACAACATCTTCACCCAGATCGGCTTGATCGTACTGGTGGGACTTGCCTGTAAAAACGCGATTCTCATCGTCGAGTTCGCCAAGGATAAACAGGAAGAAGGCCTCGATCCGCTCGCAGCGGTGCTGGAAGCCTGCCGCCTGCGTCTGCGGCCGATCCTGATGACCTCCTTCGCGTTCATCATGGGTGTGGTGCCACTGGTGTTCTCCAGCGGTGCCGGTGCCGAGATGCGTCACGCCATGGGTGTGGCGGTGTTCTCCGGGATGCTCGGGGTGACCTTCTTCGGTCTGCTGCTGACGCCAGTGTTCTACGTATTGATCCGTAACTTTGTCGAACGCGGCGAGCAGCGCAAAGCAGCCAAGGCGCACACTCTTCAAAAGCCACTGGAGGCGCAACAATGAGTCTGAAAGTCTTCCTGCCGAGTCTGCTGGTGCTGGCCCTCAGCGCCTGCGCCGTCGGCCCCGACTACAAGACCCCAGCCACGGAGGCGGCCAATATCACCACCGCCACCGACGGCGCCGCCGGACAAAAGAACTTCGACCGCTCGAAATTCGAAGGCATCTGGTGGCAGCAATTCGATGATCCGACCCTGAACCAGTTGGTGAGCCAGTCGCTGCAAGGCAACCGTGAACTGCGCGTGGCGTTCGCCCGCTGGAAAGCCGCCCGGGCAATCCGCGACGACGCCAGCAATGACGCGATGCCGACCATCACCAGCCGCGCCAGCAGTGACCTGGGCAAGGGCCAGATTCCCGGCCAGACCACCGACCGGGTCAATAGCGAGCGCTATGACCTCGGTCTGGACATGGCCTGGGAGCTCGACCTGTTCGGCCGCATCCAGCGCAATCTGGAAGCCAGTGATGCCGACCAGCAAGCCGCCGAAGCCGATCTGTATCAGCTGCAAGTCACCATGATTGCCGAACTGGTCGACGCCTACGGTCAACTGCGCGGCGCCCAGCTGCGGGAAAAAATCGCCGTGGCCAACCTGAACAACCAGCAGGAGTCGCGCAAGATCACCATCAGCCTGCGTGACGCCGGCGTCGGTGATCAGCTTGATGTCGAGCGCGCCGATGCGCGTCTGGCCAACGTCGAAGCCACCGTGCCGCAGTTGCAGGCGGAACAGGTTCGGCAGAAAAACCGTATAGCTACCCTGCTCGGCGAACGCCCGGACAAACTGACCGTCGACCTGAGCCCGAAAGACCTGCCGGCCATCGCCAAAGCGCTGCCGATCGGTGATCCGGGTGAACTGCTGCAACGTCGTCCGGACATCCTCAGCGCCGAACGGCAACTGGCTTCGGCCACTGCGCGCATCGGCGTTGCCAAAGCCGACCTGTTCCCACGGGTCAGCCTCAGCGGCTTCCTTGGCTGGACCGCCGGACGTGGTTCGCAGATCGGTTCCTCGGCAGCGAATGCCTGGGCACTCGGCCCGAGCATCACCTGGGCTGCGTTTGACCTCGGCAGCGTCCGTGCCCGTTTGCGCGGCGCCGATGCTGACGCCGAAGGCGCGCTGGCCAACTACGAGCAACAAGTACTGCTGGCGCTGGAAGAATCGGAAAACGCCTTCAGCGATTACGGCAAGCGTCAGCAACGCCTGATCTCACTGATCCGTCAGAGCGAATCGAGTCGCAAGGCTGCTGACCTGGCAGAAATCCGTTATCGCGAAGGCACCACCGATTTCCTCGTCCTGCTCGACGCCCAGCGTGAGCGCCTGAACGCCGAAGACACTCAGGCCCAGGCCGAAGTTGAGCTGTATCGCGGCATCGTCGCGATCTACAAGGCCCTCGGCGGTGGCTGGCAACCGGAGACAGTCGCCAGCAAGTAAAGGTTGTTAAAGAGCTCCTTTGGTTGGCCGCAACCAACCAAATTTTTTGCCCCGCGTATCATTCGGTCGCGGGGTTTTTTTATGCCTTTGTGCAGCACAAGGTTTCTTGTTGATCGTTCCCACGCTCCGCGTGGGAATGCCTCAAGGGACGCTCCGCGTCCAGTGACGCGGAGCGTCACGGGCTGCATTCCCACGCGGAGCGTGGGAACGATCAACACAGCTCCTACCGGGGATCAGGGTTCCAGGACGGTGACGGTGGCGGTTGTACCGGCGCGCAGGCGATGCTTGCCGGCAAAGTCACCATCAATGCCAATGCGCACCGGCACCCGTTGCGCCAGTTTCACCCAGGTGTAACTCGGGTTGATGTTCGCCAGCAGACGACTGCCCGGCGCGTTTTCGCGGTCGGCGATGGCGAAGGCGATGCTTTCTACCGTACCGCCGAAACGCTCACCGCTCATCAATTGAATGCGTACCCGATCACCCTCCTCGATTCGCGGCAACTTGGTTTCCTCGAAGTAACCACTGACATAGAACGAATCGCTGTCGACCAGCGCCAGCAGTGCGCCGCCGGCTTGTGCATAGTCACCCTGGCGGGTCAGCAGGTTGGTCACGTAACCGCTCACTGGCGATTCAACGCGGGTGCGCTGCAAGTCCAGTTCGGCTTGGGTCAGCGCGGCAATTGCCAGTTGCACATTGGCTTCGGCCAGCCCGAGGTTGGCCTGATTGCGCAACAGATCCGCCTGGGCAACCGCCACGTCGGTACTGGCCTTCTCCCATTCTTCACCGGAAATCGCGAAGCCCTGCTTCAGCGTGCGGCGGCGGCGCTCCTCGCTCTGACGTTGTTTGAGCAACGCCTCACTGGCGACGATTGCCGCTTGCGATTGCCCCAGCGACGCCTTGGACACTTCCACCGAACGCCGGGCATGCTCGACCGCCAGTTGATAACGCGCCGGATCGATCTCCAGCAACAATTGGCCCTTGTCGACATGCTGGTTGTCCTGCACTGCCAGTTTGACGATTCGCCCCGAAACATCCGCCGACAGCGTCACCACATCCGCCCTCACCCGAGCATCCCGTGTCCACGGCGCGCGAGTGTAATACTCCCAGGCGAACCAGCCGAGGACGATCGCCAGGATCACCACTGCCACGGTCATCATTCGTGCAACTAGTGCTTTCAAGACATCAGGCTCCCATCAACAGAATCAGCGTGGCGCAGACACAGGCATACAGTGCGCCTTCGAACAGTGCTTCATGCCACACCAGGCGCAGCACGCCGAGGCGCCGCAGACACCAGTCCAGCAACATGAAAATCGGAATCGCCAGTAACAGTGCCTGGGCAATCGGCGGCAGATAAACCCCGCCAATTTCGAAATCAATGGGCAAGTTGCGGTTCTCCTTCCAGGCCTTGAGGTTGCAAATAATCGCCGTGCCGCTCAAGGAACGACACCACAATCAGCAGCGCCACACGCATGCGAAACACCGACCATAGATGTTCATGACTGGTGGCGTGCAGCTCGTCCAGCTCGTCTCCGAGCTGGTGCAACGTGGCCAGCAGCGCCGCAAGCTGGACATCGTCGCGACCGGCAACCAAACGACCAGTCTTGCGCAACGCCGACGCCAGGCGTTGGCCGAACGCATCGGTAAGTAGCGCGTTGTTCTGCGCCTGCTGTCGCAGCTGATGCATGGCCACGCCCAAGGCCACGCATGCCAGGCTGATTTCATACAAGCGCTGCATGGCACGATCGTTCGCCGCTGGCAGCAGGCCGAGCATGCTGGTCAGGCGATCCGTCATCCGACTCTCGAAAGCGAATTGTTGTTCATCGGTCGCCGGCATTTTGCTCAGTTGGTACACCTGCTCCCGCGCTTCGCCATACAGGCGGCGGATGCGCAAGCCCGGGCGGAACGGGAAGATCAGCGCATAAACGATCAGGGCCAGCATCGCTGCGCTGACGTAGGCGCCGGCAAATTCGAACCATTGGATCGCCGTGTTCTGCCCAGTGCCGGTATTTTGCGGTCCGAGCATGAGAAAACTGGACAGGCCAAGACCCATGCCGATACCGGCGGTGGCCGGACTGGAAATGCCCACAGCAATGGCATACAGCAGCGGCGCCAGCAGCAAGGCCAGCAGCTCGAAATCACTGATCGCCGGCACCAGCATGAATTGATAGAACGCCGACACCACCAGTGCCAGGCCCAAGCCTCGCGCATAGCTTTGCGCAGCCATCAGCGGACGCGGAAAAGTCGCCATCAGCGAGCAGAGAATCCCCACCAGAATCATTCCGCCGCGCGCGCCATCCCAGGCCGTTTCGATCCAGATCAACCCGCTGACCAACAGCGCGGTAAAGGCGCGGATCGCATTCATCGAGGCCAGGGTGAAATCCAGATGCAACGGACTGCTCTGGCCGCGATACAGACAACTGGCCGGGCGCCCTTCCTGAATCGCGTCGCTCAGTTCGAGGATCTGCTCAAGTTGCTGCAACAGGCGCGCCTGCTCCCAACGCAGCGCCCAAGCCAATGAACGCAGGGTCGCGCTCATGTTCTCGGTCTGCTGCTCGGCCTTGTACGCCAATGCTTCGAACTGTTGCTGCAAGGTGACGAAACGCTGCCGATCGGCGCCAGACAGCGCGCGGCCCTGTTGCGCCAGCTGCTCAAGCAACGCCAGTTCCTCGGCACGCAACTGCTGGACCTCCAGCGGCAGATCGCCCTCCCAGCGTTCGATGAGCAATTCACGCTGATGACGCAGCGCGGTCAGTCGCGAGGTCAGCAGCATCAGTTGGTTGCCGAGCAGCAATACCAGGTTGTCGGCACTGCGCAAACGTGGGGCATCGAAATACAAATGACGTCGCAAACCTTCCAGTGCGCTGATCTCACCGAGCAGTTGCATCTGCCGACGCTGGAAATCGGCTTCGCTTTCTTCCGTGCGAAGCACTTCGGCGGCGTGGCTGGCGGCCAGTTTGATGACCTGATCGATTTTGGCGAAATAGCCCTTGGCGACGGCTTCAGGCCGGGCCGTCAGCAAACTGACCACACAGACACAGGCAACCGCCAACAGGGTTTCGGTGACGCGGGTGACCGCCAGCAGAAAGGTGCCGTCCTGATCCGGAATCGCCAGCAAGGCCACCACGACTGCGGTGTAACCACTGAGCACGAACGCTTGGGAACTGGTGTAGCGCAACAAGGTGCCGCCCGCCGTGCACAGCGCCAGCCACAACGCCAATGTCGTGATGAACGGCAGCGGCGCCTGAGGGAAAATCGCCATGATCAGCACCGCCACCGCCGCACCCACGGTGGTGCCGATCACCTGGCCGAAACTGCGCGCCAGTGCCATCCCTGCCAGTGGCTGGCTGACGATCACCACGGCCATGATTGACCACTTCGGCTGTTCGAGATCGAAGATGAACGCCAGATAAAGGGTCAACAGCCCGGCGGCGATGGTCCGCAGGGCAAACAGCAGAACAGCCTGACCGGGATGGATCAAAGCCTTGAAATAGGTGTACAGCGCAGACATGGGCACTCTCTTTAAAACGACTTCTGCAAGCGTAGACATTGCAGCAAAAGCCTGACGGATTTCACAGTCGACACGTGTTGTAGGACGATTCGCTGGCAACGGTTTGACTCACGCGCCAAGCTGAACGAAGCTTGCCGCTCTGCTCAAGTTCGAAGCTTTCGGAAACCCGCATGACTCAGTCCCGCCGCAACCTGCTGATCGGCTTAGGCCTCGTACTGATCCTCGGCGTCGTCTGGCTGTCCTGGCGCAGCAGCACTCCGACCATCCCCGATGCTATCAAACATGGCTACAGCGAAGCGCTGAACGCCGCGCGCACCGGTGAACCCGGAGCGGCGCGCCAGTTGTACCAGCAATTGGGCCGCCCGGACATCTCGGTCAAGCGCCGGGTCTGGCTGCATGGCGAACTGCCCAATTACCCCAGTCCGCAGGCGTTGAAGCTGGCGGACATCGACTTGCATCACGAAGCGCCGCAAGTGCGCGTCGCAGCGATCAAAAGCATCGTCGGTCTGGTGCCCGGCGGGCAGCGCAGTCTGCTGCTAGGACCGTTGCTCGATGATGAAGAACAAGCTGTCCGTTTCGCCGCGATCAATGCCCTGCTCGGCCTGGCCCCGGACGAGCTCGGCCTGTATTTCGCACCGCTACAGCAGGCCATCGACGGCTGGCAACAGACCCTGGAAAGGCAGCCGGAAAGCGCCGCCAACTATGCGCAACTGGCCCGTCTCTATATTCACAACGCCGAATACAAACAGGCCCAACAGGCTTTGGACAATACCTTGCGCCTGGAACCGGGCAACCTGCCGGCGCTGGTCATGCAGATCGATGTGCTCGACCGCCAGGGCCAGAGCGATGCCGCTCGCCAGTTGCTCGCCCGCCAACTCAAGGCGCAGCCCGATTCGGCCTATCTGCAACATGCCCTCGGCCTGTGGCTGCTGCACCACGGCCAGCGCGAATATGCCCTGCTCGGCCTGTCCAAAGCGGTCGAGCTGGAACCGGACAACAAGGATTATCGCTACGACCTCGCCACCACTCTGCACAGCGCGGAAGAACTGGAAGCGGCGCAGAAACAATTGCAGGAAATCGTTCAGCGCCACCCCGCCGACCGCAAGGCGCGGGTGTTGTTGATCAACTATTGGAAGGAAAGCGGCCAATTGCAGAATGTGCAAATTCTGCTGGCGCAACTGGAGCAGCTGAATCCGGACGACCCGGCCCTGCAACAGGGTCTTTAATCAAGGTAGAGCGGGTGCAATCAACCACCTGTCGAAAGAAAAAGCGGAACCGTGAACATGCCCTGAGGTCAAGTTATTCAGGCGGCTCACTTAAGCCAGCCGCCGAATTACCCTAGTCATAAGAGGGCGTTTTTTGACTACATCAAACGAGTTGATCAGTGCAAAGGCCGCCGTCGGCATCGTAGGTCTGGATGACATCCTTGCCGGTGGCCTGTCCCGCGGCCATGTGTTTTTGCTCGAGGGGGAACCCGGAACCGGCAAAACCACCGTGGCTTTGCATTTCCTCCGCGCCGGTGCGCTGGCCGGGGAACGTTGCTTGTACATCACTCTCTCGGAAACCGAGAAAGAACTGCGTCAAGGTGCGCTCTCCCACGGCTGGGAGCTGAACGAAAACATCAAGATCTTCGAGCTGACACCGCCGGAAAGCCTGCTCAATGCCGAACATCAGCAAAGCCTGCTGTATTCCTCGGACCTTGAACTGGGCGAGGCGACCAGGCAGATTTTCGAAGTGGTCGAACGCTTCAAACCGACCCGTGTAGTGCTCGACAGCCTTTCGGAGATCCGTCTGCTGGCGCAGAGCTCGTTGCGCTATCGTCGCCAGATTCTGGCGATCAAGCATTACTTCGTGCGCTACGACGCCACCGTCCTGCTGCTCGATGACCTGACTACAGAATCCCTCGACAAGACCGTGCACAGTGTCGCCCACGGCGTGATCCGCCTTGAAGAGCTGACGCCTAGCTACGGCGCCGAGCGTCGTCGGGTACGAGTGGTCAAATATCGCGGGCAGAAATACCGTGGCGGTTTCCACGATTTCACCATCATGGGCGACGGCGTCCATGTTTTCCCACGCCTGGTAGCGGCGGAACATCGCGGCGACTACCCACGTCTGCAGCTGTCCAGCGGCATCCCGCAAATGGACGCCCTGCTCGGCGGCGGCATCGAAACCGGCTCCAGCACGCTGATTCTCGGCCCGGCCGGTACCGGCAAATCAATGATTTCGATGATCTTCGCCGCCGCAGCGGTGGCCCGAGGCGAAAAAGCCGCGCTGTTCATTTTCGATGAAGAACTGGGCCTGCTGTTCGAACGCATGCGTCATCTCGGCATCGACCTCAAAGCCTTGCAGGCCACCGGTAATCTGCTGATCGAACAAGTAGACGCCGCCGAATTGTCTCCCGGTGAGTTGTCCCATCGCGTGCGCCGTTGCGTCGATGAGCTGGGTATCAAAACCGTGGTAATCGACAGCATCAACGGCTATCAGGCAGCGATGCCGGAAGAAAACGCGCTGGTGCTGCACATGCACGAGCTGCTGCTGTACCTTAACCGCAAAGGCGCGGCGACTTTCATGACGGTCGCCCAGCACGGTCTGGTGGGCGATATGCAGGCGCCGGTTGATATCACTTACCTGGCCGACACGGTGATTCTGTTGCGCTACTTCGAAGCCCTCGGCAAAGTCCGCCGGGCGATCTCGATTATCAAAAAACGTACCGGCAACCACGAGTCGACCATCCGTGAATACCGGATTTCCTCGCGCGGCATGACCATCGGCCAACCGCTGGAATCCTTCCAGGGCGTGCTGCGTGGCGTGCCGACCTACATGGGAGCGAGCAATCCATTGCTTGAGGATGAAAGCTTGTGACGGTCAACACGCCGTTGGCCGAGCGGGTGCTGGTGCTGGCGCCCATGGGTCGCGACAGCCAGATCGCGTTGATGATTCTCAACGAAGCCGGTTACGGCGGCATGGTGGCGCCGAATCTCGGCGCTCTGTGCACCGAACTGGAGGTCGGCGCCGGGTTGCTGCTGATTGCTGCTGAAGCGCTGCGCGGACCGGAACTGGAAGGGCTTATCGCCTACCTTGACCAGCAACCCGCGTGGTCGGACATGCCCATCGTGCTGCTGACTCATCATGGCGGCGATGAACAAGGTCCGCCGTCGCGTCTCAGCACCCTGCTCGGCAACGTGACTTTTCTCGAGCGCCCCTTCCATCCCGCGACGCTGGTCAGTCTGGTCTCCGCCGCCCTGCGCGGGCGGCGACGACAATATGAAGCGCGCGATCGGCTGATCGACCTGAGTGAAAGCGAACGCCGCCTGCAATCAACTCTGGAAACCCTCGAGCAACAGGTTGAAGAGCGCACCGCACAACTTCGCCACAACGAAGAAGCGCTGCGCCAATCGCAGAAAATGGAAGCGGTCGGCCAACTCACTGGCGGCATCGCTCACGACTTCAACAACATGCTTACCGGCATCATTGGTAGCCTGGAGCTGCTGCGCCGACGTCTGGCCCGGGGCCGCACCGAAGACCTCGACAGTCTGATCGACCTTGGCGTGACTTCCGCCAACCGCGCCGCTGGCCTCACCCACCGCTTGTTGGCGTTCTCCCGCCGGCAATCCCTCGACCCGAAAGCCGTGCAGATGAACACGCTGGTGCTGTCGATGGGCGAGCTGCTGCAACGCAGCCTCAATGAAAGCATTCATCTGGAAATGCGCCTGGACGACAACCTCTGGGTTGCCGAGGCCGATCCCAATCAACTCGAGAGCGCCCTGCTCAACCTGGTCATCAATGCCCGTGATGCGATGCCCGAGGGTGGCAAACTGGTGGTGGAAACCAGCAATCAGGTCCTGCATAGCGACTTCACCGCCGCTTACAGCAATCTGGAGCCGGGCGATTACGTGATGCTCAGCGTCACTGACAACGGTAGCGGCATGCCGCAGAGTGTGGTCAGCCGCGCGTTCGATCCGTTCTTTACGACCAAGCCGATCGGCCAGGGCACCGGCCTCGGACTGTCGATGATCTATGGCTTCAGCAAGCAGTCGCGCGGGCATGTGTCGATCGACAGTGAAGTCGACCAAGGCACCACGGTAAAACTCTACCTGCCGCGTTTCCGTGGTGAAGAAGTGGAAATTCCCGTCTCGGATTCGCAGCAGGCTCCGTATGCGATGGATGGCGAAACCGTACTCATCGTCGAAGACGATCCGGCTGTGCGCGTGTTGGTCAGCGCCGTGCTCAGTGAGTTGGGTTATGCGTTCGTGGAGGCCGGTGATGCCGACGGCGCCATGCCGATTCTAAATTCGACGCAGCGTATTGATTTGCTCATCAGCGACGTTGGCCTGCCGGGGATGAACGGTCGTCAACTGGCGGAGGTTGGTCGGCAATACCGGCCAGGTCTGAAAGTGTTGTTCATCACCGGTTATGCCGAGCACGCGGCGGTGCGCGGTGGCTTCCTCGACTCGGGAATGCAGATGATCACCAAGCCCTTCACCTTTGATCTGCTCACCGCCAAGGTGCGCGAGATGATCAATAGCTGATTCTCATGCAGGAGCTGCCGAAGGCTCGGCAGCTCCTGCATGACCATCAGGCCAGCAATTCCTGAATCTTTTCCTGCAACACATCCAGATCGAACGGTTTTTCCAGGATCGGTGCCTTGCTGGTGATCGGGCTGCCGGTTTCACGGATTTCCTGCGGGTAGCCGCTGATGAAAATCACTTTGAGGTCCGGTCGCAATTTCACCGCTGGCTCGGCAATCTGCACGCCGGAGATCCCGCCCGGCAGGCGGAAATCGGTAATCAGCATGTCCAGGTGAGGTTTGCTGGCGAGGATCTCGAAAGCCTGCTCGCCATTTTCCGCTTGCAACACGCGATAGCCCTGCCCTGACAGGTAATCCGTCAGGACCATCAAGATAACCGGTTCGTCTTCGACGACGAGTACTACATCTTGCGCATCTACGCTCATGGGAAGCCTTTGTTCGGTCAATAGCTGCTGATACGACCGTGTGGTCACTCAGAGGTTGCGTCGGATATGCCGTTTTCCTGGATCGGCAGACAAACGCGAAACAGGGCGCCTTCGTTGATTTCACTCTCGACGACGATGGAGCCGCCATGGGCGGCGACGATCTGCTCGGAAATGAACAGACCCAGCCCGAGCCCGGCCACCACCGTCTTGGCGGACACCCGTTCGAACTGCTGAAAAATACGCTTCTGGTTCTCGGCGCTGATGCCGATGCCGTGATCCTGGACCTCGACCCGAGCCTCGTCAGCTTCGCGATAGACGCGCACCTGAATCGGGCTGCGACCGCCGTAACGCAAGGCGTTGGTCAGCAGATTGGACACCACTTGCTCGATGCGGAACTCGTCCCAGCAACCTTCGACCGGCTCGGACGCCTCAAAGGAAACGCTGGTTTCCGCCGCTTCCATTTGCGGTGCAAAATTTTGCAGCAGATTGCTGACCAGTTGCACCAGATCGAAACGACTCGGGCGGATCGACAGTTTGCCGGTGCGGATTCGCGAGACATCGAGCATGTCTTCGATCAGGCGAATCAGACTTTTGATCTGCCGCTCATCGCGATCGACCATCGCCTGCATCTTGTCGAGGGTGAACGCCGCGGCGTTGTCCCGCGCCAGGTGCATCTTGCGCAGCTGGGTTTCAAGGATCAGGCCATTGAGCGGTGTACGCACCTCGTGGGCAACGATGGACATGAAGTCATCGCGCATGCGCACCGCTTGTTCCAGCTCAAGCTGCGTGCTTTGCAACTGTTGCAGCAGCGCTTCCTGCTCGCGTCGGGCCTGCTCCAGCGCCTCGACCTGCTGTTTCATGGCCTTGCTCTGGCGATACAGATCAACGAAAACGTTGACCTTGCTCTTCACCGCATGAATGTCCAGCGGCTTGTGCAGGAAGTCCACCGCACCGCTTTCGTAGCCCTTGAACGCGTAGTTGAGTTCACGGCCAGCGGCGCTGACGAAAATGATCGGAATGTTCTTGGTCTTCTCGGTGCCGCGCATCAACTCGGCCAGTTCGAAGCCGTTCATGCCCGGCATCTGCACGTCGAGAATGGCCATGGCGAATTCGTGTTGCAGCAATAGCGACAGTGCCTCGTCCGCCGACAGAGCCTTGTAGACCGTGCGATCCTCGCGCTTGATCAGCGCTTCCAGCGCCAGCAGGTTTTCTGGCAGATCGTCAACGATCAACAGTTTGGCTTGGATATTACTCAGCATGCGATTCGTTCCAGCTCGACTAGCAGACGGCCGATGCCGTGAATGGGTAGGACATGATCCGGCTGCAGAACGTTCAGTGCAGCCTGGGGCATGGTGGCGACTTGTGCATCATCGGGGTCTTGAACAATGGTCAGGCCGCCGCAGCGCTTGACGCAGGCCAGACCGCGCGCGCCATCCTGATTGGCGCCGGTCAGCAGCACGGCGGCGAGTGTCTCGCCGTAAACGTCAGCGGCCGATTCAAACAGGTAATCGATCGAAGGCCGCGAATGATGCACGCGATCCTCCAGGCTCAGCGACAGGCTGCGATCCGCTTCGACCGACAAGTGATAACCGGGCGTGGCGAAATACACCGTGCCGGCTTGAATGTCCTGCTTGTCTTCAGCTTCCTTGACCGGCATCGCCACACGGCGGGAGAACACTTCGGCCAGATGACTGCGGCGCTCTTCCGGCAGATGCAGAACGATGATGATCGGCAGCACATAGCCTTTGCGTAATGGCCCGAGCAGGGTCAGCAACGCCTCGACACCGCCTGCGGAGGCGCCGATCACGACGGCCTCGATGCGAGGCAGGCTCGGGGTGTCGTTCATGATTTGCGGTAGATCCGTTCTTGTTTGACCAACGCCTCGAACTGGTTCGAATAGTTGGAAAAATCCAGGGTTTCCTTGCTGCCCAGCACCAGAAAGCCGCGATGCGACAACGATTCATGGAACAGCCCGAACGCCCGGTCCTGCAACTTCTTGTTGAAATAAATCAGCACGTTGCGGCAGGAAATCAACTGGGTTTCGGAGAACACGCTGTCGGTGGCCAGGCTGTGGTCGGCGAACGTCACGTTCTCGCACAGGCTCTTGTCGAAAATCGCGTAGCCGTAGGCTGCCGTGTAGTAATCGGCAAACGAACGCTGACCGCCGGCCTGCTGATAGTTGGCAGTGTAGGCGCGGACGTTTTCCATGGAGAAAATCCCTTGCTTGGCCTTCTCCAGTGAGCGCGGGTTGATGTCGGTGGCGTAGATGATCGTGCGGTCGAGCAGGCCTTCTTCGCGCAGCAGGATCGCCATCGAATAGACCTCCTCGCCCGTGCTGCAGCCGGCAATCCAGATTTTCAGCGACGGATAGGTACGCAGCAGCGGCACCACTTCGTTGCGGATCGCCAGGAAGTGCGACGGATCGCGGAACATCTCGCTGACCGGGATCGTCAGCAGTTGCAGCAGCTGCATGAACGCGGTCGGGTCGTGCAGGACTTTTTCTTGCAGGGCCGAGATGGTCGCGCATTCGAACTGACTCAGCGCGTGCTGCACCCGGCGCTTGATCGAAGCGCCGGAGTAGTCGCGAAAGTCATAGCTGTATTTCAGGTAAATCGCCTCGATCAACAAGCGTAATTCGATTTCGCTGTTGCGCTCGGCTGAACTGCTGCGTTCCACTAGATGCGTTCCATTTTCGGTAACCACACACGTATCAGCGAGAACAGACGATCAAGGTCGATGGGCTTGGCCAGGTAATCGTTGGCGCCCGCTTGCAGGCAGCGCTCCTGATCGTCCTTCATGGCCTTGGCCGTCACCGCGATGATCGGCAGCTTGCGCCAGCGCGGATCCTTGCGGATTTCCATGGTGGCTTCGAAGCCATCCATTTCCGGCATCATCACGTCCATCAGCACCAGGTCGATGTCCTCGACTTCATGAAGTCTCTCAATCGCTTCGCGGCCATTACGGCCGATCACCACGACTGCGCCTTTGTGTTCCAGCGCGCTGGTCAGGGCGAAGATGTTGCGCACATCGTCGTCCACCAGCAGCACTTTGCGACCTTCAAAGACTTTGTCGCGGCTGCGCGCGGTCTTGAGCATCTTCTGCCGTTCATGGGACAGCTGCGATTCGACTTTGTGCAGAAAGAGTGTGACCTCGTCGAGCAATCGCTCCGGGGAGCGTGCGCCCTTGATGATGATCGAGCGTGAATACTTGCGCAGTTCGGCCTCTTCGTCGCGGGTCAGGTTGCGTCCGGTGTAAACGATGACCGGCGGGAACGAGCAGATGTCCTCGGTGGACATGCGCTTGAGCAGATCGTTGCCGAGCATGTCCGGCAGCTTGAGGTCGATGACCATGCAGTCGTAGATGGTCGTGCGCAGCAGTTCCAGTGCGTCCTGGGCCAGGCCGACGGCAGTGATTTCGATGTCTTCGTCGCCAATCAGCCGCGCGATGCTTTCGCGTTGCAGATCGTCATCTTCGACCAGCAGCACGCGCTTGACCTTCTGTGTCAGCTTGGCCTCGAGACGGGCGAACACATCCTTGAGCTCTTCGCGGGTGGTCGGTTTCACTGCGTAGCCGATCGCGCCCATGTGCATGGCCGCTTCGACGCGGTCTTCCACGGAAATCACGTGCACTGGAATGTGCCGGGTTTCGGCGCGTTCTTTCAGGCGTTGCAGCACGGTCAGACCGGAATGATCCGGCAGGCGCATGTCGAGCAGGATCGCATCCGGCACGAATTCGCGCGCCAGGTCGTAACCTTCGTCAGCGCCATGGGCGACCAGGCACTGGTAGCCCAATTCATGGGCGAGGTCATAGAGGATACGGGCGAAGTTCGGTTCGTCCTCCACCACCAGAATGCAGCGGGTGGCGAACGGAGCCTTGTCGCGATCGTCGGCGAAGCGCGGGATAACTGCCGGAATTGCCGATGCCAGCGGAGCCGCAACAGCAACTGGCGCAGGCGTCACAGGTGCCGGGTGGAAGGTCAGCGGCGCGGCCGGCGTTTCACCGAATTCGTGATACTGACGCGGCAACACCAGCGTAAACGTGCTGCCCTGCCCCGGTACGCTGTCGACGCTGATAGAACCGCCCAGCAACGTCGCCAGATCCCGCGAGATCGACAGGCCAAGGCCGGTGCCGCCGTATTTGCGATTGGTGGTGCCATCCGCCTGACGGAACGCCTCGAAAATACTTTCCTGCTGATCGGCAGCGATACCGATCCCGGAATCCTTGACGCTGAAAGCGATGTGATCATTCGGCTGCGCGGTGATGCTCAGGCTGACGGCGCCGTGCTCGGTGAACTTAATCGCATTGGACAGCAGGTTCTTGATGACCTGCTCCAGACGCTGACGGTCGGTGAACAGCAAGCCCGGTGCGTCCGGCTGAACCTCGACGCTGAAGGCCAGTTTCTTGTCCGCCGCCAACGGTTCGAACATCGAGCGCAAGCCATCGACCAGACGATCGACGCGGGTGTTTTCGGCAATCACTTCAAGCTTGCCGGCCTCGACCTTGGAAATGTCGAGGATGTCGTTGATCAGGTTGAGCAGATCGTTGCCGGCCGAATAGATCGATTCGGCAAACTTGACCTGTTCCGCCGACAGATTCTGCTGCGGGTTCTCCGCCAGCAGCTTGGCCAGAATCAGCGAACTGTTGAGCGGCGTGCGCAGTTCGTGGGACATGTTGGCGAGGAATTCGGATTTGTACTTGCTCGAGCGTTGCAGCTCTTCGGCACGCTCTTCGAGCTGGATCTGCGCCTGATTCAGCTCGGTGTTTTTCTTGTCCATCGCATCGCGCTGTTCGGCGAGCTGCTCGTTGGTCTGCTCCAGCTCGACTTGCTGGGTTTCCAGATGCGCCTGGGATTCCTTGAGAATCCGCGACTGTTCTTCCAGCTCTTCGTTGGCAGTCTTCAGCTCTTCCTGCTGCACTTGCAGCTCTTCATTGAGCTGCTGGGTTTCGGCGAGCACTTCCTGCAAGCGCTGACGGTAACGCGCCGCTTCGATCGAGGTGCCGATGTTGCCGGCAATCAATTCCAGCAGTTCGATGTCGCGCTCGGACAGCGGACGCAGGAAACCCAGTTCGATCACGCCATTGACGCGGTCATCATCACTGGTCGGCACCACCAGCACACTGTGCGGCAGGCCTGCACCGAGACCGGAGCTGACTTTGAAATAGTCGCCCGGCACCGCGTCGAGACGGATCAGGCGTGCCTGCTCTGCCACTTGGCCGACGATGCCTTCGCCGCTATAGATCGTTTGATTGAGCTCTTCCTGCTCGCGGGAGAAACCATAAGTCGCCACGCGCTTGAGGCCGCCATGTTCTTCGCGCACATAAAGCGCGGCGACGGCAGTGCCGAGGTATTGCGCGCAGAATTGCAGAATGTTGCGCCCCAGCAGGTTCAGCGTCAGTTGCCCCAACACCTGCTCGGCCAGTTGCGTCTGGCCGTTGCGCAGCCACGCCTGCTTCTCGAGGCGTTCGGCGCTGGCCAGTTGCGCGGCGAGGTTGGCGCTGTAGTTGGTCGACAGGTTGAGCAGATCACGGCGGCCGATGTAGGCCAGCAACCCACTGATACCGACGATGAAAATCAGATAAAGGGTGATGCTCCAGATCGTCGTGCGGCGCACATCCTCATTGCGGGTGGCGCGCAGCACCTGCTCGGTCTCGATGACGTCCTCGAATTGCTTGCGGATTTCATCGGTCAGGCGCTTGCCCCGCCCGGCCTTGACCGCACCGCGATAGTCGCCACTGCTGCGCTGCAGATCGATCATCGACTGCGCGTAGTTGGCCCACTCCATCTGCAAGGCTTGCAAACGGCGCAGGCGATCGGTCTGCACCGGATTATCGGCGGTCAGCTCCAGCAATGTATTGAGAGCGACCTCGATACGCGGCTTGGCAACTTCGTACGGGTCGAGAAAGTGCTCGTCACCGCTGAGCAGATAGCCGCGCATGCCGGTTTCGAGATCGACAGTGAGTTTCACCGCCTCATTGGCGTTATTGATCACCCGGTCGGTATGCTCGACCCACTGGATGACGGACAGCAAATAGGTGATCAGTGAGACGAAAAACACCGCACTGAGCACGCCGACGCCCAGCGGCAGGCTGACGTTGCGACTCAGAAGTTTGCGGAACCGTTGTTCATCAACCGAGGACGGAGAGGACATGGGGCAGCCTTGTCGAACTGTTGAAAACCCGAGAGTTTGCCCCAAAACCCCGCCATGGATCCATTTTTCTCACACAAATGATGGCATTTTCCTACACACGCCTGCGCATTGGACGACGCCAACGGTTATCCTTGCCGCACCGCACTGACCTGTTCTTTTTTGTATCAGCTCGGGAACTTGTGGCTACGCGCCACTTACTCATGCAAGAGTCCGGCAAAATTCGCTTGCCCGGTATCCCCCGATTTCATTTTTCTGAGAGTCCCGCCATGTCTGCCAATGCCTCCACTATCCTTGTCGTAGAAGATGACGACATCGTGCGCATGCTCATCGTGGATGTGCTGGAGGAGCTGGAATTCACCGTGTTGGAGGCTGAAGACGGCGGCAAGGCGCTTGCGATTCTTGCGGATTCTGATAACGCCATCGATTTGATGATGACCGACTACGGCCTGCCTGGCATGGATGGCCGCGAACTGTCTCAAAAGGCCCGTCAGCTGCAACCTGCTCTGCCCATCCTGTTTGCCAGCGGTTATGCCGAGACTATCGAAGTACCCGGCGACATGCATGTCATCGGCAAACCGTTTTCGATTGACCAGCTACGCGACAAGGTAAAATCCATACTGGAATAGTCCTGCGCATCTACCTGCATTGGCTGGAACCAGAGCAATCGTGATCAACCTGAACTGGCGATGAGCACGCATCACTGTGGTTTAATTGCGCCTTTTTTAAGCGCCGAGAATCCAGCGATGTCCCACTCAGTTCCCACCAAAGTCCTGGTCATCGGCTACGTCTGGCCCGAGCCCCGCTCTTCGGCGGCCAGCGGACATGTCATGCAGATCCTCGAGACATTTCTCGATCAGGGATGGGACATCACGTTCAGCAGCCCGGCCGGCCCGGGTGAACACAAGGCTGATCTGACGGCGCTGGGCGTTCGCGAAGTATCGATCGAGCTCAACAACAGCAGTTTCGACACGTTCATCAGCGAGTTGGCGCCGGATATCGTGCTGTTCGATCAGTTCATGATGGAAGAACAGTTTGGCTGGCGGGTGGAGAAACACTGCCCGGGCGCCCTGCGCATCCTGGAAACCTCCGACCTGCAAAGCCTGCGGCATGCGCGTCATCAGCGTCTGAAAGACCGGCTGAAAAGCGACGACGAGCAGACTGATTTCACCGAACTGTTCGCACCGGCATTGCACGAAGAATTCCAGCTGATGGCGAGCACCGATCTGGCCAAACGGGAAATCGCTGCGCTGTACCGGTGTGATTTGAACCTGATGATTTCCGAAGTCGAGATCGACCTGCTGGTCGAGGAATTCGGTCTGCCTCGGCAGATCCTGCATTGGTGTCCGTTGATGATTGATCTTCCGGACACCGCCGCGCCAGGTTTCGAAGAGCGCGCGCATTTCCTCAGCATTGGCAACTTCCGTCACGCGCCAAACTGGGATGCCGTGCTCTGGATGAAGACCACCCTCTGGCCGCTGATCCGCGCGCGCTTGCCTCGCGCGCAACTGCATATCTATGGCGCCTATACGCCGCCCAAAGCCACCGCATTGCACAACCCGGCCCAAGGCTTTCACATCATGGACTGGGCCGAAGATGCGCTTGAAGTGATGTCGGCAGCGCGGGTCTGCCTTGCGCCATTGCGCTTTGGCGCGGGAATCAAGGGCAAACTGGTCGATGCCATGCTCTGTGGCACGCCAAGCGTGACGACACCGATCGGCGCCGAAGCCATGCACGGCGATGCTCCTTGGCCGGGCGCCATTGCCCTGGACGCAAATACCTTCGCCGAACAGGCCGTGCAACTGTACGAAGATCCAGCGCGCTGGCAGCAAGCGCAGATTCAGGCTTCGGCACTTTTGCAGCAACGTTATCAGCGCAGCGTACATGGCCCGCGTCTGATCAACCGGATAGATGATTGCCGACAACACTTGGCACAACTTAGAAACGACAACTTCACCGGCGCCATGTTGCGACATCACACACTCAAAAGCACTCAATACATGGCTCAATGGATCGAAGCGAAAAACCAGTTGAATCCAACAGAGCGTTGATTACATCAATTACATGACTTGCATTAAAAGCGAACTTTCGCAATAACGCGAACATGCCTATAAACATCCTGCGCGCAACTAATCAACCACTTCGCAGGATATGCAACATGGAAAACTTCGACGATATACCAACCCATCAATGGATGGCTGATTCACCACAAATCGATAATCTTTCGTTATTCGAAATGACCCTGCCCGGCGCGCACAACGCCGGCTGTGACTGGGAAGCTTCTTATGCCCTGATTCCCGGTAAAAACTGGCTTGCCTGCCAGGACGTTTCGTTTTATTCGCTGTTGAATCGCGGCGCTCGCGCACTTGATGTACGCCTTGTTTACAACAGCAAGGCGAAACAACTGGCGAGATTCCGTTTCCAGCACAATGGATTCAACTCTTCGCGAACGCTTGAAGACCTGATCAGAGACCTCAAGGGATTTTATGAAAGAAGCCAGAACGAGTTTATCGTTCTGGACTTTCATGAACTTTCCAACGCTACAGATCCATTCAACCATGAGGAATTCAGAGCAGCTTTGCTGGAGCACCTTGGGGAACGGATCATTCCCACCGAAAATCTGCATCTGACAATTGGCCAACTCAAAGCCATCGATCCATTGCAGCGCGTTATGGTGGCTGCGCCGATGACCTGGGAAACCCTGGACTTCCGCTTTTATAGCCAGATCAATCACAAGTGGATCGGCAAATCACAGGTCAGCACCTCGGATCTTTATGGCTATATAGACAACGTACTGAGCACACCTGTCAGTACGCGCCGCCCGTGGTCGCTGTCGGCAACCAGTTACACACTCGGCGGGCCACAGCGAATCCTCGACAGTCTTGACGAGTGGTTCGATCCGGAAAAATCCGATTGGGCGCGCAAGTGCAACATCATCAATTTCGACTTCATCAAGAATTCGAATATCGTGCGCTTCTGCCAAATGGCCAACTTGCAAAAGGCCCGCGACAAGCTCAGTTGAGCGGTCTCCACGGACGGCCGGTCGGAAGTGGCACAAATGGCAAAAAACGAGGCATGATCGCGCAGCGATAATAAAAAAGTGCCTCGTCATGACCCGAACCGCTCGCGTGACCGACCCTTCCTACGAGTTGATGGACGACCATAACGGCTTGTCCATCATCTACCGCCAGCACGGCTTTCCCTGCCCGCTGGTGCGCTGGCATTTCCACAAGGAATACGAACTGCACCTGATCGTTGCCAGTTCCGGCAAGGTGTTCATCGGCGATTACATCGGCAACTTCTATCCGGAAACCCTGTTTCTGACCGGTCCCAACCTGCCGCACAACTGGATCAGCCAGGTCGCTGAAGATGAAGTGGTGGAGAAGCGCGACATGCTGGTCAACTTCACCGACGAATTGTTCGAGAGCGGGCATCAGGTGTTCGCTGAGCTGAAATCCCTGGCGCCACTGCTTGAGCGCGCGCAGTACGGCATCGAATTTCGCTGCAAGCGCACGATCCGTCAGGCCATGACGCTTATGCAGCGGATCGCCGACAGCACCGGCATCACCCGCCTCGGGCATTTTTTCATCCTGATGGAACTGCTCGCGGCCAGTGAGGATTACCTGTTGTTGTCCGGTGCCACCACGCCGCAACTGGCCGACGAACACAACATCGACCGCACCAACCGCGCGGTCGATTACATCTTCAGCCATTACGCCCGGGACATTTCACTGGAAGAAGTGGCCGAGCACCTGGGCATGACGCCGACCTATTTCAGCCGGGTATTCAAACAGGCCACCGGACGCAACTTCATCGAATTCGTCAATCGCCTGCGCATCAGCAAATCCTGTGAGCTGCTGGCCGATGGCGACAAACCGGTGACCGAGGTGTGCTTCGAGTCGGGCTTCAACAATATTTCCAACTTCAATCGGCGCTTTCAGCAACTCAAGGGCATGACGCCGTCGCACTATCGACGGCTGGCGGTGCAGCGGCTGACTGAACAGAATCATCTCTGACGACACGCCACCTGTGGGAGCGAGCCTGCTCGCGAAAGCGTTCTGTCAGTGAAAAATCCCGTGCTGACACACCATCTTCGCGAGCAGGCTCGCTCCCACAAGAGGTTGTGCCCGGCTGGCGAAATCTGTACGCATTCGTTAACCGCACCTCGCGCAAAACCCCTTCCCTGCGTTCCCCCCACCAAACCCCAGTGCAAAAAAGTATCAACAAAAGTGCTAGGGATGATTTGTCAGCCCCGCCGTTGAAGGCTGTAATCAGCGCAGATTCTTCCTGCATTCGGAAGACACAAAAACAATAACTGTCCTTCTGCCCCGTCGGGTGCCAGAAAAGGAGTGCACGATGCAACCCACTGCAAAAGCTCTGCTCGCTCTCACCTGCATGACCCTCAGCAGCGTCAGCCTTGGCGCCCAGACTCTGACCATCGCCACCGTCAACAACAGCGACATGATTCGCATGCAGAAACTCTCGAAAACCTTCGAGAGCGAGCATCCGGACATCAAGCTCAATTGGGTGGTGCTGGAAGAAAACGTGCTGCGTCAGCGCCTGACCACCGACATCGCCACTCAGGGCGGCCAGTTCGACGTATTGACCATCGGCATGTACGAAGCCGCACTCTGGGGCGGCAAGGGTTGGCTGGAGCCGATGAAGGACCTGCCGGCCAGTTACGCCCTCGACGACGTCTTCCCGTCGGTGCGTGAGGGCCTGTCGGTGAAGGGTTCGCTGTATGCGCTGCCGTTTTACGCGGAGAGTTCGATCACCTATTACCGCACCGACCTGTTCAAGGCAGCCGGGCTGACCATGCCGGAGCGGCCGACCTGGGAAGAGATCGCCGAGTTCGCGGAAAAGCTCACCCAGAAAGACAAAGAGCAATATGGCATCTGCCTGCGCGGCAAGGCCGGCTGGGGTGAGAACATGGCGCTGGTCACCACTGTCGCCAATGCTTACGGCGCGCGCTGGTTCGATGAGCAGTGGAAACCGGAATTCAGCGGCCCGGAGTGGAAAAACGCGCTGAATTTCTACGTCAACACCATGAAGAAATCCGGCCCGCCGGGCGCATCCAGCAACGGTTTCAACGAAAACCTCGCCCTGTTCAACAGCGGCAAATGCGCGATCTGGGTCGACGCCAGCGTCGCCGGCTCGTTCGTCACCGACAAGACCCAGAGCAAGGTCGCCGATCACGTCGGTTTCACCTTCGCTCCGCATCAGGTCACGGATAAAGGCTCGGCGTGGCTGTATTCGTGGGCGCTGGCGATTCCGACCAGCTCCAAGGCCAAGGACGCAGCAAAAACCTTCAGCGCCTGGGCCACGTCCAGAGAGTACGGCGAACTGGTTGCCAAGACCGATGGCATCGCCAACGTGCCGCCGGGCACCCGCGCTTCGACCTACAGCGATGCTTACATGAGCGCCGCGCCGTTTGCCAAGGTGACGCTGGAATCACTCAAGGCCGCTGACCCGAGCAAGCCGACGCTGAAACCGGTGCCGTACATCGGCATTCAATTGGTGACCATTCCTGAATTCCAGGCAGTGGGCACCCAGGTCGGCAAGCTGTTCTCGGCAGCACTGATCGGCCAGACCACGGTAGATCAGGCTTTGGCGGCGGCGCAGCAGACTACGGAACGCGAGATGAAGCGCGCGGGTTATCCCAAGTAACCGCTGAATGCCTTGCTCCTGCCTCTTGTGGGAGCGAGCCTGCTCGCGAAGGCGTCGTGTCAGCCAACACACATGACACTGACCCAGCGCTTTCGCGAGCAGGCTCGCTCCCACATGGGGATCTCCATAGGTCTGTATGACTCGGTTGTGAATGCCATGAATACTTCAACTGCCAAAGCCCACATCGACCTGTCGCCACCCCAGCGCAAGCTGCGGGTGCGCAATCCCGGCTGGTTTCTGGTCAGCCCTTCGGTGGCGCTGTTGCTGCTGTGGATGATCGTGCCGCTGGGCATGACCCTGTACTTTTCGATGATCCGCTACAACCTGCTCTACCCCGGCGAAAACGAATTCGTCGGGCTTGAGAACTTCACTTACTTCCTCACCGATTCGGGCTTCATGCCCGGCGCGACCAATACGTTGTTGCTGGTCGGCAGCGTGCTGCTGATCAGTGTGGTCTTCGGTGTGTTGATCAGCGCGTTGCTGGAGGCCAGCGAATTTCTTGGTCGCGGCCTGGTGCGGGTGATGCTGATCTCGCCGTTCTTCATCATGCCCACCGTCGGCGCGTTGATCTGGAAAAACCTGATCTTCCATCCGGTCTCGGGGATCCTCGCCTACATCTGGAAGCTGTTCGGTGCGCAACCGGTGGACTGGCTGGCGCACTACCCACTGCTGTCGATCATCATCATCGTTTCGTGGCAATGGCTGCCCTTCGCGATCCTGATTCTGATGACCGCCATGCAGTCGCTGGATCAGGAACAGAAAGAAGCTGCGCGCCTGGATGGTGCCGGCCCGATCGCGATTTTCTGGCACCTGACCCTGCCGCATCTGGCGCGGCCGATCGCTGTGGTAGTGATGATCGAAACGATCTTCCTGCTCTCGGTGTTCGCCGAAATCTTCACCACCACCAACGGCGGCCCCGGCTACGCCTCGACCAACCTCGCCTACCTGATCTACAACCAGGCGCTGGTGCAGTTCGATGTCGGCATGGCCTCGGCGGGCGGCTTGATTGCCGTGGTCATCGCCAACATCGCCGCGATCATTCTGGTGCGAATGATCGGCAAAAACCTGACTGACAAAGCGTGAGGCCTGCCATGACGCTCCAACAATCCCGCCGCCTGCAAAGCCTGCTGCTCGGCACGCTGGCCTGGGCCATCGCGATCGTGATTTTCTTCCCGATCTTCTGGATGGTGATGACCAGTTTCAAGAGCGAAATCGACGCCTTCGCCACGCCGCCGCAGTTCATCTTCACGCCGACGCTGGAGAACTACCTGCACATCAACGAGCGCAGCGACTATTTCAGCTTCGCCTGGAACTCGGTGGTGATCTCGTTCAGCGCCACGGCCCTGTGCCTGTTGATCGCGGTGCCTGCGGCGTACTCGATGGCGTTCTACGAAACCCAGCGCACCAAAGGCACGCTGCTGTGGATGCTCTCGACCAAGATGCTGCCGCCGGTGGGCGTGCTGATGCCGATCTACCTGCTGGCCAAGAGTTTCGGCCTGCTCGATACGCGCATTGCGCTGATCGTGATCTACACGCTGATCAACCTGCCGATCGTGGTCTGGATGGTTTACACCTACTTCAAGGACATCCCCAAGGACATCCTCGAAGCCGCCCGCCTCGATGGTGCGACGCTGTGGCAGGAAATGGTTCGCGTACTGCTGCCGATCGCCAAGGGCGGCCTCGCCTCTACCGTGCTGCTGTCGCTGATCCTGTGCTGGAACGAGGCGTTCTGGTCGCTGAACCTGACCTCATCGAATGCCGCACCACTGACCGCGTTGATCGCCTCGTATTCAAGTCCCGAAGGATTGTTCTGGGCCAAGTTGTCGGCGGTCTCGACCCTGGCCTGTGCGCCGATTCTGATCTTTGGCTGGATCAGCCAGAAGCAACTGGTGCGCGGCCTGTCGTTTGGTGCCGTGAAATGAATATCCCTGAACCAACACGACTCCTGTGGGAGCGAGCCTGCTCGCGAATGCGGTGCGTCATTCAACGTTGAAGGCGGCTGACACGGCCCCATCGCGAGCAGGCTCGCTCCCACAGTCAGAATGTGCGGCTGGTTCAATCGAATAATAAATTGCGGAGGCCCATCTCATGGCCAACCTGAAAATCAAGAATCTGCAAAAAGGCTTCGAAGGCTTTTCCATCATCAAGGGCATTGACCTGGAAGTGAACGACAAGGAATTCGTGGTCTTCGTCGGCCCGTCGGGCTGCGGCAAGTCCACCCTGCTGCGCCTGATCGCCGGGCTGGAAGAGGTCAGCGGCGGCACCATCGAACTCGATGGCCGCGACATCACTGAAGTCAGCCCGGCCAAGCGCGATCTGGCGATGGTGTTCCAGACCTACGCGCTGTACCCGCACATGACTGTAAAAAAGAACATGTCGTTCGCCCTCGATCTGGCCGGCGTGCCGAAAGCCGAGGTCGAGCGCAAGGTTGGCGAAGCGGCGCGCATTCTCGAGCTCGGACCGATGCTCGAGCGCAAGCCGAGACAGCTCTCCGGCGGCCAGCGCCAGCGCGTGGCGATCGGCCGTGCCATCGTGCGCAACCCGAAGATTTTCCTCTTCGATGAGCCGCTGTCCAACCTCGACGCGGCGTTGCGCGTGCAGATGCGTCTGGAGCTGCTGCGCCTGCACAAGGACCTGCAAGCAACGATGATCTACGTGACCCACGATCAGGTCGAAGCGATGACCATGGCCGACAAAGTCGTGGTGCTCAATGGCGGCAGAATCGAACAGGTCGGCTCGCCGCTGGACCTGTATCACAACCCGGCCAACCTGTTTGTCGCAGGCTTTCTGGGCACGCCGAAAATGGGGTTCCTCAAAGGCAAGATTGCCCGCATCGACGGCGCCAGCTGCGAAGTGTCACTGGACGCCGGCACGCGCATCACCCTGCCGTTCAACGCCGCCAACCTCAGTGTCGGCAGCGCAGTCACATTGGGTATTCGCCCTGAACACTTGGAGCTGGCACAACCCGGCGACTGCACGTTGCAGGTGACTGCCGATGTCAGCGAACGCCTTGGCAGCGACACCTTCTGCCACGTCACCACCAGCGCCGGTGAAGCCCTGACCATGCGCGTGCGCGGCGATCTGGCCAGCCGTTATGGCGAGCAATTGAGTCTGCGTCTGGACCCGACTCACTGCCACCTGTTCGACGCTGAAGGTGTGGCGCTGACCCGCCCACTGCGCGCTGCCGCCTGATTTCGAGACTATCCGATGAAACTCAACCAACAGAACCTCAATCGCCTCGCCGCCGAAGTGCAACTGCCGGGCTACAACCTCGGCGACACCCGCCAGGGCATCGCCCACATTGGCGTCGGCGGTTTCCACCGCGCACATCAGGCGTATTACACCGATGCCTTGATGAACACTGGCGAAGCATTGGACTGGGCAATCTGTGGCGTCGGCCTGCGACCGGAAGATCGCCGTGCCCGCGATGATCTGCGCGAGCAGGATTACCTGTTCACCCTCTTCGAACTGGGCGACAGCGACGACACCGAAGTGCGCGTCATCGGTGCAATCCGCGACATGCTGCTGGCCGAAGATGGCGCGCAAACGCTGATCGACAAACTCGCCGAACCGCAGATCCGCATCGTCTCGCTGACCATCACCGAGGGCGGTTACTGCATCGACGACAGCAGCGGCGAATTCATGGCGCATCTGCCGCAGATTCAACACGACCTCGCACATCCGGAAGCGCCGGGCACCGTGTTCGGCTTCCTCTGCGCCGCGTTGGCCAAACGCCGTGCGGCGGGTGTTCCGGCATTTACCGTGATGTCCTGCGATAACCTGCCGCACAACGGCGCGGTCGCGCGCAAGGCGCTGCTGGCGTTCGCCGCGCTGCGTGATCCGCAATTGCGCGATTGGATCGACCAGAACGTCAGCTTCCCCAACGCCATGGTCGACCGCATCACGCCGATGACCAGCACCGCGCATCGCCTGCAACTGGCCGACAAACACGGCGTCGACGATGCCTGGCCGGTGGTCTGCGAACCGTTTGTGCAGTGGGTGCTGGAAGACAAATTCGTCAACGGCCGCCCGGCATGGGAAAAGGTCGGCGTGCAGTTCACCGACGATGTGTCGCCGTACGAAGAGATGAAAATCAAACTGCTCAACGGCAGTCACCTGGCGCTGACGTATCTGGGCTTTCTCAAGGGCTATCGCTTCGTCCACGAAACCATGAACGATCCGCTGTTCGTGCGTTACATGCGCGCTTACATGGATCTGGATGTCACGCCGCAGCTGGCGCCGGTGCCGGGCATTGATCTGAGCGAATACAAGGACACGCTGGTGGCGCGGTTTTCCAATCAGGCGATTGCCGATCAACTGGAGCGCGTGTGTTCGGATGGCTCATCGAAGTTTCCCAAGTTCACCGTGCCGACGATCAATCGGCTGATCGCCGATGGCCGCGAGACCAAACGCGCGGCACTGGTAGTCGCGGCGTGGGCGCTGTATTTGAAGGGCGTGGATGAGAATGGCGATACGTATTCGATTCCGGACCCGCGAGCGGCTTTCTGCCAAGGTCTGGTAGCGGACGAAGGGCTGACCACGGAGCGGTTGCTGGGTGTTGAAGAGATTTTCGGCACGGCGATACCGAAGTCGGCGGAGTTTGTTGCAGCGTTCGAGTGGTGCTGCCAGAGTTTGCGCGAGGTTGGGGTTTCGCGGACTCTGGAACGGGTGCTCGGCTGAAAAGCCCCTCACCCTAGCCCTCTCCCGGAGGGAGAGGGAACCGACCGCGTGGTTCTTCCGTTATTCATCGACCTGAAATTCCGAGTCGAATACAGAGTGTGAAAGGCATGAAAATCTGCTCCCTTTCCCCCTCGCCCCCATGGGGGAGAGGGCTGGGGTGAGGGGGTAGCTCTTGATCTTCAGCGCAATCTGACAGGCCCATACATGACAACAACAAAGCTCTTCCTGGGTATCGACTGCGGCACCCAAGGCACCAAAGCGATCATCCTCGATGCCGACAGCGGGCAGGTGCTCGGTCTGGGCGCGGCGCCGCACACGATGATCAGCGGCGCCAACGGCCGCCGCGAACAAGACGTTCAACAGTGGCTCGACGCTTTCGTCAGCGCCACCCGCCAGGCCTTGCAAGCGGCAAACGTCGACGGCCAGGCGATCCTCGGTGTCGGCGTCTCCGGCCAGCAACACGGCCTGGTCCTGCTCGATGAGCAAGGCGCAGTGCTGCGCCCGGCCAAGCTCTGGTGCGATACCGAAACCACGCCGGAAAACGACCGCTTACTCGCGCAACTGGGCGGCGAGGAAGGCTCGCTGGAACGCCTCGGCGTGGTCATTGCGCCGGGCTACACGGTGTCGAAACTGCTCTGGACCAAAGAGCAGCATCCCGACGTGTTCTCGCGTATCGCGCGGATACTGTTGCCCCACGACTACCTCAACTACTGGCTCACCGGCCGCGCCTGCAGCGAATACGGCGACGCCTCCGGCACCGGTTATTTCAACGTGCGCACGCGGCAGTGGGATGTGCAGATCCTGTGCGACATCGACGCCAGCGGCCGTTTGCAAACCGCGCTGCCGGAGCTGATCGACGCGCACGCCGCCGTCGGCACTCTCCTCCCGGCAATCGCCGAGCAACTCGGCATCAACCCCAACGCGGTGGTTTCCAGCGGCGGTGGCGACAACATGATGGGCGCCATCGGTACCGGCAATATCCAGCCCGGCGCGATCACTATGAGCCTCGGTTCGTCCGGCACGGTCTACGCCTTCTCCGACGCCCCGAGCGTCAGCGCCGATGCCTCGGTTGCCACGTTCTGTTCCTCCAGCGGCGGCTGGCTGCCGTTGATCTGCACCATGAATTTGACCAACGCCACCGGTGCAATTCGCGAACTGTTCAAGCTCGATCTGCCGACCTTCAACGAATTGGTCGCGCAGTCACCGATCGGCGCCGAAGGCGTGAGCATGTTGCCGTTTCTCAACGGTGAGCGCGTCCCCGCCCTGCCCCACGCCACCGGCAGCCTGCATGGCCTGACCATGGACAACCTGACCCAAGCCAACCTGTGCCGCGCCGCTGTCGAAGGCACCACCTTCGGTTTGCGCTACGGGCTGGATTTGCTCCGCCAGAATGGTTTACAAAGCCTGCGCATTTGCCTGATCGGCGGCGGCTCGAAGAGCGCGGTGTGGCGGCAGGTCGTCGCCGATATCATGAACGCTCCGGTGATCTGCACCGAACAAAGCGAAGCCGCCGCACTGGGTGCGGCGATTCAAGCGGCGTGGTGCGCGTCGCGCTCTAACGGCGATTATGTCTCCCTGGCCGAGCTGTGCGAGCGCTGCGTGAAACTCGACGCGGGCAGCGAAACCCTGCCGATCGCCGCCAATGTCGCGGCGTTCCAGCAGGCCTACGAACGCTATCAACAGCATGTCGCAACCCTATAACGAGCAAACAACTATGTACCTGGTGTGTGGCGAAGCCCTGTTTGATTTCTTCAGCGAAAACGATGCCAGCGGTCTGGCCTCGAAAGTCAATTTCAAGGCGATTGCCGGCGGTTCGCCGTTCAACGTCGCCGTCGGTCTGCGCCGCTTGGGCGTGGACTCGGCGCTCTTCGGTGGGCTGTCCACCGACTACCTCGGCCGGCGTTTGCAGCAAGTGCTACAGGACGAAGGTGTGCGCCCGGATTATCTGGTGGATTTTGCCGCGCCGACCACCCTGGCGATGGTCGCGGTGGGCGCCAATGGCTCGCCGCATTACAGTTTCCGTGGCGAAGGCTGCGCCGACCGGCAACTAAGCGAGGCACATCTGCCGACACTCGGCGACGAGGTGCGCGGCCTGCACATCGGCTCGTTTTCGCTGGTGGTGCAGCCGATTGGCGACACCTTGCTCAAGCTGGTTCAGCGCGAAAGCGGCAAACGCCTGATCAGCCTCGATCCCAACGTGCGCCTCAACCCCGAGCCGAACATCGAGATATGGCGCGAGCGCATCGCCACGCTGGTGCAACTGGCCGATCTGATCAAAGTCAGCGACGAGGATCTGAGCCTGCTCTATCCCGAGCAGGATCCGCAAAACGTGATTGAAGGCTGGCTCGAACATCGCTGCCAGATCGTCTTCCTGACGCGCGGTGGCGACGGCGCAACGGTGTTCAGTCGCACCCATGGCTCGTGGTCGGTGCCGGCCAATCAGGTTCAGATCGCCGATACGGTAGGCGCCGGCGACACCTTCCAGGCGGCGCTGATCACCTGGCTGACCGAACATTCGCTGGACTCGGTCGAAGGCGTGCAGCAGCTCAGTCGAGAGCAAATCGACGGCATGCTCAGGTTCGCCGTACAAGCCGCCGCACTGACCTGCAGCAAAACCGGTCCGGATTTGCCCTATCGTCATCAATTGAGCTGAGCGCGTAGACTGTCGACCTTTTTGCGCACGACGGAAAACAGCTCTTGAATCACAGGCACATCCTCGCCCTCCTGACCATGGCCACCCTGCTGAGCGGTTGCGGCACCTCGCCGCCCCGCTCCCCGGAAGACATCTGCGCAATCTTCCGCGAGAAAAGCGACTGGTACGACGCTGCGCAAGTCACCCAGAAACGCTGGGGCGTGCCGATCCAGGTGCCTTTCGCGATCATGTATCAGGAATCCGGCTATCGCTACGACGCCAAGACGCCGCGCAAATACCTGCTCTGGGTAATTCCGTGGGGTCGCGTCTCGACCGCTTCCGGCTATGCGCAAGCCAAGGACGAAGTCTGGGCCGACTACCAGAAAAGCACCGGCCGCAACTGGGCCGATCGCGAAGACTTCGACGACGCAATCGACTTCGTCGGCTGGTACATGGACAAGACCACCTCGATCAACGGCGTGTACAAATACGACGCCTATAACCAGTACCTGAACTACCACGAAGGCTGGGGCGGCTTCCGCAACAAGACCTACGCGAGCAAAGCCTGGCTACCGCCGACCGCGCGCAAGGTGCAGAACCGTTCGGATCTGTATGCGCAGCAATATGCCGGCTGCAAGGAAGACCTCAATCGCGGGTTCTGGAGCCGGTTCTGGCATTGGTTGTAGAAGCCGTTCGCGAGCAGGCTCGCTCCCACAGGGCCTTAGTGAATGCCGATTTTGTCTACACCCGAGAAACCTGTGGGAGCGGGCTTGCCCGCGATGGCAATCTCTCAAACACCATCAAAGTCTATGAAAGGCCCGATTTCACTGACCCAAACCGCCCTCCTAAGGGTTTTCCCTATGGCATCAAGGCCCCACACCTACGCCATTTGCGCCTTGAATGAGGCCGTCTAATCCTGCAACATCCATCACCTGCTTATTCAACGGACGGAATTCAAGGCATGCTGGACGCCAATGCAACCCACATCACCCTCTCGATCGAAGACGCCAACGCCGACCTGCAAGTCCTCAGCTTCACCGGTCGCGAAGCCCTCAACGAACCGTTCCGTTTCGACCTCGAACTGGTCAGCGCCCGCCCCGACCTGAAGCTCGAAGAGCTGCTGCACAAGCGCGCCTGCCTGACGTTCGGCGCCACCGGCGAAGGCAAGATTCACGGCCAGGTCTATCGCATCGAGCAGGGCGACTCCGGCAAGACCCTGACCCGCTACAGCATCAGCCTGATGCCGCAACTGGCCTATCTGCAGCACAACCATGATCAGCAGATCTTCCAGCAACTGACGGTGCCGAAAATCATCGCCCAGGTGCTGGAAGATCGCGGCATTCTCTCTGACGCCTACAGCTTCCAGCTCGGCGCCGAGTACCCGGAGCGTGAGTATTGCGTGCAATACGACGAGTCCGACCTGCATTTCATCCAGCGTCTGTGCGAAGAGGAAGGCATTCACTTCCACTTCCAGCACAGCAGCAGCGGCCACAAACTGGTGTTCGGCGACGATCAGACGGTGTTCCGCAAACTGAAGCCGGTCAGCTACCAGCAGGACTCCGGCATGGCTGCGGAGAAACCGGTGATCAAGCGCTTCAACCTGCGCCTGGAAACCCGTACCACCCGCGTCAGCCGTCGCGACTACGATTTCGAAAAACCCAAGCTGCTGCCCGAAGGCGCGGTCAAATCCGAATTCGCCCCGGACCTAGAAGACTACGATTACCCCGGCCGCTTCACCACCCGCGAGCGCGGCAAGTTCCTCTCAACCCGCGCCCTCGAACGCCATCGCAGCGACTACAAACTCGCCGAAGGCAAAGGTGATGAACCGACCCTCACCAGCGGCCATTTCCTCACGCTCGCCGAACACCCGCGCGCCGAGTGGAACGACCTCTGGCTGCTGCTGGAAGTCTTCCACGAAGGCAAACAACCGCAAGTGCTCGGTGAAAACGTCACCAGCGACGTCACCGACAACAAAAGCGATTTCCACCAGGGCTACCGCAACAGCTTCCTCGCCACCCCGTGGGACGCGCACTACCGCCCTGCCCTCGAACACCCGAAACCGAAAGTCCTCGGCAGCCAGACCGCCGTCGTCACGGGTCCTGCCGGTGAAGAGATCCACTGCGACCAGTACGGCCGCATCAAGGTGCAATTCCACTGGGACCGCGACGGCCAGTCCGACGACAAGACCACCTGCTGGATGCGCGTCGCCAGCGGCTGGGCGGGCGCAGCCTACGGCGGCATCGCCATCCCGCGCATCGGCATGGAAGTCCTCGTCACCTTCCTCGAAGGCGACCCCGACCAGCCCCTCGTCACCGGCTGCCTATACCACAAGGAAAACGTCGTCCCCTACGACCTGCCGGCCAACAAGACCCGCAGCACCTTCAAAACCCTCAGCTCCCCGGGCGGCAAGGGCTACAACGAATTCCGCATCGAAGACAAGAAAGGCGCCGAACAGATCTACATCCACGCCCAGCGCGACTGGGACGAAAACGTCGAACACGACCAGAAAATCCGCGTCGGCAACGAACGCCACGACACCGTTGAAGCGAATGTGTTGAGCGAGTTCAAGGTCGAAGAGCACCGGATCACCCATCTGGACCGCATCAGCGAAATGCGCGCGGATGATCACCTGACGGTGGGTGTGACGCAGCATGTGAAGGTCGGCACGGCGCAGTTTGTTGAGGCTGGGACGGAGATTCACTATCACGCTGGTGACAAGGTGGTGGTTGAGGGTGGCATGGAGCTGACCGCCAAGGCTGGTGGGAGTTTTGTGAAGGTTGATGCGGGTGGGGTGACCATCAGCGGCGCGGAAGTGAAGGTGAATTCGGGTGGTGGTCCTGGGGCCGGCACTGGCATTCAGATCCTCGCCCCATTCATTCCGGGACTCGCAGCCATTGATAACGCCGGACGCCTGATGCAAACGCGCGCTAACCAGATGATGCAGGCGGAATCCCTCGCCGTGACGCCGAAACTCAAAGCACCTACCGGCATCTGCGTCGAATGCCTGAAAAAAGCCATGCGCGAAAAACTCGCCCTGCAATCGGGGGCCAATCGATGACAAAGAGTGACGCAGCGAAAGCCTGGAGCGAAGCGCAAAAGAACGCTCAGTCGATATTCGCGATCGTTGAGATCGGCCTGTTGCCGGAACCCGCTCGATTGCAGTTCGTCAGAGTTGACCCGTCACGACGGCCGTTGATGGCGCAACCGGAATTCGCCGAACTGCGCAACTACGGCCCGTGGCTGGTCGACGTTGGCCACATGGAATTCGAGGCCTTTCTCGCTCACGAACATTTCACCGGCTGCACCGCAATGGCCAGTTGGATTCGTACCGACTGCCCAGCCGACAAGCTCGCCGCTCACCTTAGTGATGCGTTGCTGGCAAAGAATGAAGCAGGCGAAGTCTTGATGATCCGTAGCTACGCGCCAGAAGTCGTGCCAATGCTGCACGCACGCGATGATCTGTCTTGGCATGCGTGGCTGTTTGGACCGCTGCAGGAGTGGTGGGTGCCAGCAGAAGAAGATCAATGGCACTGTCTGAAGGGACTCAACCTTGAAAAGCCCGGAAGATACGAGCCTATCTTTCTTGACGGAAAGCTGTGGACGGACATGGAGATCGATCCTCTACCCTACAGCCTCACCACTGAACTGGAAAAAGAAGCGCCTGAAGTGTTTGCCAGCACCTGTCACGGCGCCCGTTTGAAACAAGTGAAAGAAGCGCTGGACGCTGGCCGCAGTGAAGGTTTAACGGACGCGGAAGACGTCACTCT
>NZ_RCNX01000062.1:0-64198 GCF_004307595.1 Pseudomonas sp. Sample_23
AGTACCAGTACGTGCCGAATCCGACGGGGTGGGTGGATCCGTTGGGGTTGACGTCGAACTGCCCGCCAAAAGGCCGAAAAACGACCGGCTGTCCAAAACCTAATGAAATCGAGCCCCCACTGGTTTCTCGGCGAGGCGCGTTCAGAAAGGCAAAACTTGACTCGGGAATACCAAAAGGGCAACAGCCCGACATTCAAGTCGATGAGGTTAGCGGCAAGCAGAAGCAATTCACTTATGCCAACATGACAGATAGGAAGGGCAATAACATCTTGGACAGTAGTGGAATGCCAATCATAACTCGGGAATATAAATACACCAGAGAGGATGGCTTTATATTGATCCTCCAAGATCATTCCGCAGGCCATAAATACGGAGATATAAATAACCGGGGAGATCAAGGCCCTCACATAAATGTGCGACCTGCGGATGACAGGCGGAATGGCAAGGTAAAAAACACAAGCGATCATTACCCATTCAGGAGATCACCATGAAAAACTGGAACGAAATAGAGGGCAGCAAACTTTTCAATATGGTATTCAGCAGACATATACCTATCTCAGAGATTAAGCTATTCGCCCTGAACATAGACAATAACCTTTCAACACTGACCTTGGCATTTGACATCAGGGAAACACCAGACACTCCTCCAAAGAAATGGGATCTAATAGGATACAATGCTTGCCGTATCGGAATAACGTGCAGTGAAGTTCGAGGCTTGACAACATCAAACATTCCAACGCAAGAAACATTAAACCTATCCATCCAACTCATTGGGGATAGGTACTCTGTTTCCGCCACATCCATGTCGTCAGAGTTAAAATTCACTACATCATCATTAAGATTGAGAGAGCCAAGTGTGTACTTAACAGAAACACCTTTCTAGACCATTCAATAATCAAGCGCTCTTTTGCAGGTGACATTTTGTCTCTTGAGGACTTAATCAAAGGTTTCCTCAGTAAAGTCGAAGAAGGAACAACGCTGCTGCAGAAAAAAATTTGGTACACGAAACATTCTTAGGCTCTGACAAAGTTTCCAGATAGAGCGTTGCGGAGAAATTATTGATGGACTGGAGTATGGGTTACATGGTGTAGGATGTGCTATCCATTTTCCCACAGAGTTAGTAGATTTCGGTTACGGACCAAACAACAGGATCGACGGCTTTGACGTGTGGCGTCTTTATATGTACGCCGCCGACAGGTCTGAAGAGTACAAAAATACACTGACATCAGTTTTCTTGAGAGCGAGTTCAAGACTTATCTAGGCTCAGGCAGAATCAAAAAAATATCGCCCTCCGATGACCTCTATGAACTAATCGACCCGCCGCAAACCTCTGAAAACGAGAGCATGGCTCGCAGATGACTAACAAATATTCCGCGCGTATTGTCGAGATCGACCCAATCATTGAGGAAATGCTACTGCTCAGCGTCAACGGTGTGACTGTGAGATGTTTCGCAGGCCACTGCCCCTCAGTCATTGAAGTAGGTGAGAACTACTCAGCCGAGTTCGAAATGGTACTGCCGGACGAAATAGACATCTCAATATGTGAAAGCATCGAAACACGTGTCGAGATGCTTGACGATGGTTTCTCATGTGAGATTCATGGGCGCTTAGAAGGCGATACCTTTAAGTCATTCGTCGAATTTGCGGATCAAGATATTCACTTCGATTTTCCGCATCTCAACGGGCAGTTTGTGAAAATTACAGCACACAGAATCGACGTTTCGTTCCGAGGAACTGGGCCTCTGTAGGGGCCTGCTGAGTCAGGCCCTTAAGCGATAACTCAAATTTTCAACACCCCATTCACTGCTCATCCCCATCCTCCTCATACTCCATATCCGCCTCATCCGCATCATTCAACGGCACCGTCGCATCGTCCATCAGCGACCCGGGATCTTCATTCCCCGGATCATTGATAAATGGCAATCCACTCGGGCCTTTCTCTTCTTTGCCTTCAGTTTCAGGGGTCATGGTGCACCTCTTGAGCGTGTGGGATGTATGACGTTCGAAAAGCCCTGCCGCCAATCGTTCCTCTGCCTGACGGCCACACACGAAAAACCCGGCGCCAGGCCGGGTTTTCGTTGATAAATCAGCGATGTTTATTTTTGTGTTTGTTCTTGTGCTTGTGGCCGCCTGAATGAGATCCGCCGTCGTCGTCGCCAAGATTGTTACCTACCGCGCCGCCTGCTGCGCCGCCAAGGCCTGCGCCAATGGCGGAGCCGGTGGAGCCGCCGAGGCTGTTGCCGACGACCGAGCCGCCTGCTGCGCCAAGACCGCCGCCGATCGCGGCTTCGGTGCGGTTGCGTTTGTTCGCGCCGACGGCACTGCCCGCCGCGCCGCCAACACCTGCGCCGACCGCTGCGCCCGTGCTGCCGCCAAGTTGTCCGCCAACCACATTACCCAGCGCACCGCCGAGACCACCGCCTACGGCAGCGGTGCCGTCTCCGGCCGCCATCGCGCCCTGCGCCACGACCAAGCCAAAAAACAGTGCAGATAATGACAATCGCATATGAACCTCGCAGTTCCCGAATCGGGACAGTCCGCCCAAGCGGGGCGTATGCAGATTGGAGATGATTTCGCACGAAACGTTCAGCCATGAAAAAGCCCGACATCGAGTCGGGCTTTTTCTGACAGGCCATCAGTCTCAGTGGCGCTTGTGACCTTTGCCCAGGTTGCTGCCGACGGCACCGCCGGCCGCGCCGCCCAGACCTGCACCGATGGTGGCGCCGTTGCGGCCGCCCAGGCTGTTGCCGATCACCGAACCACCGGCTGCACCGACACCGCCGCCGATCGCCGCTTTGGTACGGCTGCCCTTGCGTGCCGCGACGGCACTGCCTGCTGCGCCCGCGACGCCAGCACCAATGGCGGCACCGGTGCTGCCGCCCATTTTCTGACCGACCACGTTACCCAGCGCGCCACCCAGGCCACCGCCCAGCGCCGCGGTGCCATCACCGGCAGCCATCGCACCTTGAGCAACCAGAAGGCCAAGAACCAGAGCAGGCAGTGTTAAACGCATGACGAAAACCTCAAATAAACGGGATGACGAAAAGGAGCGGGATTTAATGCGCTCGGCGCAGGAAAGTCCAGACGCAGGCGACAGCGTCGATTGGACCGCGATCAGGGAAAAGGTTTTATGCCGGGCAAAAAAAAGCCCGCTGGGGAGACGGGCTGGAGACTTGCTTTCTAACGGATGGCTTCACACTACGTTCGCCAACGTGAAAAGTTTGTGAAAAAAAACCGACATTAATGTCAATGCCCGCCCCCTCATTCTTGCGCACATAAAAAACCCCGTTCAGTGACGGGGTGCGGGATGAAATCACTTTCTGGTCCTTGCCGTGACCTTGGGCAGGAATTTTGCTTTCGGCCCTTTTGGGGCCGTGGATTTGATTTTGCCGATGCTGACCGGATCCTCGCCAAACCCCGACTGATACTCCGACTGACCGCAGCGCACACAGTTGTTGAATGAAAACTCAGCGCCATCATCTTCGATAAATGGACCTGACATAGACTCTCCCCTACGCAACCGGGCCGACACCGGCAAAACAGTTTTGCCTGGAAAATATCGTCCCTCAGCGCTTTTTAGACTAGCTGGTCACTACTGGACTTGCTGTTCAGAAAGGCTGATCACCGACGAATGGAAAAAAGTGTCGCGAGCGATCATTCGCTAAAGATTTCCATCGAACGGCCGCTGCCCTTACTCCTACAAATGAATCTCAAGGAGAGGTCATGCAAATCAATGGATTCCCGAACATGCCAGTCGTAAAACTCACGGACGAGCAGATCGCTGCCGGCAAGGCCGGTGCGGAAAAACTCAAGGAAAAGATCGCCTCGGGTGAAATCACCATCAAATACCCGGACAAACCGCTTCTGCAGCCGGGCGTCGTCTACCATCCCAGCGAGCCCGCACCATCGGCGCAGCCTGACGGGACACCGCCCCTCGTTGCCATCGATACACCGCTGACCTATGACTCAAGAGGCGCTGTGTTGCTCAAGCCTCAGGGCTGATTGACGCGGAAAAAAGCCCATTCGTTGTGCGAGTGGGCTTTGCCTTGAACGCAATGATCAGCGCAGCTTCACCGCCGTTCCGGTCACAAACACGACAACCATGCCACCCTTGCCTGCCGGCATACTGATCTCGAAGTCCACGCCGACCACCGCGTCAGCCTGCAATGCCCGCGCCCGATCCTTCAGTTCGTCGGTTGCCTGAATGCGTGCTTCTTTAAGAGCCCGCTCCAACGTCTGCGAGCGCCCGCCAAAGAAGTCGCGCATGCCGGCGAACATATCGCGGATCACGTTGACCCCTTGCACAGACTCGGCGCTGACAATGTCCAGATAGGCCGTGATCTGCCGCCCCTCGACGGAATGAGTGGTGGAAATGATCATGAAAGTCGTCCCTTTACTGCATAAGTGAAGGCAGCGATTGTAACGCGGCACCAGATCTGGCCCGTGCCTCAATTGGATTTAACGACCCACAATTGATCCAGCTTCGTCGTAAAACTCGAACTCATCATCTCCCGCCGCATGCCCCAGGCCGGATCCGCCGGCACACTTCCCGCTCGCAACGTTCCATGCCCCCAGCGCTGATTGATCTGGTCGAGCACCCCCATCACCTTCTCCGCCGTCTGCGGTTGCGACTGGGCAAACAAGTCGTCGGTAAACTCTCCGGGCTGCCGAAGATCCATCAATAACACTTCAGCCTTGCTGTACTTGAAGCCCGGCCGGAACAATCGATCAACCGCCTCGCTCGCGACCTTGCTCAGCAATCGCACATCATTGGTCGGATAAGGCAACTCGATCAGCGCGCCATTGGCGTACTTCGCCTCCTCGGGATTAAACATGCCGGTGCGGATACTCACGCGGATCTTCTTGCACAGCGAATTCTGCGCACGCAGCTTTTCCGCCGCTCGGTGCACATAAGTCGCCACGGCTTCCTTGATCGGTTCGATGGTAGTCAAACGATTGCCAAACATGCGGCTGCTGCAAATTTCCTGCTTCGGCGGTTCTGTTTCCGACAGTTCCAGACAGGATGTGCCACCCAGTTCGCGCGCGGTCTTCTCGATCACCACGCTGAACTTGCGCCGCAGCGTCCACGGATCGGCCTTCGCCAGGTCCATTGCGCTTCTGATCTGCATGCTTTCCAGATGAGCTTTCATCCGCCGCCCGACGCCCCACACTTCACCGACATCGGTATTGCGCAGCACCCAGTCGCGTTTGGACGGATCGCAGATGTCGACCACGCCGCCGGTATGCGCTTGCAAGCGTTTGGCAGTGTGGTTGGCGAGCTTGGCCAGCGTTTTCGTCGGGGCGATGCCGACGCCCACAGGGATGCCCGTGCGCTTATAAACAGCAGAGCGGATGGTTCGGCCAAACGCGGTCAGGTCCCCAGGGATGCCGCTGAGATCGGCGAACGCCTCATCAATGCTGTACACCTCGACCGCCGGCACCATGGATTCGATGATCGTCATCACCCGTTCGCTCATGTCGCCGTACAAGGCGTAATTACTGCTGAACACCTGAATGCCATGGCGGCGCAAATCATCGCGAATCTGGAAATACGGCGCGCCCATTTTCACAAAGGGCTTGGCGTCATAACTCCGGGCAATCACGCAGCCATCGTTATTGCTCAGCACGACAATCGGCGTCTTCGCCAGATCGGGCCGGAACACTCGCTCACAGCTGGCATAGAAGCTGTTGCAATCGATCAGCGCGAAGACCTGCTCACGGTTTGCCATGGTCGCGCACGCTGTAAGTCACCACACCCCAGATCACCAGCTCATCCCCTTCCATCACGTAGCGAGGCGGATATTTGCTGTTGGCCGAAAGAAGGATGATGGTGTTGTCGCGCATGTGCAGGCGCTTGCAGATGGGTTCGGAGTTGAGACCGGCGATGACGATATCGCCGTGCTCGGCATTCAGGCTGCGGTCGACGATCACCAGATCACCGCAAAAGATCCCCGCGTCCTGCATGCTCTCGCCTTCGATCTTCGCCAGATAAACGTGCGGTGCACGAATATCAAACACCTCGTCCAGAGAGATGTGCTTTTCAATGTGATCACCCGCCGGCGAAGGAAAACCGGCGGGAATCCGAAACGAATACAGCGCAAGCTTTTCGCCCGCACCTGACAAAGGGCCGAGGATGGTGACGCTCATGATACGAACCTGATAGTGAATTTACTGTATGCTCATACAGTAAACTCGGGACGGTTCGGAGGGTCAATGAGGCGTGTAGGAGATTTCGACGGGTGACAGGGTTTTGTACAACTTCTACTGAGAGTCAGATTTCGCCACTACGCGTGGACCTCACGATCGAGCACGTCTGCAACCCATTGATTGATGCTCTTATGGGCTAGCTGCGCCTTCACAGCGACCGTCGCATGCAGCGCTGGCGCCAAGCGCAGGCTGAGATTCCCCGAATAGGGTTTCTGCGGTGCGCGACCGAGCCTGGCGCAGGTATCGAGATAATCAGTCACGGCCTCCTGGAACGCGTTCCGCAGCTCTGCGACGGACTCACCATGGAATCCGACGACGTCCTTGATACCGGCGATATGGCCGACGAAGAGGCCGTCTTCGTCACTGTATTCAATACGGGCGGCATAGCCGTTGTAGTTCATTACGTTCACGGGATGACTCCTGCTTGCTCAAGAAAAGCCCGAGCGTCGCGCACCTGATAGGGCTTTGCTTCTTTGTCTGGGTGGGGCCGGTGAAAAGTCACCACCACACCGTTCAATTCAAAGCGCACTCTTGAACCATTGCCTTCAATGGTCTGGGCGCCCACTGCGCCGAAGAGCGATTCCATACGCACCCACTCCAAGTTATTCGGGACCGGCCTTGAAAAAATAGCTTTGAGCGTGCCGCGCTGTTTGTTGTTCATGGTATTAGATCATGATACCGCGATGGTAGGGCAACTGGGGCAAACCGCAATTACGAGGAGAAAGCCTGCTTTCTGCGGGAAACGTATTTCCTGATGAAGTCGCTGCAGACTGGTACGGCATCAGGATAACGAGAGACTCAATGCGCGGTTGTAGGCAAATTCTCGGAGTTGTGTGAGGAAGAGCGACTTTTCCGTTTCCGACAGGCACAGTTCTTTTCCGAGTACCAGAATTCGGGAACCGCGATATAGCACAGATATTCTTGGCGAGAAAAAAGGTGAGGGAGCTGTGCTCTTGGCGCACCATCCAAGGCACAAAAAAACCGACACTGAGTCGGGTCCGTTTTATTAGTCGTTTTTTGGCTTCCAGAAACGCAAAACCCCTGAAAACTTTAACGTTTTCAGGGGTTTTGTCGTTTCAAATTTGGCGGTGAAGGAGAGATTCGAACTCTCGATACAGTTTCCTGTATACACACTTTCCAGGCGTGCTCCTTAAGCCACTCGGACACTTCACCGTATCTCTGCAGACATGTTCTGTCTGTCGAGGCGCGCTAATGTAGTCGAAAGCTTTTCCGATGGCAAACTTTTTTTCAGAATTTTCATGCGCTTAAGAGAGGCCGTTGCGTTCAGCCAGAGCGGGCGATGGCAAACCCGCCAATCTCGGGTAAGCCGTGCGCTTCCTTTTATAGCAGGCAACACGCGCGCGACGCTGGCCGAAGCGCAAAACGGTGACTGACAGGTCAGTCACGGCGCTTTACCTGGCTTGCGGCGGTGGGTAACGTCTGCCCATCTTTCTAATAAGGAATAGCGTCATGAGCGAGTTGATTGCCTACCACCTCGAAGACGGTATCGCGACCCTGACCCTGAACAATGGCAAGGTCAACGCGATTTCTCCGGATGTGATTGCGGCGTTTAACGCGGCGCTGGATCAGGCGGTGGCGGATCGCGCCGTGGTGATCATCACCGGGCAGCCGGGGATCCTCTCGGGCGGGTATGACCTGAAGGTAATGACCGCCGGCCCGAAAGAAGCCGTTGCGCTGGTGACGGCCGGTTCGACCCTGGCCCGCCGCCTGCTCTCTCACCCGTTCCCGGTGATCGTTGCTTGCCCGGGACACGCTGTGGCCAAGGGTGCTTTCCTGCTGTTGTCCGCCGATTACCGCATCGGTGTCGACGGCCCGTTCAGCATCGGCCTGAACGAAGTGCAGATCGGCATGACCATGCACCACGCCGGTATCGAGCTGGCGCGTGATCGCTTGCGGCGTTCGGCTTTCCATCGCTCGGTGATCAATGGCGAGATGTTCGATCCGCAAAGTGCCGTTGATGCAGGCTTCCTCGACAAAGTCGTCACTGCCGAAGAATTGCAAGGCGCCGCCCTGGCTGCCGCGCGGCAGTTGAAGAAGATCAACATGCTCGCGCACAAGAACACCAAGCTGAAAGTGCGCAAGCAACTGCTGGAAACTCTTGACGACGCCATCCTGCAGGATCAGCAACATCTGGGCTGACTCGTCCAGGATCTGCCGGTAAGTGAATAGCCCGACCCTCGTGTCGGGCTTTTTCTTACGTCACACGTCGAAGATTCGCGGAAAGCTCTAGGACGCGCCTGACAGGCAAGACTGAAACATGCGCTTAAACATCGGCCATCTCCGGACTCTATAGCGGCAATTGCCGAAAACAGTGCACATCCGTACACTGCGCCACCTTTTGTCCCGGTGGGCCTGCAAAAATGCTGTTTGCGTTTCGTATGTTGTTGATGGGCCTGCACTTTATTCTAGCCGGCGTGCTCGGCGTGATCCTTGGACTGTGCCGCCCGTTCAACCCGGACAACAGCCGACTCTGCGCCCGCCTCTACGCTTTGCCGGCGATGTGTATCTTGCGTTTGCGGGTCAGGTCCGAGGTCAACGGCTTGATGAACAAGCCCGACAGTTGCGTGATCATCGCCAACCATCAGTCAAACTACGATCTGTTCGTGTTCGGCAATGTCGTCCCCCGCCGTACCGTGTGTATCGGCAAGAAAAGCCTGAAGTGGGTGCCGTTGTTCGGCCAGTTGTTCTGGCTGGCCGGCAATGTGTTGATCGACCGTGGCAATGCGCACAAGGCGCGGCAGTCGATGCTGACGACCACCCATACCTTGCAGAATGAAGACACCTCGATCTGGGTGTTTCCGGAAGGCACCCGCAACCTCGGTGAAGATTTGTTGCCGTTCAAGAAAGGCGCGTTCCAGATGGCAATTGCCGCCGGCGTGCCGATCGTTCCGGTGTGCGTGAGCAGCTATATAAAACACATGCGCCTGAATCGCTGGCGCAGCGGCAACGTTCTCATACGTTCCTTGCCGGCGATTCCTACAGTCGGATTGACCATGGACGACATGCCTATGCTGATCGAGCGATGCCGCGAGCAGATGCGCGAGTGCATCGAATCGATGGATCGACAACTGCAAGCCGCGTGAAACCAAACCCGCCCCGTGCGGGTTTTCTTTTGCCGGCTGAACTGTAGAAGTTTCACTGACTCTCAAGCAGCGACACGGCTAAGCTGAAGCCTTGTTCCCCTGCCATCTGCCAAGAAGAAGTGAATCACCACCATGGGTCGAGTTGTTGCTGCTGCGGTGTACAGCGAGGGTAAGAAAGTCACCAATATTTCGCTGGACGAAGGTGCTGCCTGGGCGGCCAAACCCGGCCACTTCGTCTGGATCGGCCTGGAAGAACCGGACGCACAGGAATTATCCAACCTGCAACGACAGTTCAACCTGCATGAACTGGCCATCGAAGACGCGCTGGAAAAACACAGCCGACCAAAACTGGAAACCTTTGGTGACGCTCTGTTTATCGTCACCTACTCACCGGTTCGCGAAAACGGCGTTTTGCAGTTCATCGAAACGCATATCTTCGCCGGCAGGGGTTACATCATTACCGCACGCAACGGCCATTCCGCGTCGTACGCCTATGTGCGTCAACGCTGTGAAGCGCGTCCGCTGTTGCTCGAGCACGGAGAGGATTTCGTCCTGTATGCGCTGCTCGATTTCGTCATCGAGAACTATCAGCCGGTGGGCGAAGCGATCCACGCCGAGATCGATGAGCTGGAGCGCAATGTGCTGTGCAGCGCCCTCAACGAGCGCGACATCCAGAAGCTGCACGGTCTGCGCCGCGATGTGGTGCGCTTGCGTCGGTACGCGGCACCGATGGTGGAGATCGGCGAGGAGCTGCAAAAGCTCAGTTTCCCGTTCATCGACAAGAACATGCGCCCATACTTTCGCGATGTGCAGATTCATGTAACGCGGCAGATGGAAGACCTGACCACGCTGGCGGACATTGCCAGCCAGACCATCGAGATTGGCGTGTTGCTTGAGGCATCACGGCAGAGCGTGGTGCAGCGCAAGTTTGCAGCGTGGGCGGCGATTCTGGCGTTCCCGACTGCGGTAGCGGGGATCTACGGGATGAATTTCCAGAACATGCCCGAGTTGACCTGGCACTACGGTTATTTTGCGGTGCTGGGGTTTATTGCGGTGGGGTGTGTGAGTTTGTGGGCGAGTTTCAAGCGGTCCGGGTGGCTGTAGCCGGGACCGCGTTGCCCCGGATATTCGCGAGCAGGCTCGCTCCCACAGGGATTGTGGAAGCAGACCCTTTTAGCGTTGAGCCGCTTCCGGTTTGTGCGCCACGAAGCGCATCATCCACTCCGCAACCGTAGCGCCGTGGTGCTCCTGCTCAAGACTTGCCACACCCTTGCTGTAGATCTGCGAACCCAGCGCTTCCTGGCGCAGATCGAGCAGCGCGCGCGAGTAATCGTGAATGAATTCCGGGTGGCCCTGGAAGCACAGCACTTGATCGTTGATGTGATAAGCCGCGAACGGGCAGAAATCGCTGGAGGCGATGACCGTGGCGTTTTCCGGTAGTTCGGTGACCTGGTCCTGGTGGCTGATCAGCAGTGTCAGCTCTTCGCGCACCGGGCTCATCCACGGCGCCTTGGCTGCCAGCTGATAGCTGTGAGTGCCGACCCCCCAGCCTTGGGAGGCCCGCTCACTCTTGCCACCAAGCAGTAGCGCCAGCAATTGATGGCCGAAGCACACGCCGAGCAATTTGTCGCCGCGTTCGTAGCGATTCAGAAGATAGGTCTTGAGGGTCTGGATCCACGGGTCAGTGCCGAACGAATCGGCCTTGCTGCCAGTGACCAGGTACGCGTCGAAAGTCTCATCGTCACTTGGGTAATCCCCTTTCACCACGTTATAGACAGTGAACTCAGCGGCAATCGGTTGCTGCGAGAACAGGCGCTGGAACATCTGCCCATAGCCCTGATATTGGTCAATCAGTTCGGGCCGCAGGATGTCGGTTTCGAGAATGCAGATGCGCAGCGACATAAAAAATACCTGACACGTGATGGGAATAATGAACACCCCAGAGCCTGCCTTGAAACACGTGGCCAAGGCAAGCCCCGAAATGCTCGCTGGCCTTAGAACATTTCACCTTTCGCCGCTTTGTCCAGCAGCAGCGCTGGCGGAGTAAAGCGCTCGCCGTACTGCTCGGCCAGATACTGCGCGCGGGCGATGAAGTCCTTCAGGCCATACTGGTTGATGAACTGCAGCGCCCCGCCGGTCCACGCGGCGAAACCGATGCCGAAGATCGAGCCGACGTTGGCATCCGCCGTCGAGGTCAGCACGCCCTCCTCCACACAGCGCACGGTTTCGATGGCCTGCACAAACAACAGCCGATCACGCACATCCTTCGCAGAGATCTGTCCGTCTGCCTTCTCGAAGCGCGTTTTCAGCTCCGGCCATAAATGCTTCTGGGCACCGGCTGGATACTCATAAAAACCGCCTCCGGCAGCTTTACCCGGTCGCTTGAATTCATTGAGCATAAAGTCAATCACGGCAAAGGCCGGGTGCTCAATCAGCGGTTTCCCTTCAGCCTGTAGGTCCTTGGCCGTCTGTTGACGGATATGGCTCATCAGGCTGAGGGAAACTTCGTCGGAGATTGCCAGAGGCCCGACCGGCATCCCGGCCTTGCGCGCTTCGGTCTCGATCATCGGCGCACTGACGCCCTCGCCGAGCATGGCAATGCCTTCGTTGGTGAACGTGCCGAACACCCGCGAGGTAAAGAAGCCGCGACTGTCGTTGACCACGATCGGAGTTTTCTTGATTTGCAGAACGAAATCGAAACCGCGAGCGAGAGTTTCGGCGCTGGTCTGCGCACCTTTGATGATTTCCACCAGCGGCATTTTTTCTACCGGACTGAAGAAATGCAGGCCGATGAATTTGCTTTGATCGGGCACTGCCGTCGCCAGACCGGTGATCGGCAGCGTCGACGTATTGGAAGCAATCACCGCTTCGCCGCCCACCACCTGTTGCGCGGCGGCGGACACCCTGGCTTTGAGTTGGCGATCCTCGAACACCGCTTCGATGATCAGATCGCAACCGGCCAGATCGGCATCACTTTCGCTCGCAACGATTCGCGCCAGCACCGCTTCACGCTGTTCGGCAGTCATTTGGCCACGGGCAACTTTCTTGTCCAGTAGCGCTGCGGAATGCGCTTTGCCCTTCTCGGCAGCGGCAAGGTTGATGTCCTTGAGGACGACGTCGATACCGGCCGAGGCGCTGACGAACGCGATGCCTGCGCCCATCATTCCGGCGCCGAGCACACCGACTTTGCGGGTTTTATAGGGCGCAAAACCTTGCGGTCTTGAACCGCCGGCGTTGATCTCGGTCAACTGGAACCAGAACGTACCGATCAGGTTTTTCGAGATTTGCCCGGTCGTCAGCTCGGTGAAGTAGCGGGTTTCGATCAGGTGCGCGGTGTCGAAATCGACCTGAGCGCCCTCCACCGCCGCGCACAGAATCTTCTCCGGCGCCGGCAGAGTGCCTTGGGTTTTCGCGCGCAGGATCGACGGCGCAATCGCCAGCATCTGCGCCACTTTCGGGTTCGATGGCGTACCGCCGGGAATCTGGTAACCCTTGACGTCCCAGCGCTGCACTGCCGCCGGATTGGCGAGAATCCAGGCGCGCGCCTTGGCCAGCAGCTCATCGCGATCCGCTGCCAATTCATCAATCAGCCCGGCCTGCAACGCCTGTTGCGGGCGCACTTTTTTGCCTTCAAGCAAGTACGGCAGGGCTTTTTCGATGCCGAGCATGCGCACCATGCGCACCACCCCGCCGCCGCCCGGCAAAAGACCCAAGGTCACTTCCGGTAGACCGAGTTGCACCGAGGCGTCATCAACAGCAATGCGGTGGTGACAGGCCAGACAGATCTCCCAGCCGCCGCCCAGCGCAGCACCGTTGATCGCCGCGACCACCGGTTTGCCGAGGGTTTCCAGGCTGCGCAATTGCGCCTTGAGGGTCAGCACCATGTCGTAGAAGGCATTGGCTTCAGGCTTGCCGACCTTGATCAATTCATTGAGGTCGCCGCCGGCGAAAAAGGTCTTCTTCGCGGAGGTGATGATCACTCCGGCAATGCTGTCTTTCTCTCCCAGCAAGCGGGCAACGCAAGCGGCCATGGCCTCGCGGTACACGGCGTTCATGGTGTTGGCGCTCTGGCCCGGCATATCCATGGTCAGCACGACGATACCGTCCTGGCCTTTTTCGTAACGAATGGCTTCGCTCATAACAGGGTTCCTTGAAGTCGGGGCTCAGAGGCGTTCGATGATGGTGGCAATGCCCATGCCGCCGCCGACACACAGCGTCGCCAGGCCGTAGCGCAGGTTGCGCGCCTCCAGTTCATCAAGCAGGGTGCCGAGGATCGCGCAACCGGTGGCGCCCAGCGGGTGGCCCATGGCGATCGAGCCGCCGTTGACGTTGACCTTGCCGGGATCGACGGCCATGTCCTTGATGAATTTCAACACCACCGAAGCAAACGCTTCGTTGACCTCGAACAGATCGATGTCCTCCACCCGCAGTCCGGCCTTGGCCAGCGCTTTGCGGGTCGCCGGCGCCGGGCCGGTGAGCATGATGGTCGGGTCGGTACTGGTGACGGCCGTGGCAACGATACGCGCGCGTGGCTGCAGCCCCAGCGCGCGGCCCTTGGCTTCGGAGCCGATGAGCATCAGCGCCGCACCGTCGACAATTCCGGAACTGTTGCCCGGCGTGTGCACATGGTTGATCCGCTCGACATGGCTGTAGACCCGCAGCGCCGTGGCGTCAAAGCCCATCTGCCCGATCATTTCGAAACTTGGCTTGAGCTTGCCCAGGCCTTCGAGGGTCGATTCGGCGCGGATGAACTCATCGTGATCAAGCAGGATGATGCCGTTCTGATCCTGCACTGGCACCAGCGACTTGTTGAAGGAGCCGTCGGCCCGCGCTCGTGCGGCTTTTTGCTGCGAGTGCAGCGCGTAGGCATCGACGTCCTGCCGGCTGAAGCCTTCGAGGGTAGCGATGAGATCGGCGCCAACACCTTGCGGGGTGAAATGGCTGTGCAGGTTGGTCTGCGGGTCCAGCGCCCAGGCGCCGCCATCGCTGCCCATTGGCACCCGCGACATCGACTCGACGCCGCCAACCACCACCAGATCCTCGAAGCCCGAGCGCACTTTCATCGCGCCAAGATTGACGGCTTCCAGACCGGAAGCGCAGAAACGGTTGATCTGCACACCGGCGACGCAGACGTCCCAGTCGGCGACTTGCACCGCCGTCTTGGCGATGTCCGAGCCTTGATCGCCGATCGGCGTGACGCAGCCGAGGACGACATCATCGACCTGACTGGTGTCCAGCGCGGTGCGCGCCTGCAAGGCGCTCAGCAAACCGGCCACCAGGTTGACCGGCTTCACGCTGTGCAGCGCGCCATCGGCCTTGCCTTTGCCACGCGGGGTGCGCAACGCATCGAAAATCAAAGCTTCAGTCATGACGTCCTCGAACCTGATTTATTGTCACTTCACTTTCGCCCTGCGCCGACTGGCAAGCAATGACCACATTGCTCAAAGCGCTTGACGCACACGCTCAGACGGACGGTCATCCGGCATGAGGTGAACCGGTTCAGGTCGTCGAGTTGTCTAGCCAGCGGGCGGCAAAGAAGCTGGCAATACGCCTCATGCCGTTTTAAGAGCTTTTGCAAAGAACTCCATATGAAATGGATCTAAGCGAAGGCAGACGCGGGCTCTAAGGTGAAGATGTACGCCATCGTCGTCGGGTTTTGCCGAGACGGGCGTCCTTTAACAGGAAGTGCAACGCGTGCCGTCAGGGATATGCAGTCAGGCATGCATCAGGAAATAACAATAAAGGCGGTCAAGCCATGTTCAAACAACCGAAAGTACGTCAAGCAGGACTCATTCTTTTCGCCACGACGCTGTTGTTGATCTTGCCGAATCTGACCAAGGTCATCGGCTGATTCAAACGTCGCGTGCTGTATATCGCCACTGAAAATGTGACTGGCCCGCTACCCGGGCCAGCGTGGTTGTGCCAACCTTTGCGCACTCCCACGACATGGACGGCGATCATTTGAAAACGCTCATTGCGCTCGGTGCCTTGCTGCTGAGCTTGCCCTTGTCCGCCGCACAACTGGATCTGCAGTTGGGCGCAAACAGCCGCACCTGGCAGACCGAAGAGCTGCTCAAGCATCCTCAGCTGCAAACTCTCACGATCAACAATGATGTTTCCTACAAGAAGGACATGACCTATCAGGCCGTGCCGCTGGCCGCATTGCTGACGGGGGTCAAGCCGGAGGATCACTTGCAGGCGGTGGCGCTGGATGGCTTTGCCGCAGAGTTGGCCGCCGCGCCCTTGCTGAACAAGGACGGCGCACGAGCATGGCTGGCAATCGAGGACCCGGCGCGGCCGTGGCCACCGCTGTCTGCCGGCAAGCACAGCGCCGGGCCGTTCTATCTGGTCTGGACCGATCCACAGGCCGGTAATATCAGCCCCGAACAGTGGCCGTTCGAAGTCGCCAGCATCAAGCTGATGGCGCCGGTGGCCCAACGCTTTCCTGCCCTGCTGCCCGATCCTGCCTTGAAGGCCGATGATCCGGTGAACAAGGGTTTTGCCCTGTTTCAGAAAAACTGCCTGGCCTGCCACCGGCTGAATGGTGCCGGAGACGCGCAGTTCGGTCCGGATCTGAATATTCCGTATAGCCCGACCGAGTATTTTGGGGCGGATTTCTTGAAGCGCTACATCCGCGATCCGCAGAGTTTGCGTCAGTGGCCGCAGGCGAAGATGCCGGGGTTTTCCGCGCAGGTGTTGCCGGATGGAGACCTGGAAATGCTGGTGGGCTATCTCAAACACATGGCCGGCCGCAAAGCCAAGCCTTGATGCAGTCTCCCTTGTGGGAGCGAGCCTGCTCGCGAAGGCGGAGTGTCAGTCGCTGGTTGGCTGGCTGATGGACCGCTTTCGCGAGCAGGCTCGCTCCCACAGGGCTTTGCGTGCGTCGAGCTATTGTTGCTGGACGGATATAACCGGCGTCGGCGAGACGAATACCTTGGCGTGCATCTGCTCGCAGCCGCCGCCCCGGCGCATGCCGCGGACCGGGCAGGCATCGAGATAATCCAGGCCCACCGCCAGCTTCAGGTGTCGCTCCGGGCGCGCCAGTTGGTTGGTCACGTCGAAGCTGTACCACGCGTCATCCAGCCACGCTTCTGCCCAGGCATGACTGGCCAGATGCTCGCAATCTTCGCTGTACAGATAACCCGACACGTAACGCGACGGCACGCCGAGGCTGCGGGCGCAGGCGAGAAACGCATGGGTATGATCCTGACAAACCCCGGCGCGACCGGCGAAAGCTTCGGCGGCGCTGGTGTCGACTTCAGTCGAGCCCGGCGTGTAGGTCATGTGCTGATTCAGACCGTGCATCAAGTCGATCAGCGCGGTGCGATCTCGCCGTTGCTTGCAGTTCTTCGCGGCAAATTCGCGCAAGGCTTCATCGGCTTCGGTCAGGCGCGTGAAGCGCAGGAACGGAAGCGCCGACTGGCTCTCATGTTCGGCCTCGCGCAATTCATCGATATCGACCTGACCACGGGCGCCGATGATGATCGCTTCGTGCGGCTCGTCCATGGTCAGCACATGCAGGATGTTGCCGAACGGATCGAGCTGCGCACGCACCGGACGCGGCAGGTCGAGTTGCCAACTGAGGACATGCTGGCGCTCGCTATCGTGGGGCGTCAGGCGCAGGTACTGGATGCTCGCGCGCACCTGATCTTCGTAGTGATAGGTGGTCTCGTGGCTTATGGAAAGTCTCATGCAGCCTCCAGGTAGGAACTGTGAATGGCGTTGCCCAACTGGCGCACCAGCGGGATGAATTCGGTCAGCCAGGCGTGCAGGCCTTCTTCGAGGATTTCGTTGATGCCGGTGTAGCGCAGGCGTGCGTCCATTTCCGCCGCCAGGCGTTGTGCCGGTCGGCCGTTGGCGCCTGGCAGTTGCGCGAGGATCTGGTCGATCTCTTCGGTACAGGCACGCAGCGAACGCGGCACATCGGCGCGTAACAGCAGCAGTTCGGCGACATGCCGGGCGCCGGGCGCGTCGCGGTAGATTTCGGTGTAGGCCTCGAATGAGGACAAGGCGCGCAGCAGCGCACTCCATTGGTAATAGGCGTGCGCCGTGCCGTCGCTGACTGCTTCGGCCTGATCGCCGGCCATTTCGTAACGGGCATCGAGCAGGCGCAGCGTGTTGTCCGCGCGCTCGATAAACGTACCCAGACGAATAAAGCGAAACGCGTCGTTGCGCATGATCGTGCCGTATGAGGCGCCACGAAACAGGTGCGAACGTTCCTTGATCCATTCGCAAAACCGGCTCATGCCATAACGACTCAGTCCCTGTTCGGCGATGCCGCGAATTTCCAGCCAGGTCGCGTTGATGTTTTCCCACATGTCCGCAGTGATTCGCCCGCGTACCGCATGAGCACTGGCCCGCGCTGCACCAAGGCAGCTGTAGATACTGGCCGGGTTAGCCGCATCCAGTGCGAAGAAATGCAGCAGGCGCTCTGCGTGGAGGTCGCCGTGGCGTTCAAGGTAATCGTCCAGGGTGCCGGTGATCAGCAACGGCATGGCGAGTTCGTGCAGACCGTCGCCGCGCCCATCCTGCGGCATCAGCGACAGCGAATAACTGATGTCGAGCATGCGCGCGAGATTCTCCGCACGCTCCAGGTAACGCGACATCCAGTACAGATCCGAGGCAGTTCTACTTAACATGGCAAGCTTCCTTCAATCCTCGACTACCCAGGTGTCCTTGGTGCCGCCGCCCTGGGAGGAATTCACCACCAGGGAGCCTTCACGCAACGCGACACGGGTCAAACCGCCAGGCACCACACGGGTTTCGCGACCGGACAACACAAACGGACGCAAATCGATATGGCGCGGTGCAATGCCGTTTTCGACAAAGGTCGGACAGGTCGACAGCGATAGCGTCGGCTGCGCGATGTAGGCATGGGGTTTGGCTTTGATGCGCTCACGAAAGGCATCGATTTCCGCCGTCGTCGCGGCCGGCCCGACCAGCATCCCGTAACCGCCGGAGCCTTGGGTTTCCTTGACCACCAGTTCCGGAAGATTGGCCAGCACGTGGGACAGCTCGGACGGGTTGCGGCACTGCCAGGTCGGCACGTTTTTCAGAATCGGTTCTTCGTCAAGGTAGAAGCGGATCATATCGGTGACAAACGGATACACCGATTTATCGTCCGCCACTCCGGTGCCGATGGCATTCGCCAGCACCACGTTGCCGGAACGGTAGGAGGACAGCAGCCCCGGCACGCCGAGCATTGAGTCCGGGTTGAATGCCAGCGGGTCGAGGAAGGCGTCGTCGAGGCGGCGGTAGATCACGTCGACCGCTTTCGGGCCGTCAGTGGTGCGCATGAAGACTTTGTCGTCACGCACGAACAGATCCGCACCTTCGACCAGTTCCACGCCCATCTCCCGCGCCAGAAACGCATGTTCGAAGAACGCGCTATTGAAGCGTCCCGGCGTCAACACCACCACGCTCGGGTTGTCGATCGGGCTTGAGCTTTTCAGGGTGTCGAGCAGCAGATTGGGATAGTGATCGATCGGGGCGATGCGCTGGGCGGAGAACAGTTCGGGGAACAGGCGCATCATCATCTTGCGGTCCTCGAGCATGTAGCTGACGCCGCTGGGTGTGCGCAGGTTGTCTTCGAGAACGTAATAAGTGCCATCGCCATCGCGCACCAGATCGACGCCGGAGATGTGCGAATAGATATCGCGGTGCAGATCCAGCCCTTGCATCGCCAATTGGTATTGCTCGTTGGCCAGCACCTGCTCGGCGGGAATGATCCCGGCCTTGATGATGCGCTGCTCGTGGTAGAGGTCGGCGAGAAACATGTTCAACGCCTTGACCCGCTGGATGCAGCCGCGCTCGACAATCCGCCATTCACTGGCGGGGATGCTGCGGGGAATGGTATCGAACGGAATCAGGCGCTCGGTGCCCTGCTCGTCGCCATAGAGCGTGAAGGTGATCCCGGCACGGTGGAACAGCAGATCGGCCTCGCGGCGGCGCTGCGCGAGCAGCTCATCGGGCGTCTCGGCCAGCCAGCGGGCAAATTCCCGGTAATGCGGGCGGACCAGGCCGCCGGCATCGTACATCTCATCAAAATAGGTGCGGATCATGCCGTACTCCTTGTCACTCCGGACATACAGGCCTTCGCAAGGCCCGTGCCATCGGCATAAACGCTTTGATTTCAATCGGTTGTGGATCCACGCCGGAGGCTGCGCACCATTCCTGTGCGGCAAATGCCCCGGCCCGATTGCCCCCGCTTCATTGCGACGCACTGCATCGCCTATCACCAGCATAGTCAGAGTTGATTTCACTGCCCGGCCACGACTGCGGATAATCCGCGCATTCGCTGCAAAACTTCCCCGGCACGCCGCCGCGAAGTAGACAGCTCAACTGATCTGAACTGCCTTGGCAGCCCCGTCCCGACAGGACTTTATTGCATACCCGTCTTCCCTTTTAGCCACCCTCTCCGGTGGCTTTTTTTTGCCCTGGATTCTTGTTTCAGGGTTTTGCCACTGCGATATGCAGAAGCCAGAAACGACAACGGCCGACCCGAAGGTCAGCCGTTGCCCGACAGACAATGCGCAATATCAATTCAACCGGTAACGATTGCGCACCTCCTGCTTCACGCCCCAACCCTCGATAATGCCGCCCAGCGGTTCGACCACGGCTGAAAAGCCTTGCTCGAAATCGCCGATGTCGTCATAGGTTGCGTACATCACTTTGCTCAATTCCAGCGACCAGGCGCCGTCGTCGCGCGCACTGACCTGGGCATTGATGGATTCACCGCGAAATTTGCCTGCTGCCCTGCGCGCCCGCTCCTCGTCCGGGAAAATCGCGTAGAACTCGATGGGATGGAACCGGGAAAAATCGAAACCGCCTTCTTTCATGCGGCGCAGAACGTTGCTGCTGATGTCTTCTTGATAGGCTGTGCTCATGAATCGTCCCCCTCGATTGATGGATAGACTTTCCGTATTCCCGCCCCGGGCCTTTTGGCCTAAGTACTACGGCAACGTGGTTGCGCGCGGGAAACAAGCATGTAGCTGACAAGACCAGACCTTAGCGATCCATTCGCTGATCTCGCTTGCAGAGTAGCCCCAAGAGAGCGCCGCTGCCAAGGCCTGGTTTACGAGATGACAGGAAATGTTCAGACAGGGGTGATGCTGCGGATTTCGATGCCGTTCTGGGTCTTGAGGTTTTTCACCCCGGCATCGGCGGTGCGCCCTTCCAGATCGTTGAGATCCAGCTGGGCGGCGACCGGAAGAAGCCGCTCTTTGACGAGCCGTGCGGCTTCATCATCGGACGGGCATTCCTCACGTTCGAAGACTTCATCGACAATTTCACCGTGATCATCCACGAAAGTGACTTTCCACTTTTGCATCAGTGCCTCCTCGATCAACCCGTAAATGGGCTTACCTCTATCTCGACTTTTTTCCGCGATAGTTGGTTCAAAAGGATTACAGCCGACAACGGTGAAAATAACCATCCGATCGATAGTGCGGGCTCTGTGGCGAGGGGAGTTATCCCCGTCCGGCTGCGCAGCAGTCGTAAGACCGTCCATTGCGGTTTGACGGAGACACCGCGCAGGCCGGTTCAGGGATGCTGCGCATCCCAACGGGGATAAATCCCCTCGCCACAAGAGCTCCCTTGTAGAGCGACGTCAGGGTGATCAGTCGTTGCTCGGCTTGTTGACCGCCTGCAGCACGTATTGCGGCAAGGCGAACGCGCCGATGTGGATTTCCGGGTTGTAGTAACGGGTGACGATGCCGCTGCCGATGAAGCGCTGTTGCAGGGTTTCACGGCTGAGCTTGCGGTAGGCCGGGTTGGTCGAGCCCCAGGCGAAGGTCATCGAGCCGCCGATGTAGGTCGGCACGGCGGCCTGATAGAAATGCCAGTCCGGGAACAGGCTGCGCAGGCGACCGGCGGTGGTTTTGACTTCGTCGATCTGCATGAACGGTGTGCCGTTCTGAGTGACGAGAATGCCGCCTTCGTTCAGGCAGCGGTGGCATGCCTGGTAGAAGTTCTCCGAGAACAGCACTTCGCCCGGGCCGATCGGGTCGGTGGAGTCGGAGATGATCACATCGAATTTTTCAGTGGTGGTGGCGACGAAACGCATGCCGTCGTCGATCACCAGATTCAGGCGCGGATCGTCGTAGGCACCAGCGGAATGGTTCGGCAGGAATTCCTTGCACATGTCGACCACGGTGCCGTCGATTTCAACCATGGTGATGTGCTCGACGCCGGCGTGCTTGGTCACTTCGCGCAGCATGCCGCCGTCACCACCGCCGATGATCAGCACGCGCTTGGCAGTGCCGTGGGCAAGGATCGGCACGTGGGTGAGCATCTCGTGGTAGATGAATTCGTCGGCTTCGGTGGTCTGGATCACGCCGTCCAGCGCCATCACCCGGCCCATGCGCGGGTTCTGGAAGATCACCAGATGCTGGTGTTCGGTGCGCACTTCGTGCAGCAGTTTTTCCATGCGAAAACGCTGGCCGTAGCCTTCGTAGAGGGTTTCCAGATACTCGCTGGTCTTGGTGACGGTCATGGTCAAGTGCTCCGATAAATGCGCGGGCGCCATCGTGGGGACGATTGCCCGGGAAAGGCGCGCATTCTACGTTGCCGAAGATGACAGGTCGAACCTCAACATATTTTTTACCAGCGCAAACCAATGTGGGAGCAAGCCTGCTCGCGAAAGCGCAGCATCAATTGCCCGTGATGGCGACTGACACAACGTCTTCGCGAGCAGGCTCGCTCCCACAGGGATAACAGTGTGATCGAAAATCAGCTCAGATCCGGACGTTGCCCCGTGGCCCGGCAATCGCCCAGATGATCAGGCCCAGCACCGGCAGGAGGATGATCAGCAACACCCAGACGATTTTCATTCCGGTGGAGGCGCCGCTTTTCAGCACGTTGATGATGGCCCAGATGTCGAGGGCAAGGATGATCAGGCCAATCAGACCGTTGAACGTGGAACCCATGGTGTCGCTCCAGAATAGTGGCATGCACTTTTAGGATAGACGGTCGCGCGCAGGGTTCCCTTTTATTGCGTTCAGACGTGAACGGCGACCTTCAAGGCTTCCAGCGCTGGCGCAGCGGCGATGCCAATCTCGGCGCATAACTCGAGCACGCGGGGCACATCGTTGCCGTAGACCAGGACCATTTGTAGCTCATCGTCGAGCAACTGGCTGAAGTTCATCAACGTGTAACCGCCGTTCTCCTTGTTCAGGCTGCTCATCTGCACCTGGATGCGGTTGAGGGCGGTCAGCGCTTCGGTCTTGGCCAGTTGCTTGGGCTTGAGATTGAAATCCACGCCCGGACCAAACGAGGCAACGATTTGTGCGAACAGATCGACGTAGGTATCGGCCTGAAACAGCACGGTTTCCGGCAGGCTACCGACCACTACCCACTCACCCAGCGGGATCGGGAAAGTGTCGTCGTAGTTGATGTCCGGATTGGCGGCCAGAAAAGCCACGGCATCGGCGTAGGCCTGAGCGGCTTCGTCGGCCACCTTCAGGATCTCGTCCTCGCCCATGCAGCCGGAGCTGATTTTGCTGATGAGTTCGACGAGTGCGGCTTTCATGAGGGCGGATCCTGTGGCGGAGGTGAATTTTCAGGGCGCGAAGGATAGCGCATTCTGCCCTTCGCCACAGTCCGTGGACTTTACGCCAGCAACTTTTCCAGCTGCGCGGTGGTGTCGACCGCGCCCATGGTCCGCGCCGCATCCAGCGCGGTCACGCCGTTGGCGTCCTTGGCTTTCGGGTCAGCACCCTGGCCGATCAGGTAGTCGACGATTTCAACGCGGTTGAACATTGCCGCCATCATCAACGCGGTACGGCCGTCGAAGGAAGAACCTTCAATCTCGGCGCCCGCCTCGACCAGCGCCTTGACCACCGCCAGATCGCCCTTGAACGCGGCGCCGGCAATCGGGCTCTGGCCGTTGCCATTGCGCATTTCCGGATCGGCCTTGTGTTTAAGCAGGACCTTCACCGCATCGACATGGCCGTAGTAGCTGGCGAGCATCAACAAGGTGTCGCCCTTGCTGTTTTTCAGGTTCACCGGCAGCCCGGCGCTGACCAGGCGATCAAGCATCTCGGCATCACCGTCGCGCGCCTTGTTGAAAACCTGCTCGGTGAATTCGGCAGCTTCTTCAGGGGTCATCTGGCGGCTTTGGTCGGACATGGGGCACTCCATTTCGGTCTATCGGAAAGCCGACAGTTTCCCGAGCGCGACGGTGGCTGTCACTCGGTTTTTTCCGAGCGTCCCGATAGCCACACTCAATATCGATGTTTGCCCTGTTGAATTTCAGCGAGGATTTGCTCACTGACATGCACATAGGTTTCGCTGCCCGGCAGCCAGGCGAAGATCGGGTCATCGCCGGTGAGCCCGGGGTCAAAACCTTCCGTTTTCAGGCGAGTCTTCTGGTATTTGAAGGTCCCGGTGGTTTCCATTTTCACTTTCACCCGCAAGAACAACGGCACGGCATAAGCCGGCATGCGTTGCCGGACGAAACTCAGCAGTTCAGCGAAATCCAGCGTGGCCAAGGATTCGGCGGGAGTAATTGCAGCCATCCCCGCACGCCCGTTGGTGTTGGGGATCTCCACACCGTAGGCCACGGCTTCAGCGATCAGCGGATGTTGCAGCAACAAATTCTCGACTTCGGTGGTCGACACGTTTTCACCCTTCCAGCGATAGGTATCGCCGAGGCGATCAACAAATTGCGCATGGCCGAAACCGATATTGCGCAGCAGGTCGCCGGTGTTGAAAAAGCGATCGCCCTTGTTGAACACATCGTGGAGGACGACGCGGGCGGTTTTCTGCGGGTCGGTGTAACCGTCCAGCGGTGCCTTGTCGTCGATCCGCGCCAGCAGCAGGCCCTGCTCGCCCTTGCCGACCTTGCGCATGAAACCATCATCGCCGCGCAATGGCTCGCCACTGTCATGGTCGTAAGCGACCAGTTCCCACGCCATCAGCGAAAACCCGACGGTGTTGTCGAAATTGAGGATGTTGGTGAAACCGATGTTGCCGTCGCTCGCCGCGTACAGCTCACAAATGTGCTCGACGGCAAAACGCGTCTTGAACTCGGCCCAGGCACCAGGACGCAAACCATTGCCGATCATCTTGCGCACGTCGTGGCGGCTGTCATCGGCGCTGACCGGTTGCTCGACCAGGTAGCGACACAGCTCACCGACATAGCCGATGGTGGTTGCGCGATAGCGGCGCACGTCACCCCAGAACTGGCTGGCGCTGAACTTGCGGCGGATGGCAAAACCCGAGGCGCCATTGATCGCCGATCCCCAGCACACGCACAGGCCCGTGGCGTGATACAGCGGCAAGGTGCAGTAAACGACATCATCCGGGCGCATATCGAGGGCGATCATGCCGAAGCTCGCCGAACTGCGCATCCAGCGTCCATGCTTGAAGACCCCGGCCTTGGGCAGGCCGGTGGTGCCGGAGGTGTAGATGTAGAAACACGGATCGTCGAAGAAAATCTGTGCGCTGCTCGGCGGGTTATCGCTACTGGCGTCAGCACTGGCGCTGATCAGATTGACGTAACCCTCGGGCGCGATGCTCGGATGGCTGTAGGTGTCCTGATCGGCGACGAACCAGGTGCGCGGCGCTGCGATCGCAACCTGATCACGCACGCCGGCATAGGCAGCGGTCAGTTCTTCGCCAACCACAATAGCCACCGGCGCAACCAGATTGATGCTGTGAACAAGCGTGTCGCGCATCAACGAGGTATTGAGCAGCGCACTCACCGCGCCGAGCTTGGCCAGCGCCAGAATCGTCACCAGCAATTCCGCACGGTTCTCGATGAACACCGCGACCACATCGCCCTTGCCGATGCCTTGCTCGCTCAGGTAATGCGCAATGCGATTGGCCCACTGATTGACCTGCGTGTAGGTCAACGCCACGTCGCCCTGCAACAACGCCACACCATCGGGATTGCGCAGCGTCGCCTGCTCGAACGTCCAGCCCAGGCCGCACGTTTGGGTCGGATCCGTGACGTTGGCCACCTTCATGCCTTTGACCACCCGGGGGATGGCCTTGGCGATCATCGGCAGTTTGCGGAGCATCATGCCCCAGGTAATCGTGTCGCTTGGTGCGTGACGCATGAAAGCTCCCCGTTCGATCTTGACGTGCAGACCGCTGTTCTTGTTATCGGGTAATGACTGCGACCGACGCGTTTACGCCGTGGGTCGAGAAGGAAAGTACGTCAGTGCTCGCGGGGCTGTACACGCGGTTTTTGCAATGATTTGTATCCCGTCGCGCCTTCGGGGAAGAGCGGATTCTGGTACGGACGTTTGGTTCCGTTGTACGGAGAAAAATCACGCAAAATGCAGGATGCACGATGGCCATTCATGCAGATTGCACGACGCCTGCAAAATGCAATGCCTTCAACTTATTGATTTTAAAGGGATTTTATTCGCATCAATACTGGCACAAACGCTGCAACTACCTCCGCATGCTTGCCATTCAAGTACATACGGAGCTGATGACATGAGCCTGATTCAAGAAAAATTTACATCGCTGTTCTCCAACTACGAAGTCAGCACTGCCCCACGTCCTGACGGTGGCATCCTGCTCACTCTGCGTAGCAGCGACGGCAAAGTCTTCAAACGCGCCCTCTCGTATCAGCAACTGCATGCCGGTGACCAACTGTCGTGGGCGATCAGCGCGATCCGCCGCGACCTGGCCGAACAAGCCAGCGAGCTGCCGCAAATTGCAATGCTGCAGAGCCAGCAGCGTTTTGCTCTGCCGACGTATCACTCGCTGTAATTTGCTTTAAACAAAAACAGGCCGTGGAGCATGCGCTTCACGGCCTGTTTGTTTATGTCTGCCACATATTTACTGTGGGTCAGAACGCTTCCGGTTCGATTCCAGTAAAGCTGTCAACCGTCAAGTGCCCTGCCAACTCCCCGCCCTCACGCGCCAGGCCACAAGTCTTCATGCCGGCCGACTGGGCAGCGTCGAGCTCTTCGACGATATCCGACAGGAACAGGATTTCATCGGCTTCAACACCCACCGCCTGCTGAATGTTGCGGTAGGACTGCGCCTCACGCTTCGGCCCCGATGTGGTGTCGAAATAGCCGCTGAACAGCGGTGTCAGATCCCCCGCCTCCGAGCAACCGAAAATCAGTTTCTGCGCCTGGATCGAGCCGGACGAGTAAACAAACAGTTGATAACCGGCCGCATGCCAACGTTGCAGCGCTTCAACGGCATCCGGATAGACATGCCCCTTCAACTGCCCGGCCTGATAGCCCTGCGCCCAGACCATGCCTTGCAACTCCTTCAACGGCGTGGCCTTGCGGTCTTCGGCGATCCAGCTCAAAAGAATTTCAACAACCCGTTCAACATCGGCCTGCGGCTCATTGCTGTCTCGGCGCACGGCGTCGAGCTGTTCGGCGACATCAGCACGCGAAGCGTTCTGCCGCGCAAAGTCGGGCAAATGTTTGGCGGCGTAGGGAAACAGCACGTCGAAGACGAAACTCACCGCGCTGGTGGTGCCTTCGATGTCGGTGAGGATGGCTTTGATCGACACGGTTTCAGTCCTCCAGACGAGGGAAGCGGCCGGCGATGTCTTCGCCGGTGAAATTGGCAACCCAGCCTTCCGGGTTGTTGAACAGACGGATCGCCACGAAGTGCGGATGTTCGCCCATGTCGAACCAGTGCTTGGTGCCGGCCGGAACCGAGATCAGGTCGTTCTTTTCACAGAGCACGGCATAGACGTAATCGTCGATGTGCAGGGTAAACAAGCCACGACCGGCGACGAAAAATCGCACTTCGTCTTCGCCGTGACGGTGCTCTTCGAGGAACTTGGCGCGCAGCTCGGCTTTTTGCGGGTGATCGCTGTTGAGGCTGATCACATCGACGGTGATGTAGCCGCGCTCGGTCATCAATTTGTCGATCTGCTCTTTATAGGCACTGATGACTTCTTCCTGACTGGCGCCGGGCTGAATTTTCGCGGCAGCTTGCCAGCGGTCGAAACGCACGCCCTGCTCGGCCAGCGTCGAGGCGATGTCTTCGAAATGGGTCAGCACCTTGTTGGGAATCTCAGGGCTGGAAACGTGATAAACGGACAGGCTGCTCATGGGCAATTCCTCGGTAGCGGCGGCGCCGTCCGGCTCTTGCAGACCGGTCGGGCGCCGCATGGCATCAGGCAAACGGGCTGTTTCAGATGAACTCAGCCTTGGCGGTTCATGACGCTGCGGGTTTTCAACTCGCATTCAAACAGGAATTCAAAAGCCTCGATCTGCCGCAGCGCGTCGCTCATCTGCGCGCCCCAGGTGTAGAGGCCATGGCCGCGAATCAGATAACCGACGCAATCGGGATGGGCGTCGAGCCAAGGCTGCACCTTGGCGGCGAGGCGCGCAATGTCCTGATCGTTGTCAAAAATCGGCACACGCACCCGCGATTCATGAGTCGAGATGCCGCTGAAGGCTTTCTGCAATTCGTAGTCTTCGAACTCGATGAAGTCTTGCGGAGTCAGACGCGACAGCACCGTGGCATTCACCGAATGGGTGTGCAGCACCGCACCGATCTCCGCGCGCCAGCTATAGAGCTGGGTGTGCAGCAAGGTTTCGGCGGAGGGTTTCTTGCCTGGTTCCAGGCTATTGCCGGACAGATCGGTAGCGAGTACGTCATCCACACCCAACTGGCCCTTGTGCTTGCCCGATACGGTCAACAGCGCTTCGCTCGGCGACAGGCGCGTCGAATAGTTGCTGCTGGTGGCTGGTGACCAGCCACGGCCATATAGAAAACGTCCGGCGTCAACGATCTGCTGGGCGAGCTGTTCACGGCTAAGGCTCATGGCCTGTCCTCTTGCATACATGTGGCAATGATAACGGCAGCGGCAAGCGCTGCGAGACTGGCAATACTAAAGGTCAATGTCGCGCCGAGGGCGTTCCAGCTGTAGCCGGAATACAGCGCGCCGAGCGCCCCGCCGGTGCCGGCCAGTGCCGCATACAGCGCCTGGCCCTGGCCTTGCTGGCGGGCGCCGAAACTACGTTGCACGAAAGCGATGGCAGCCGCATGAAAGCTGCCGAAAGTCGCTGCGTGCAGCACTTGGGCGAACAACAGCACCCAGAGAAACTCCGCAAACGAACCGAGCAGCACCCAACGCAACGCCGCCAGCAGGAAACTCGCCAGCAGCACCCGGCGCAGGGAAAAGCGCGCCAGAATGCGGCTCATGGCCATGAACATCAGCACTTCCGCCACCACACCCACGGCCCAAAGCATGCCGATGACGCCACGGCTGTAACCGAGGCGTTCAAGGTGCAGAGTCAGAAAGGTGTAATACGGCCCGTGGCTGACCTGCATCAGCGCGACGCAGGCATAAAACGCCAACACGCCGGGATGGCGCAATTGCTTGAGAAAGCCCTCGCCCGCCGGCCGATTGCCTTGCGCCGGCTGCGCATTCGGCACCCACAGGCTGCTGAGAACGATACCGGCCATGATCAGCACCAGTGCCGCCGGGTAGATGTCCAGACTCAGCCATTCGAACAGCCGACCCAGCACTACCACAGTGATGATGAAACCGATCGAGCCCCACAGGCGAATCTGGCTGTAGCGCGATGTTTGCCCCTGCAGATGCGCGAGGGTGATGACTTCGAACTGCGGCAGCACCGCGTGCCAGAAGAACGCATGCAGGGCCATGACCATCGCCAGCCAGGCGTAGGTCTGGCTGACGAAAATCAGCGAAAAGGTCAGCAACGTACAGACCGCGCCAAAGCGCACGATGGCCAGACGCCTGCCGGTGTAATCGCCGAGCCAGCCCCAGATGTTCGGCGCCACACAGCGCATCAGCATCGGAATCGCCACCAGCTCGCCGATGCGCGCGGCGCTGAAGCCGAGGTGATCGAAGTACAGCGCCAGAAACGGCGCTGTCGAACCGAGCAAGGCGAAATAGAACAGATAGAAACTGGACAGCCGCCAGTAAGGAAGCGCCGCCACGCCGGTTATACCGCAGCGGCTTTGAGCGCAGCCATCAGAGCTGGCCCAGCACCGGCGTGCTCACGCGCACATCGGCGTTCTGCCCACGGTGGCGCAGCAGGTGATCCATCAGCACGATGGCCATCATCGCTTCGGCGATCGGCGTCGCGCGGATACCGACGCAAGGGTCGTGACGACCCTTGGTGATCACGTCGACCGGGTTGCCATTCACGTCGATCGAGCGGCCCGGGGTGGTGATGCTCGAGGTCGGTTTCAATGCCAGATGCGCAACGATTGGCTGGCCGGACGAGATGCCACCGAGGATGCCGCCGGCGTTGTTGCTGAGAAAACCCTCCGGCGTCAGTTCATCGCGGTGTTCGGTGCCGCGCTGGGCGACACAGGCGAAACCGGCGCCGATCTCCACGCCTTTGACTGCGTTGATGCTCATCAGCGCGTGGGCCAGTTCGGCGTCGAGGCGATCGAAAATCGGCTCGCCAAGGCCCGGCATCACGCCTTCGGCGACCACGGTGATCTTCGCCCCGACCGAGTCCTGATCGCGGCGCAACTGGTCCATGTAGGCTTCCAGCTCCGGGACCTTGTCCGGGTCAGGGCTGAAGAAAGCGTTTTCTTCGACCGAATCCCAGGTCTTGAACGGTATTTCGATCGGGCCGAGCTGGCTCATGTAGCCGCGGATGACGATGCCCTGACTGGCCAGATACTTCTTGGCGATCGCACCGGCCGCTACGCGCATGGCGGTTTCCCGCGCCGAACTGCGGCCACCGCCGCGATAATCGCGCTCGCCGTATTTGTGGTGATAGGTGTAATCGGCGTGTGCCGGGCGGAACAGGTCCTTGATCGCCGAGTAGTCCTTGGACTTCTGGTCGGTATTGCGAATCAGCAGGCCGATCGAGCAACCCGTGGTGCGGCCCTCGAACACGCCGGAGAGGATTTCGACTTCATCGGCTTCCTGGCGCTGGGTGGTGTGGCGGCTGGTGCCAGGCTTGCGGCGATCGAGGTCGCGCTGCAGATCTTCCAGGGAAATCTCCAGGCCCGGCGGGCAGCCGTCGACAATGGCGACCAACGCCGGACCATGGCTTTCGCCAGCGGTGGTGACAGTGAACAACTTGCCGTAGGTATTGCCGGACATGCAGGACGCTCCGTGAAATCAAACCCGAATTCTTGATGCGCGCCAGTATACGCAGGCTAACCGAGTAGTTCATCCTCGAACCTTAGTGGTGCTGGCGAGTCCAACCGGCACCTTGACCAATGATGGCGTGATGATGCTGCGAGTTCTGATCTTGAGTCTTACCCTCTTTACCGGCTTTGCCCAAGCGACAGTCCTACAGCGCCCGGTCACTCTGGACACCGGCAGCGGCGAACTTTTCGGTTCGCTGTTGCTGCCCAAGTCCGACAGCCCGGTGCCGATTGTTCTGATGATTTCTGGCTCGGGTCCTACAGATCGCGACGGAAACAACCCCGACGGCGGGCGCAATGACAGCCTCAAGCGCTTGGCCTGGGTGCTGGCCAAACACAACATCGCCAGCGTGCGCTACGACAAGCGTGGCGTTGCGGCGAGCCTGGCGGCCGCTCCCGATGAACGTGATCTGTCAGTAGAAAGCTATGCGGCGGACGCGGTGGCGTGGGGGCAGAAGCTCAAGGCCGATCCGCGTTTCGGCAAACTGATTCTGCTCGGCCACAGCGAAGGCGCGCTGATTGCCAGTCTCGCCGCGCCGAAGCTGGACGCAGCGGCGGTGATCTCGCTGTCCGGCAGCGCGCGCCCGGTCGATCAGGTCATCCGCGAACAGTTGGCGCGAAGCCTGCCGCCACCATTGATGCTGCGCAGCAACGAACTGCTCGACAGCCTCAAGGCCGGCCACACCGATGACAACGTGCCGCAACCGTTGCAGGTGATCTTTCGCCCGAGCGTGCAGCCGTACCTGATTTCGCTGTTCCGTCAGGACCCGGCGCAAGCCTTTGCCCAGCTGAAAATGCCGGCACTGATCGTTCAAGGCAGCAACGACATTCAGGTCGGCACCGAGGACGCGAAGCTGCTCAAGGCGGCGAAACCGGACGCGCAACTGACGGTGATCGAAGGCATGAATCATGTGCTGCGCATCGTCCACAACGACATGAAGCGGCAATTGGCCTCCTACAAGGACCCGAATTTGCCCCTGGCCGCCGAACTGGGCGCCGCCGTCATCGAATTTATTGACGGAATTCGTGCAAGTTAACTGCGTTTTACCCTCCAGCCTCACAGAAAACGGCCGATAAGCCTTTGTCGCCAGCGCAACGTCTGGCGGCAAGCAGGGCTTGGACAGGATCTCGCCGTTATGACTGAAACCCAGACTTCACCCGACACCAGCGCTGAAAAAGACGCATCGCCAGCGGTCGAACTGCCGTGGGCGGACGTTCAGGCCGAGCACCACAAGATGCTCCGCCTGGCGCCGCTGCAGACCGACCGCAACACCGGCGGCCGGCCGTTGCGCTTTGTCGAATTCGGTTACGCCGAGCGCAACAGCAAAGAGCGCAGCCTGATGCGCATGGCGATCAAGCTGCCCAACCAGCGCGTGCGCAAAGAGCAGAATCATCTCGATGTGTGGGTCGACCACGCGAGCAAACGAGTGAGTTTCGGTCCCGACAGTGGCTTGCAGATCGAACCGCTGAATCGCGGTATCGGCCGCTTCATGGCTGCGCAAGGCATCAATTGGGCGAAAAAGCGCTGGCCCGGCTACACCGTTGAAGGCATGGACCTGAACAACAAGGACGCGCTCAACGAAGACACTCGCTTGCGTCGCGACCATTTCCTGCGCGTGCACGGTTTCGATGTGGCTTACGCCGATGCCCAGCATTTGAAAGGCAGCATCAAGGCGGTGCAGGTCGGTGATCTGCTCGGTGACTGGAACAGCGAAAAGCTGCAGATCGTCGAAATTCTTGAAGCCGCGCAGATGCTGCAGCAGGCCGAACAGAATCTCGCCGAGCAGGAAGTGAAGCTGAAGAAGCAGGAAGAAAAAGTCAGCAAGTTCAAGCGCGAAGATGCCGGGTTGCGTTTCACCATTACGTGTCTGGTGGCGTTTGCGGTGTTTCAGGCGGGGTTGTTGATCTGGATTGCTACACACCGCTGAGGGCTTGAGCGCGTACTGATCGTTCCCATGCGGAGCGTGGGAACGATCTGTCACAACCTTAGACGCGGGACGCGAACAGGGCCTGATGCGCGCGGCACTGCTCGGCGGTCAGCATGAACACGCCATGCCCGCCGCGCTGGAACTCCAGCCAGGCGAAATCGACTTCCGGGTACAACGCCTCGACGTGCACCTGGCTGTTGCCTACCTCGACAATCAACAAACCTTTCTCGGTCAGGTGATCCGCCGCTTCGGCGAGCATGCGCCGGACCAGATTCAGACCATCATCACCGCAGGCCAGGCCCAGTTCCGGCTCGTGCTGATATTCGTCCGGCATGTCGGCGAAATCTTCGGCGTCGACGTAGGGCGGGTTCGACACGATCAGGTCGAAACGCTGACCCGGCAAGCCATCGAAACCATCACCCTGCACGGTGTAGACGCGCTCATCGACGCCATGGCGCTCGATGTTCTGGTTGGCCACTTCCAGCGCTTCGAACGACAGGTCCGCGAGCACCACTTCGGCATTCTGGAATTCGAAAGCGCAGGCAATGCCGATGCAGCCGGAACCCGTGCACAGGTCGAGAATCCGCGCCGGTTCGTTGCCGATCCACGGTGCAAAGCGGTTTTCGATCAGTTCACCAATCGGCGAACGCGGGATCAGCACGCGCGGGTCGACGATGAACGACATGCCGCAGAACCACGCCTCGCCGAGCAGATAGGCGGTGGGAACGCGATCTTCGATGCGGCGCTTGAGCAAGCGCTGCAGATTGACCAGTTCGTCATCTTCCAGCGCGCAATCAAGATAGCTGTCGGCGATTTCCCAAGGCAGGTGCAAAGCGCCCAGTACCAACTGGCGCGCCTCGTCCCAGGCGTTGTCGGTGCCATGACCGAAAAACAGATCCTCCCCATGGAAGCGGCTGACGGCCCAACGGATATGGTCGCGCAGGGTACGAAGTCGGGAAGTGATCACGGCGTAGAACTCCAGAAAAAACGACTGGCGATTCTAGCAGCCAAAACGCGCGACGACGACGCAGGAAAAACCACGCGGTTCCGGTAGGAGTTTTCTTTTTTTTGCATCAGGCATTGAACGGAACGTGTAACTTGACAAGGCTGCAGGCCAAGAACGACGGCGCCTACGATGGTAGCGATTCACAGAACCGCTCAGCCAGAGGACAATGTCGCAAAAGCCCCACCCCGAGGAGCCCCAGAATGTCCGTTCCAAAAACGATGTTTCAACTCAGCGGTCGCGGTTACGCAGCGGCCACCCTGAGCCATGCCACCGTGGTCATCATCGATGCCCAGAAGGAATACCTCAGTGGCCCGCTGGCCCTGAGCGGCATGGACGCGGCCGTCGCGAACATCAAACAAGTGGTTGCCGCAGCCCGTGCCGCCGGTCGGCCGATCGTGCACGTGCGTCATCTCGGCACCGTTGGTGGCCTGTTCGACCCGCAGGGCGAACGCGGCGAATTCATCCCCGGTCTCGAACCGCAAGGCGATGAAACCATTATCGGCAAACTGCTGCCGAGCGCGTTCCATGGCACCGAACTGCTCGAGCGCCTGCAGAACCTCGGCTCTTTGGATCTGATCGTTTGCGGTTTCATGAGTCACTCCAGCGTCAGCACCACCGTGCGCGCGGCGAAGAACCTCGGTTTCCGCTGCACCCTGGTCGAAGACGCCTGCGCGACCCGCGATCTGCCGTTCAAGGGCGGCGTGCTCAGCGCCGAACGCGTGCAGGAAGCGGAAATGGCGATCATGGCCGACAACTTCGCCACGCTGGCCAAGACTCAGGACCTGATCTGATCCTGCCCTTGTGAGCGGTGCGTTGGCGCCGCTCATCCGCTATATCCGCTGATTTGCCGCAAATGCCATAGCCTCAGGAACAACCCGGTCAACTCCCGGTCGAAGGGCCGATACCATTGAGGAAGGTCGGAATGAAGTTATCCGATGGATTTGACGCACGCCGTTTGCGGCCCAAAGGCCAAAGCAACTGGCGTTTTCGATTTGGCGCGGCGATCTCGGCCATTCTGGCGACGTTCGGCGTGCTGCTGGCGATGGCCGGCGCCGCCAGCCTGCTCGGCCGCCCGCCGGCGCTGGGTGACCTGAACGCATCACCGCTGGGCTCGGCAATCATGCTTGCCGTCGGCTTGCTGTTTCTGTACTTCGGCGTTGCTCTGTGGCGCCGCTGCCGCCGTCGCGCACGGCAATCGCGGGAACTGAACATGTCCCCGCATCTGATGAAAAAACACGACTGACCCAACGGCCTGGCTTTTTGCCGGGCCGTTTTCTGTCGACTTGGGTAAACTGGCCGCCCTTCGCGGAGGCTGACATGCAAGACGACGATTTTTCTCTGTTCAAAAGTGCCATCCAGGGCGTCAAGCCGATCAAGCACGACCGCGCCGACACCGGCAAACCCAAGGCTGACCGCGCGCAGATCGCCAAGCTGCGTCAGTCCGCCACCGTGCGCAGCGACACCACCATCATTGACGGCTTGTCCGACCAGTTCGTGATCGACGTCGGCCCGGAAGACGAGCTGATGTGGTCCCGCGACGGCGTGCAGGAAAGCCAGATGCGCAAGCTCAAGGTCGGGCAGATCCCGTTCGAAGGCAGTCTCGACCTGCACGGCATGAGCGTGGAAAAGGCCCGGGAGACGCTTTGGGCCTTTCTCGCCGAAGCAACCAAATTCGAAATCCGCTGCGTGCGCGTGACTCACGGCAAGGCTGTGCGCCTGGATGGCAAGCGGCCGATGATCAAAAGCCACGTCAACACCTGGCTGCGCCAGCATGCGCAAGTGCTCGGTTTCTGCTCCTGCCAGGCCCGCCACGGCGGCGCCGGCGCGGTTTATGTGATGCTGAAACGGACGATGATGGAAGGCCGCGACGAATAAAGCCGTCACACCGAACTTGCAGGGTTGTGTCCGCCACCGTACCCTTGCCCTTTGCGAAAATCCCCACAGGTAGTTTCATGTCCCTGGAACAGAATTACACCGCGATTCTCGGCCAATTGGGCGAGGACGTGTCCCGCGAGGGCCTGCTCGACACGCCAAAGCGTGCCGCCAAAGCCATGCAGTACCTCTGCCGTGGTTATGCACAGACGCTCGAAGAGGTCACCAATGGTGCCCTGTTCAGCTCCGACAACAGCGAAATGGTGCTGGTCAAGGACATCGAGCTGTATTCGTTGTGCGAACACCACCTGCTGCCGTTCATCGGCAAGGCGCATGTCGCCTATATCCCGAGCGGCAAAGTGCTGGGCCTGTCGAAGGTTGCGCGGATCGTCGATATGTACGCGCGCCGCCTGCAGATTCAGGAAAACCTCAGCCGCCAGATCGCCGATGCCGTGATGCAAGTGACCGGCGCGCTGGGCGTGGCCGTGGTGATCGAAGCCAAGCACATGTGCATGATGATGCGCGGCGTCGAAAAGCAGAATTCGTCGATGATCACTTCGGTGATGCTCGGTGAATTCCGTGAAAACGCGGCGACCCGTAGCGAATTCCTCAGCCTCATCAAGTAATTCGCAACAGAAAAGAACCGGCGTTGATCGCCGGTTTTTTTTCGCCTGTGAAAAATCGGGTAAGCTGCGCGCCTTTCTTCATTTGCACCGTGAGGCTTTCAACGTGTTCGTCAAAGCGCTTCGTGTCGGCCTCGGCCAACTGGTTATCTTCATCGATTTCATCACCCGCCCGGGCAAGAAAAAACGCCCCGCTGCTGCTCAGGCGCAAGTCGACGCTGCCGCGAAAGATCTGACGCTGTATCAGTTTCACGCCTGCCCCTTCTGCGTGAAAACCCGCCGCGCCCTGCATCGTCTGAATGTGCCGGTGGCACTGAAAGACGCGAAGAACAACGAGCAGGATCGCCAGACTCTGCTGGAACAGGGTGGCCGAATCAAAGTGCCTTGCCTGCGTATCGACGAGAATGGGCAAACCACCTGGATGTATGAATCCAAGGTGATTATCGATTACCTGGATAAGCGGTTTGCGGCGGTCTGATGTTAATGGGTTGGAGCGCTAGCCGCTTTCGCGAGCAGGCTCGCTCCCACCCTTGAAACGCATCCCGTCCTGTGGGAGCGAGCCTGCTCGCGAAGAGGCCCGCACTGACAACGCCGGCCCTTGAGCCGGCGTTTTTGCTAGGCCGCCCTCTCCATCTGCGCCCGCCGCACCACCGCCGCCAACCGCTTCAACCCCTCATCCAGCCGCGCCGGATCAATGTGGCTGAAGTTCAAGCGCAAATGCCCATGATGCTTGTCCGGCTCAGGAAAGAACGGCTCACCGGGCATGAATGCCACATCATTGGCCAACGCCTCATTGAGCAATGACCGGGTGTCCAGCGGTTGCTTCAACGTCAGCCAAAAAAACAGCCCGCCCTGGGGCATGTTCCACTCAGCCAGATCGGCAAAATGCTCCTCCAGCGCCAACTGAAACGCATCGCGCCGCTGCCGATAGAAATCCCGCAACTCGCTCAAATGCTGTTGATACTTCTGCGAGCCGATCCATTGCAGCGCCTGCCACTGGCCGATGCGATTGGTGTGCAGGTCCGCCGATTGCTTGAGTCTGAGCAGGTGCGGGAACAGATCCGGACTGGCGATCAAGTAACCGACACGCAAACCCGGGAGCAAGGTTTTCGACACGGTGCCGGTGTAGATCCAGCTGGCTTTTCTCAGACGCGCGGCAATCGGCTTCGCGCTGCCACCATCGAAAGTCAGTTCGCGGTATGGCTCATCTTCAATCAGCGTGACGCCAAATTCATCGAGCAATGCCGCGACTGCGGCGCGCTTGGCCTCGCTGTAGCGCACGGCGGAAGGATTTTGGAAAGTCGGGATCAGGTAGATAAACGCCGGGCGATGCTGCTCTAAACGATTACGCAATTGCGCCAGATTTGGGCCGTCGGCTTCCTGCGCCACAGTCAGGCAGTCGGCGCCGAACAGCTGGAAGATTTGCAGCGCGGCCAGATAAGTCGGCGCCTCCAACAGAATTTCCGTGCCCTTGTCGATGTACAGCTTGGCCGCGAGATCCAGGGTTTGCTGCGAGCCGCTGACCACCAGCACCTGACTCGCCTCGCATTCAAGGCCCAGCGCCCTCGCCTCTGCCGCCAGCGCCTCGCGCAAGGCCGGCTCGCCTTCGCTCATGCCGTACTGCCCCAGCGACAGCGGCATCTCGTCCCACTCCACCTTCGGCAACATCGTCTCAGCGGGCAAACCGCCGGCAAACGACATCACCTCTGGACGCTGGGCGGCGGCGAGGATTTCTCGGATCAAAGAACTTTTCAGGCGCGAGACACGTTCGGAAAAAGCCATGGTGGTCACCGTAGCGAGGCAGGTAAAAAATGAGTCAAACTGGTTGACTGAAACTACGACATCTTGAGCGAGTACGTCAACATGCTTGACCTTAAAAACCCCGCAAGTCAGCAACAGGCCATGGAAGCGTTCTTCTTCGGCTATCAGGCGTTCACGGCCAAGGCGGATGAAATGCTCGAGCGCCGCGGACTCTCGCGGGTACATCAGCGCATCGTGTTTTTCATCGCGCGCTATCCGAACCTGAGTGTGAAAGAGTTGCTGGCCCTGCTGGGCGTGAGCAAACAAGCGTTGAACATGCCCCTGCGCCAGTTGCAGGAAATGCATCTGGTCGACAGCGTCGCTTCACAGACGGACAAGCGTAAGCGCCTGCTTGAGCTGACGGCGGAAGGCGCGAAGTTCGAGCAGGCGTTGCGCCGTGAGCAGGTGAAATTGCTTGAGCGGGTGTTTGCCGAGGCTGGGGAAGCGGCGGTGAATGGGTGGTTGGCGGTGAATCTGGCGCTTGGGGGCAGTCAGACGCATCTCGATTGACAGGACCGCCCTCTTCGCGAGCAGGCTCGCTCCCACAGGGGAACGCTTTACAAAGGTGGGAGCGAGCCTGCTCGCGAAGCCATCCTGGGGCCATATATCCCTATCAGCAAAAAAATCGGCGACAAAAACCAAAACAATATTTGCTTTATTTGTACACAAAAGCATAATCCACTGCGTGCGAGTTCCTGACTACACGGTCAACAAATTCGCGTATGCCTCAAAGGGCCGCTGCCACCCCTCATGGGTCCGGCCCTGGAAATAACAATAAAACTCTTGAGGAGTACTCGCTGTGGAAAGCCGCAAATCCGAAGCACCGCCGCTCGAGCTCACGCCGCCATTACGCAATGGCTTGCTGGAGCGTCTGTTCAAACTCAGCTTGCATGGCACCACGGTGAAGACCGAGCTGATTGCCGGTCTGACAACCTTCATCACCATGGCTTACATCATCTTCGTCAACCCGAACATCATGGCCGATGCCGGCATCGATCACGGTGCAGCCTTCGTCGCCACCTGTATCGCTGCCGCATTGGGCTGCCTGTTGATGGGGCTCTACGCCAACTGGCCGGTCGGCCTGGCGCCGGGCATGGGCCTCAATGCTTTCTTCACTTACACCGTGGTCGGCACCATGGGCTACAACTGGGAAACCGCCCTCGGCGCGGTGTTCGTCTCCGGCGTGCTGTTCATGTTCCTGACCTTTTCGCGGATTCGCGAGTGGCTGCTCAACAGCATCCCGGTCAGCCTGCGGTTTGCCATGGGCGCCGGTGTCGGTCTGTTTCTGGGCCTGATCGGGCTGAAGACTGCCGGTATCGTCGTCGACAGCCCGGCCACACTGATCAAACTTGGCTCGCTGCGCGAACCCGGCCCACTGCTCGCTGCGATCTGCTTCCTCATGATCGCGATCCTCAGTTACCACCGCGTGTTCGGTGCGATTCTGATCAGCATCATCACCGTTACCCTCGCCGGTTGGGGCCTGGGTTTGGTCCATTACGAGGGCATCATGTCCGCGCCGCCGAGCCTGGCGCCGACCTGGATGGCAATGAACGTCGCCGGCGTGTTCAACGTCAGTATGATCAGCGTGGTGCTCGCCTTCCTCTTCGTGCACATGTTCGACACCGCCGGCACGCTGATGGGCGTGGCCCAGCGCGCCAACCTTGTCGCCGCTGACGGTCGCATCGAGAACCTTTCCCGAGCCATGAAGGCCGACAGCGCATCCAGCGTATTCGGCGCGGTGGTTGGCGTGCCCCCAGTGACAAGTTACGTGGAAAGTGCCGCCGGCGTAGCCGCTGGTGGTCGGACTGGTCTTACCGCCGTCACCGTGGGTGTGCTATTTATAGCGGCCATGTTTTTCGCACCGCTGGCTGGCATGATTCCCGCTTATGCCACGGCAGGCGCCCTGATTTACGTGGCGATGCTGATGATGGGCGGCATGGCCCACATCGAATGGGACGAGGCGACCGACGCCATTCCGGCGATTGTCACGGCGATCATGATGCCGCTGACCTTCTCCGTCGCCGACGGCATCGCGCTGGGCTTTATTACCTACGTCGCGTTGAAGGCCGGCACCGGCAAGTACAAGGAAATTTCCGTCAGCCTGTGGGTGCTCTGCGCGATCTTCATCGCCAAGTTCATCTTCCTGTAAGCGCTGCGCGGTTCAGGCTTCAAACCAGCCTCACCCTCACCGGTGGGGCTTTTGCACATCCCGATAACAACAAAGGAGCAAAACGATGAGTCTGGAAACCTGGCTGCTGTTCAGTGGCGCTGCACTGGTGGTGATCCTGATCCCGGGGCCACTGTCATTGCTGATGATCAGCAACAGTCTGAATTACGGTTTGCGCCGGTCGTACCCCGCGTTCCTGGGTGGCGTGATCGCCTCGATCTGCCTGCTCAGCGCTTCGGCACTGGGGCTTGGCGCTCTGTTGCTGGCCTCGGAACAGTTGTTCAGCGCGCTGAAAATCATCGGTGCGCTGTACCTTTTTTATCTCGCCTGGCAGAGCTGGCAGCAGTCGCGTCAGCCATCGACGGGCGCCGAAGTACCCGAAGCCGCACCGGTGCCGCGTTTTCGCACATTGTTCGGACGCGCTTTTGTCCTGGGTGCGAGCAACCCTAAAGACATCCTGTTTTTCGCCGCGTTTCTGCCACAGTTCCTCCGCGCAGACCAACCGTTTCTGCCGCAATTACTGATCATGATTGCGACCTGGGTAGTGCTCGATCTGTGCTGCAAACTGGCTTACGGTCTGGGTGCCAATGGTGCCGCACGTTATTTGCGCAGCGGCAAAGGCCAGAGTTGGTTCAATCGGGTGAGTGCCGGACTGTTTGGTGGTGCTGGCGCGGCGTCGTTGCTTGGCAGCCACTGACTGAAAAGCGCCACTATTGATTATCCTGCCGGAATGGATCTCGGGCAGGATCATGTTGTTCATAAATCCATTAAGTGCGAGCAACATCCAATCCCTGATATGCAATAGATAGCAACAACCCTTCGATATACAGGCCTCGAAAGGCCAACGTAATATCCTTGGCCTTAACAACAATTGCCGGAACAAGGAAGTTCTAATGGCCACACTTATACGCGAAGCAACAGCACAAACCGACCCTGCAATACATGCGGACACGCAACCTGTTTCCGATACCGTCATAATTATGGATTTGGGCTATGAATCCAACGAATACAAGCCTTCAACCATCGACCATGGCCAAACCAATGGAAAATCGAGTCAATTGCAAATGGTGGACGAAGTGTTCGGCCCTTTGGAAATTGGCGATATTTCGATTACCCGTACCGCACTCGACGGACTAGGCGCGACCATTGACGGCCAGCCATTGAATGGCAAGAACAGCTTCTTTCGCCGACCCAAACTTTCTTTTATCAATAGCCTGCAGTTCGACGCCAATAAAGTTGAACACTTTCTGAAAACTTCAACGGGCAGCGATAGCTACTTGTTACCCACACTCCTGTTTGAAATGGCCAGCCAGCGCCCGCTTGGCGCCCCTCAGCTATTGAGGGAAAACAATGCCAATGAAAAGGTCGCCGGCAATTACCGCGACAAACTGGTAAAACTTCTGAGCGCAGCGCAGTCGCTTGATCTACAACACGTGCACGTCCCCAAACATCATCCCCGCTGGGCCGCATTGACCAAAAGTTACGCGACGCTGGGCTCCAGCGTGGGCATCCAGGGCTTCGGCATTTTCATCGGGATTCGTGGCGTAATCGATGCGATCAAAGCCGATAACCGTGCTGAAGTAGCGATAAACAGCGCGGGCATTGCATCGGAACTGGCCTCCATCGCGGCCGATGTCACGGTCAGTAAAATAGCCACGCAGATGCTCACAGCCGGACAGAATGCTTACCGGGACTTCGCCCGAACACGCTTCGCACTCAGACTGGGTCGATCGGGCGGTCTGGTCGGCGGCATGCTGACGCTGCCCTTCGACATCTTTACCGCCGTCAGGTCCATGAATGCCGCTGAGAATGCCACCGGCAAAGAGGCTATGGATCATTACGTCAGCGCTGGCCTGAGCATTACCAGTGCAGCCATGACTGTCATTCTCGGCACTGCCGCGATGGCCGGTTTCTCGTTTGCCGGCCCCGTCGGGCTTGCAGCCGGCGCGATTCTCGCCATTGGCTCGCAGGTCTACGGTGCGGTACGGATCGTTGACGACATAGATGACTACATCGAATTAACCGTTGATGAGCGGTGGCGTAGCGGATGGTTTTCGTTCTGCATGATGGACGTCGACGAAAGCGTTCAAAACCGCTATATCAAGGCCAAAACACTACTTCAACACTCATTGCAGTTAAAAAAGACCGCGAGAACGCTACTCGATGGCCCCTTGAAAGAGAGCACCGAAGCCATCGTCAATGGCAAGTTTGATGTACGCCTGAAACCGACGCGGGTCTGGAAACGAAACTGGTGGACCAAACAGGATGCGTGGGAGTCGGTCAATGTCCCTGAAGTGGTAGGCACCGATGACATCATTGATGCAAGCGCAGGGGTTACAAAAGATACACCCGGTGCGGAACTGGGAGTTGCGGCAGAGGGCAAAAACAACCTGTGGTTTCTCAGCGAGGGTAACGACTCGATCAAAGGTGTAGAAAAAAAACCCAACACGTTCTATTACAAGTCAGGAAAAAAACAACTGTCGGGCGGTGAAGGCAATGACCAGTTCCTGTTTGAGAACGCAGCCGCTTTCCTCGAAAAGGACAGTCATGTCGCAGAATATTCAACGCTCAGCGGCGGCGCAGGAAATGACACACTGGTACTTGGCGGCAATTACTCCTCTCGTGATACGAACAGAACTGGCTATGACATAGATTTGCTGGCCGGAACATTGCAGATCATCACCAGCGATGTCGATGCCGAGAATAACAAGATATCCATCCTGCACAGTTTGCTGGACAGTATCGAAAATATTGAAACAGTCCATCGCGCAGCAAGCGTAGTAACCGGCACTGCGCAAAACAACGTCATCAAATCACGGGGCAGCGACATCATTGAAGCTGGCGCCGGAGACGATCAGATATTCCTCTCCCACGAAAAAGCAAAAGCGTCGGGAGGCGCCGGTGCGGATCAATATTACATTGCGCATGTGGCTGGTCGTTTTTCCATCATCGATGATGGTGAACAGACCAGTTATATCGTGATGAATTGGCGCAAGGACCTGATTGAGTCCTGGGCTATCGAGGGCAATGACCTGGTCATCCGCTCAGGCTTCGAAATCCAAGACAATCCCAAAAACGTATTGACCATTCATGACGTTTACAAGAAATACGAAGGCACGAGAAAGCTGAGCAACAAAAATCTGATTTTCATAACCAGTGATGATTGCCATTTCAGGCTTGACCTGCCTGAAACAATCCCGGATGGCCACACCGCTGATATACCGGAAATTTTCGTCAAACGTGGCAAACCGGTAACACCGATCATTATTTATGCGCCGGAATGCTGGATCCGACATCGCAAGGAAGCGAGCTATTACGTACCGAGAACCGGCAAGGCCAACACTTTCTACGCGGTTTTACGTCCGGATGTCATAACCCGGATATATCTGGACTTCACCAGTGATGAGCTGACAAAAGCCGAGGCGCATTTTTTCTCCGAGAAACCCAAGTCATACCGACTGACTGTCGGTTGCCATCTCGTCTATCACTTCGGCGCGAAGACCATCAAGCTGAATTATTACTCGGCTGCGCGTAACGAGGACGATCACGACAATATCACCAAGATCCTGCGAACCATGGCCGTTCGACCGTTCGGCCGTTATGTGTTGATTTTCAGGGACGGTGTCGTTGCAAACGCTGGTCTTACAACGGAAACCGACATCCCGCCAGCCTTTACTGACTTCTCGGTCTCGAGGCATTGGGTAACCCAGATGAAAGTGCCACTCACGGGTCGTTCTCGACAGTGCTTTTATGCGCTGCCTGAGAAAGCGGGTTACTCGCTTGGCACTTTGAGGAGTTGCGCAATGCCGATACCACTGGCCGTGCAAACCAGCATGGACGCCTATGAAGGAGTGGGTGCGAGTTATCTCATCCACGTACTGCCTGACATGACTATCAGACTCTCGACTCCTGGCGCGCTCGCCAATGCCAAAGAGCGGCTTCCCTACTCATCCACTTGGGAACTTGATGCAACGCAGCTCGGCGAAGTCGATATAAAACTGGAAGAAAACCGGCTCTCCATCGGCACTACCACTTTTTATCTGCCTGTCTATGAAAGCGAGGACTTGATAGACCATATCCGCGTTATTACCACCGGTGGAGTTGTACATACGGTCGATCTGGTCTTTGACCGTGTCTATCTGGATGGTCTCGATGCACGTTTTTTCGAAGAGCCCGACGCCTCAAAAGCACTCCCGCAAGCTCTTGCCGCATTGGCCAATGACGAAGTCAAAGCCTGGAACATTATCTGCCTTAACGACCAGACCGCGCGCGTGGGCTACAACTTTGCCGCGCATGGCTGGGTATTGCGTGCCGACAAATCCCGCATCGAAAAGTCTGCTTTAAGGGTGGTGAATCGCTGCAACCACCAAACCAACATTTTCGGCCCCGTTTCTGTGATGAAAGTGCCTCCCGCGTAGTTCGCCGGTCGTTCGTCAATAAACCCATTTTTTCGAGCGTTGCTGTCTACGCGGCATTTGCACGCGTCTGCGCGCTCTTTTACCGAGCATTCCCCATGGCCAAGTCACCCAAAAAAGTCCCTGCAGTAAAACCACCCAATGCCCCCGATGCTGGACATTCCGGCTCACCGCCTCTCGTCAGCCGTATGGGCCTGGACATGCCTGACGCCCTGCTTCTGGGCATCGATTCACCGGCCGTCAGTCAAGCGGCAAGCACATCTGCCGCAGCCAGCACACCGCCCACGGTTACTGTTCACGCCCTGCCGGATGCAACGGAAAACTTCAGCGCCACTCGTAACGCAATCGCCTGGCCGCAAGAGCGTTTCCACGAACTGGTGCCAGTGGCGCAGAACGAAGGTTTGTTCACCGGACCGGATCAGCGCACGTACGCTCAGATCGCTAATGAAGGCCAGTTCGTCGTCGAGCAGGACGGGCAAGGCAATTATCATGTGCCTCTGACCTTCGCACCCGGTGTGCCCGGCCTGCCCCTGACGCGCCTCGAGGGTCAGACGACTTGGCAGATCCGGCGGCCCGAGAGGCTATCCAACCGGCCTGCATCCGCCACCCCCAACCTGCCCTCATACATCTCGCCTGCCGACGCCATGACGCTGAGCAAGCCTGAGCTGGCAACGGAGGGCCTTCGATACAACAGACTCAGGCAGACCTTCGTAACGACGGTGGACGGCACGGTCATGGTGCGCAAAAACAAGGATGGCGAATACCAACAAGCGTTTGCCTCGACGAGCAATGCACCCGACGTTTTCTTCGAGCAAATCCCCGGCACTGTTTTCTGGCGACAAAAACCGCCAGGGGCGAAGCCATCGCAAACGCCAGCCCAATCCAGCCAGCCAGGCGAACAGACCGATCAGGCAACACCTGGCCCGAGCAAGCGTCCCCGACTTGCCGAAGCCGTAGAAACGCTAACCGCGGCGACAGCCAATCCGTCCTCTGACAACGACCAGACGCCGTATTTCTGGCTTCCCTGGGGGCATCTGAACAAACCTGCGCACACCGAATCGGTACAGCTTGGCTGGCTGCATTATCCAATCGTTCCGGTTGGCTCGAATACGGCGCCCACCGTGTATTTCGTATGTCATCCCGAGTTTTTCCCGAGCGGTTTCGACGCTTTCGAGAACATGCTGAAAAACGCCCCCGAGCAACAGCCGGTGGCGACGTTTCGAATCGGCAGCGATCCAGGTGAAGTCCATCCGGGCAAACGCTTTTTCGAAGAGCCGATAGCAACGTCCGTCGCTCGCGCGTTCCCTGATTTTTCGCAAGCGACAACGACAGCCGTTGCCCGCAGGTTATTCGAACTCGCCGATCATTCCCCGACGATTACCGGCACCGGTCTGATCAACGTTCAGGCCGTCTTGCATCAATGGAAGCAATTGCCATTTTCCACAGCACCTGATTTTGCCGACCCGCTGAATATGCTCGCCATAGCGCCAGACATCGACCTGGGGGGCAAGCGGCTTATCCCGATGCCTTCCCAGACCGACAGCGAATTGCAACGCCTGACCTTTGATCCACAGCACTTCTCCTCCGCCTGGAATCATTACAAGACCTATCCATCGGATCTGAATCTGCGGCGATTGCTCGGCGCGTTGCTGGTCGGCTGTGGTTACGAGCTGTTTCCACTGACCTATGAACACAGAATGCCGACGCTGGTATTCAAACGAGCCGGTCACGATCAAATCTTCTTTTTGAAACTGGGGGCAATCAGTCAAGCCGGCCTGACTCACGTTCCTGGCAACGAACTGACAGAACCGAGCTTGCCCGCCAGAATCGGTCAGGACGCTTTCACCGCACTGACCGATGCAGCGACGCGGAACAAGGTGGTATGGCTGATAGGAGGCGTATTGAAGGTCGCGTCCACGCCAGACTCGGTGTTCATTATTCGCGAGCGTTGACCCGAGACTCGACTGCGCCGGCAGTTGCGCCGTAAAAACGCATAAAAAAAGCCCGCAGTGTGAGCGGGCGAAAGACCAAAGAAGCTATATGCGCAGTCGCTTCCCGGTGGGGGCAGCTGCTTGGGGGTCAGCTGCCCCGATACGTGGAATAGCTGTAAGGCGAAATCAGCAGGGGCACGTGATAGTGCTCCTGCTCGGCGGAAATGCCGAAACGCAGTACGACGACATCGAGAAACGCCGGCTCGGGCAGTTGTACGCCACGGGCGCGGTAGTAATCGCCGGCATGGAACTGCACCTGATAAACCCCGGTGCGATAATCGTCGCCTTGCAGCAACGGCGCATCGACCCGGCCATCACTGTTGGTTGTCGCACTGGCGACCAATTCCAGCTGCGATCCTTCAACGCGGTACAGCTCGACCTTGATCGAGCTGCCCGGGCAACCGTGTGCAGCGTCCAAAACGTGTGTTGTCAAACGTCCCATTGATTCTGCGCGCCTGGCCGCAACAAGCGGTCAGACTTCGCGCCTCCCGAAGTCAGTTGAAAAGGAGACCGCACCGTTTCGGAGCATGAAACGCTGCGGCGAGCGACTGATTAAGACACTTTTCAAAAAAATTGTACACAATAAAAACGACATTTTTCGCTTCACCCCCGCCATGCGGGTCTTTATCACCAATTCGCAGGCAAAGCGCCTGATCATTGAACCTTCTATTCATTAGCTGACTGGTCAGGCAGGTTTCTTGCAGGCTGGAACCATTAACAGCAAAAGATGACAGCCGGTGAAAAATGCGAAAATTCGGGCTTACAAAATATAAATAAAGTTGTATACAATCAGCCCATCGCTGTGACGCCAGCCTGCCAGGCCGCCACACCAATCTGTCAACGTACAAGAAGGAAGACTGCAGTGAGCGCTGACTACCCACGCGACCTGATCGGTTACGGCAGTAACCCTCCTCACCCACACTGGCCGGGTAATGCCCGGATCGCCCTGTCCTTCGTACTCAATTACGAAGAAGGTGGCGAGCGCAACATTCTGCACGGCGACAAGGAATCCGAAGCCTTCCTCTCCGAAATGGTCGCCGCTCAGCCGCTGCAAGGCGCGCGCAACATGAGCATGGAATCGCTTTACGAGTATGGCAGCCGCGCCGGCGTCTGGCGGATTCTGAAGCTGTTCAAGGAATTCGACATTCCGTTGACCATCTTCGCCGTGGCCATGGCCGCCCAGCGTCACCCGGACGTGATACGTGCGATGGTCGAGGCCGGTCACGAAATCTGCAGCCATGGCTACCGCTGGATCGACTACCAGTACATGGATGAAGCGCAGGAACGTGAGCACATGCTCGAAGCGATCCGCATCCTCACCGAACTGACCGGCGAACGTCCGCTCGGCTGGTACACCGGCCGCACCGGGCCGAACACCCGTCGCCTGGTCATGGAAGAAGGCGGTTTCCTCTACGACTGCGACACCTACGACGACGACCTGCCCTACTGGGAGCCGAACAACCCGACCGGCAAACCGCATCTGGTGATCCCCTACACCCTCGACACCAACGACATGCGCTTCACGCAAGTGCAGGGTTTCAACAAGGGTGACGATTTCTTCGAATACCTCAAAGACGCGTTCGACGTGCTTTACGCCGAAGGTGCCGAGGCGCCGAAAATGCTTTCGATCGGTCTGCACTGCCGCCTGATTGGCCGTCCTGGTCGCCTCGCTTCGCTCAAGCGCTTTATCGAATACGCCAAAAGTCATGAACAGGTGTGGTTCAGCCGTCGCGTCGACATCGCGCGTCACTGGCAAGAAACCCACCCGTACCAAGGGACTGCAAAATGAGCCGCTTTCAAACCCTGCAACCGTCGACCCTGAGCCGCGACGCTTTCGTCAAAGCCTTCGCCGACATCTACGAACATTCGCCATGGGTGGCCGAAAAGGCCTACGACCTCGGTGCGGACGCTTCGATCGACGAGATCGAAACCCTGCACCAGCGCATGAGCGATATCCTGTTGAGCGCCGATCATGCCAGCCAGCTGGCCCTGATCAACGCTCACCCGGACCTGGCCGGCAAAGCTGCCGTCCAGGGCCAACTGACCGAAGCCAGCACCAATGAACAGGCTGGCGCCGGTATTCACCAATGCACGGCCGAAGAGTTCCAGCGCTTCACCGAGCTGAACGACGCCTACAAAGCCAAGTTCAAGTTTCCCTTCATCATGGCGGTAAAAGGCAGCAACCGGCATCAGATCCTCGCGGCGTTCGAAACGCGCATCAACAATTCGGTGGAAGCCGAGTTCAAATGCGCGCTGGCGGAGATCAACAAGATTGCCCTGTTCCGTTTACTGACTCTTTAGCAAGCCTGGCCCGAGCGTGAATGAACGCGCAAACGCCCAGGGCCCTGCGAGCATCCCCAGCCAACTTATCAAAGGCAGACAAGAAGAATGAAAGCTTACGCCGTACCTTTCGAAAAATACGTCAACCTGGCCGACGCCCGTCTGGGCACCAAGATCATTTCGGTCACCGATGACTGGTTCGCAGACGCCAATCGTCTGTTCCAACCGACCCCGGCCGTATGGAAGGAGGGCGTGTTCGATGACAACGGCAAGTGGATGGACGGCTGGGAGTCGCGCCGCAAGCGCTTCGAAGGTTACGACAGCGCGGTGATCCGTCTGGGCGTGCCGGGTTCGATCAAAGGCGTGGACATCGACACTTCATTCTTCACCGGCAACTATCCGCCGTCGGCCTCGCTGGAAGCGTGCTTCCTGGCCTCGGGCGAGCCGGATGAAAACACCCAGTGGACCGAAGTGCTGTCGGCCGTCGAGTTGCAGGGCAACAGCCACCACTACCACGAAATCAGCAACGACAAAGCGTTCAGCCACCTGCGCTTCAACATCTACCCGGACGGTGGTGTTGCCCGTCTGCGCGTATACGGCATTCCGTTCCGCGACTGGTCCGCTGTGGGCGACAACGAGCAAGTGGACTTGGCAGCAGCCCTCAATGGTGGCCGCGCCCTCGCCTGCTCCGACGAACACTTCGGCCGCATGAGCAACATCCTCAACCCGGGCCGTGGCATCAACATGGGCGACGGCTGGGAAACCGCGCGTCGTCGCACACCAGGCAATGACTGGGTGATCGTCGCGCTGGGTCATCCGGGCGAGATCGAGAAGATCGTCGTCGATACCCTGCACTTCAAGGGCAACTACCCGGACACTTGCTCGATCCAGGGCGCGTTCGTGAAAGGCGGCACCGACAGCCAGATCGAAACCCAGTCGCTGTTCTGGCGCGAACTGCTGCCAAGCCAGAAGCTGGAAATGCACGCCGAACACACCTTCGTCGAGCAGATCAAGGCACTCGGCCCGATCACCCACATCCGCCTGAACGTGTTCCCGGATGGTGGCGTGAGCCGCCTGCGTGTATTGGGCAAGGTTGCTAAATAACACCGCACTGATCGTTCCCACGCTCTGCGTGGGAATGCATCAATGGACGCTCTGCGTCCGCTTTGGATGTGACGCGGAGCGTCACGGGCTGCACTCCCACGCAGAGCGTGGGAACGATCACTCAACGAAAAGAAGAACAGCATGCGCACACTGACGATTGAACCGCTGACCAAAGAAGCCTTCGCCCCTTTCGGTGACGTGATCGAAACCGACGGCAGCGATCACTTCATGATCAACAACGGTTCGACCATGCGCTTCCACAAACTGGCGACGGTCGAAACCGCTCAGCCTGAGGACAACGCGATCATCAGTATTTTCCGCGCCGACGCGCAGGACATGCCGCTGACCGTTTGCATGCTGGAACGCCATCCGCTGGGCAGCCAGGCTTTCATTCCGCTGCTCGGCAACCCCTTTCTGATCGTGGTCGCGCCAGTTGGCGATGCACCTGTATCAGGCTTGGTCCGCGCCTTCGTCACCAACGGCAGGCAGGGCATCAATTACCATCGCGGCGTCTGGCACCACCCGGTGCTGACGATCGAAAAGCGGGATGACTTCCTGGTGGTTGATCGCAGTGGCACAGGCAATAACTGCGATGAGCATTTTTTCAAAGAGGATGAGCGGTTGATCCTCGCCCCCCACCAATAAGAGAAGGTCTGATCACTCGACAACAAGAGTGACAGGCGAGAGGTAAAGACTGTGGAAGCACATCTGTTGGAATGGCTGAACCTGAGCGTGCGCTGGGTTCACATGATCACTGGCGTGGCCTGGATCGGCGCGTCGTTCTACTTCGTCTGGCTGGAGAACAACCTCAACCGCGTCAACCCGAAAACCGGCCTGGCCGGTGATCTGTGGGCGATCCACGGCGGCGGCATCTACCACCTGGAAAAATACAAACTGGCCCCACCGTCCATGCCGGACAACCTGCACTGGTTCAAGTGGGAAGCCTACTTCACCTGGATGTCGGGGATCGCGCTGCTGTGCGTGGTGTTCTACTCCAACCCGGTGCTCTACCTCGTGGCACCCGGCAGCGGCCTCAGCGGTCCTGAAGGCGTGGCCATCGGTATCGGCTCGCTGATCGTCGGCTGGTTCGTCTACGACTTCCTCTGCGATTCGGCCCTGGGCAAGAAACCCGCCCTGCTCGGCTTCATCCTGTTCGTGCTGATCATTGCCGCCGCCTATGGCTTCAGCAAAGTGTTCAGCGGTCGTGGTGCGTACCTGCACGTCGGCGCGATCATCGGCACCATCATGGTCGGCAACGTGTTCCGCATCATCATGCCGGCGCAACGGGCACTGGTCGCGGCGATCGCCGAGAACCGCACGCCGGATCCGGCCCTGCCGGCCAAGGGTCTGCTGCGTTCGCGTCACAACAACTACTTCACCCTGCCAGTGCTGTTCATCATGATCAGCAACCACTTCCCGAGCACTTACGGCAGCCAGTACAACTGGTTGATCCTGGCCGGGATCGCGGTGTTGGCGGTATTGGTGCGTCACTACTTCAACACCCGTCACGACAGCCACAAGTTTGCCTGGACCCTGCCGGTGGCAGCGGTGGGCATGATCTGCCTGGCCTACGTCACCGGCCCGACGCCGATGTCGACTGCACCTGAAGTGGCCAAGGCACCGGCGAAAATCGAGTACCAACCGCTGCCGGAGACGGCACTGGGCGGTGGCGCGAAACCGGCCGAAGCGGCGCAACCTGCGGCACCCGCAGCCCCTGCGGCGGCATCCGCGCAAGCCTCGAATGCCGGCCCCGGTTTCGACAAAGTGCACAACGTGATTCAAGAGCGTTGCACGGTGTGCCATTCGTCCAAGCCGACCAGCCCGTTGTTCAGCGCAGCCCCGGCCGGTGTGATGTTCGACACCCCCGAGCAGATCCGCCAGAACGCCGCGCGCATTCAGGCGCAAGCCATCACTACGCAGATCATGCCACTGGGCAACATCACCCAGATGACCCAGCAGGAACGTGACCTGATCGGTGCCTGGATTGCCCAGGGAGCGCAGACCAATTAATCGTTAAAAGCATCGCTGGCAAGCCAGCTCCCACAGGGTTTTGCATAGCCTGTGTGGGAGCGGGCTTGCCCGCGAATGGCCGCTCCGCGGTCTGCCTGATGCAAAGAAACAGCTGCAAGCAACCCGACAGCTGTTAATCACAAGAATAAAAAAGATCCGAGGTGTTGCATGTCCGAGCTGTCCAAAGCGCGCATCCCCGACGCACCCGCCATTCAGCGTTTGCCCCTTTTGCAACTGATCCTGGTCGGTCTGCAACATGTTCTGCTGATGTACGGCGGTGCCATCGCGGTGCCGCTGATCATCGGACAGGCCGCTGGCCTGAGTCGTGAAGAAATCGCCTTCCTGATCAACGCCGACCTGCTGGTCGCCGGCATCGCCACTATCGTGCAGTCGCTCGGCATCGGCCCGATGGGCATTCGCATGCCGGTGATGATGGGCGCCAGTTTCGCTGCGGTCGGCAGCATGGTGGCCATGGCCGGCATGCCCGGCATCGGTCTGCAAGGGATCTTCGGTGCAACGATCGCTGCCGGTTTCTTCGGCATGCTGATCGCGCCGTTCATGTCCAAGGTCGTGCGTTTCTTCCCGCCGCTGGTGACCGGCACCGTCATCACCTCGATCGGTTTATCGCTGTTCCCCGTGGCCGTGAACTGGGCCGGTGGCGGTGTCGACGCCGCGCAATTCGGTTCGCCGATTTATCTGGCCATCGCTGCGCTGGTGCTGGCGACCATTCTGTTGGTTCATCGCTTCATGCGCGGATTCTGGGTCAATATTTCGGTACTGATCGGCATGTGCCTGGGCTACGTACTGTGCGGCGCGATCGGCATGGTCGACCTCAGCGGCATGGCCAGCGCACCGTGGATTCAGTTCGTCACCCCGCTGCATTTCGGCATGCCGAAATTCGAGCTGGCACCGATTCTGTCGATGTGTCTGGTGGTGGTGATCATCTTCGTCGAGTCCACCGGGATGTTCCTCGCGCTGGGCAAGATCACCGGCCAGGAAGTCTGCCCGCGCATGCTCCGTCGTGGCTTGTTGTGCGATGCCGGCGCGTCGTTCTTCGCCGGTTTCTTCAACACCTTCACCCACTCCTCGTTCGCGCAGAACATCGGTCTGGTGCAGATGACCGGCGTGCGCTGCCGTTCGGTGACCATCGTTGCCGGTGGTCTGCTGATCGTCCTCAGCCTGTTGCCCAAAGCGGCGTTTCTGGTGGCATCGATTCCGCCGGCAGTGCTGGGCGGTGCGGCGATTGCGATGTTCGGCATGGTCGCCGCGACTGGCATCAAGATCCTCCAGGAGGCGGACATCGGTGACCGCCGCAATCAGCTGCTGGTCGCGGTGAGCATCGGCATGGGCCTGATCCCGGTGGTGCGTCCGGAATTCTTCGCCCACCTGCCGATGTGGATGAGCCCGATCACCCACAGCGGCATCGCCATGGCCACGCTCAGCGCGCTGACGCTGAACCTGCTGTTCAACATCCTCGGCGGCAAGGAGCGTGCGGCGATCAATGATTGCCATGCGCACTGATTTAAACCACCACACCACCTGTGGGAGCGAGCCTGCTCGCGAAAGCGCTGTGTCATTCAACATTGATGGCGACTGACACAACCGCTTCGCGAGCAGGCTCGCTCCCACAGGGACTACGCAACTGCTTGTGCCTCAAACAATAAAAACAACAGGGAGCAACAGATGATCCGCACGCAAAGCAACGTTCTGTTGAGTGGCGGCCTGCTGGCCGCGAGTCAGGCCATGGCCGGCGATCTGCTGCTATGGCAGACCAACAGCCTCAGCTATCTGTACGGCAAGAATTTCGCGATCAACCCGTCCTATCAGCAGACGGTCACCTTCGAGCACGCCGACAAGTGGAAGTACGGCGACAACTTTCTGTTCGTCGACAAGATCTTCTACAACGGCAAGGAGGACCCGAACAAAGGTCCGCACACCTTCTACGGCGAGTTCACCCCGCGCTTTTCCTTCGGCAAGATCCTCGACCGCAAGATCGAGTTCGGCCCGATCAAGGATGTGCTGCTGGCAATGACCTACGAGTACGGCGAAGGCGAAAGCGAGGCCTACCTGATCGGTCCCGGCTTCGACCTGAAAGTACCTGGCTTCAACTACGTCACCCTGAACATTTTCCGTCGCCAGACCGAAGGCCCGCGGCCCGGCGATGGTGTCTGGCAGATCACCCCCGCGTGGTCCTACAGCTTCCCGCTGGGCAATTCCGATGTGCTGATCGACGGCTACCTCGACTGGGTCGTCGACAACGACGAAAACTCACGCGGCACCTACCACGCCAACCTGCACATCAATCCGCAGATCAAATACGACCTCGGCAAAGCCATGGGCTGGAGCCAGAAACAGGTATACGTCGGCACCGAGTACAGCTACTGGAAGAACAAATACGGCATCGAAAACAGCCACGCGTTCGATACCAACCAGAACACTGCCAGCCTGCTGCTGAAGGTGCACTTCTGAGATGGCCCGCAACCGTGCGCCATGCCTGTCGTCGGTGCTCTGTTGCGGGGCACTTGAGCCTTGGCCGAGGAGTCAGTATTCTCCGCGGCCTTCCGAATTCGCTCTAAAAAAAAGCCCGAATTCAATTTCTGACCGAAAAGCCAACTTATCCCGGCTGCAGTCAGTCCTGAGGCATCCCGAAAACACGCTCGTCGACTGTTTTTCAGCAGCCGAACGGGCGTTTTTTGGTTTTTCGAAAGCCTTGGCGCAGCTTTTGCTACCAGCATTCAAAGCTGACCGATCGGATGAAATTTGCGGTACGAAAAAAGGCGCCACATCAGAGCGCCGAACTTAAAAAAATAACGTGGAACACCTACTTTGGGAGCAACCGAATGAAACGTATGTGCACCAGCCTGATGCTGGCCGGATCGATGTTCGCCGGCGGCCAGGCGATGGCCGAAGGCCTGCTGCAGTGGCAGAACAACAGCCTGACCTACCTGTATGGCAAGGACTTCCAGGTCAACCCGCGCATTCAGCAGACCGTGACCTTCGAGCACGCCGATGCCTGGAAGTATGGGGACAACTTCCTGTTCATCGACAAGATCTTCTACAACGGCAAGGATGATGGCGGCGTCGGCTCCAACACCTACTACGGCGAGCTCAGCCCGCGCCTGTCGTTCGGCAAGATCTTCGATCAGAAACTGGCCTTCGGCCCGGTGACTGACGTGTTGCTGGCCATGACCTACGAGTTCGGTGAAGGCGATACCGAGTCGTACCTGATCGGTCCGGGCTTCGACCTGGCGATTCCGGGCTTCGACTACTTCCAGCTGAACTTCTATCAGCGTCACACCCAGGGCGCACGCGCCGGTGAAAATGTCTGGCAGATCACCCCGGTCTGGTCCTACACCATCCCGGTGGGCAAATCGAACATCCTCATCGACGGCTTCATGGACTGGGTGGTCGACAACGACTCCAACTCCAAAGGCGATTACCACGCCAACCTGCACTTCAACCCGCAGGTTAAATACGACTTGGGCAAGGCGCTGAATTTCGGCGAGAAGCAGTTGTATGTCGGTGTTGAGTACGACTATTGGTCGGACAAGTACGGGATCAAGGACAGCCAGTACTTCAAGACCGATCAGAGCACCACGAGCTTCCTGGTCAAGTTCCACTTCTGACCCTAAAAGCTTCGCGAGCAGGCTCGCTCCCACATTCAGACCGAGTTCCAATGTGGGAGCGAGCCTGCTCGCGAAGGCCGCACCGCAGATTTCAGGCAGGAGCCACCGCTTCAGATATCCGCAAAAACCGGCACAGTTCCTCGCGCTTGGCCAACGCATCCCGCCGCCCCAACTCGATCAACTCGCTGCAATACCCCGCCTCGAACAGCAGGTAACTGAGCACCCCCGCCCCGCTCGTCTTCGTCGCGCCCGGCCCGCGCAGAAACAGGCGCAACGCCGCTGGCAGCTCCTGGCGATGCCGCGCGGCGATTTCGTCGATTGGCTGACTCGGCGCAATCACCAGCACCTCCACCGGCGCCACACCCAGCGCACGGGTCGGCGTGCCGGCCGGGAGCAAATGACTGAACTGATTCAGACGCTGCAGCAGCTCGATATCGCTCTCCAGACTGTCGATAAACGTGCTGTTGAGCATGTGCCCGCCGATCTGCGCCAGCGTCGGTTGCTGGCCGCTGTACGCGCGCTCCAGCGGCTGCTGCAGATCGACGCCGCGCGGGTTGCCGCTGACGCCCACCACCAGCACGCGACTGGCACCCAGATGCAGCGCCGGGCTGATCGGCGCCGACTGGCGCACTGCGCCGTCACCGAAATATTCCTCGCCGATTTTCACCGGCGCGAACAACAGCGGGATCGCCGAACTGGCCAACAGGTGATCGACCGACAACTGCGTCGGCACACCGATGCGGCGGTGCCGCAGCCAGGCGTCGATGGTGCCGCCGCCCTGATAGAACGTCACCGCTTGCCCCGATTCGTAGCCGAACGCGGTCACCGCCACCGCATGCAATTGCTTGCGCGCGATGGATTCGGCGATGCCGGGCAGGTGCAGTTTTTCCTCGAGCAGTTCGCGCAGCGGCGAACTGTTGAGCAGCGCCACCGGCATCTGTCGACCGAGACCGAGCAGGCTGTGGCTGACGAAGCGGCTGGCTTGATGGATCACGCCCGGCCAGTCGCTGCGCAGCACGCGGTGGCTGCGAAAGCCCTGCCAGAACTGGGTCAGGCGTTCGATGGCGGCGCGAAAGTCCGTGGCACCACTGGCCAGACTGACCGCATTGATCGCCCCGGCCGAGGTGCCGACGATCACCGGAAACGGATTGTCCGCGCCGATCGGCAGCAACTCGGCAATCGCCGCCAGCACCCCGACCTGATAAGCCGCCCGAGCCCCGCCGCCGGAAAGAATCAAACCTGTAACCGGTTCAGCAGGACTCATCGCAACACTCCACAGTGCTTGTCAGTACGGGTGAATCAACGACGCTTGGGATAAAGTTTCGGCTCACCCGGCGGGCGACTCTTGAAGCGCCGATGCGCCCATAGATATTGCTCGGGGCAGGCACGCAAAGCGCTCTCGACCCACTGATTGATGCGGATGCAATCGGCCTCTTCGCTCTCGCCGGGGAAGTCTTCCAGCGGCGGATGAATCACCAGGCGATAACCACTGCCGTCGGCTAGACGTTCCTGCGTGAACGGCACCACCAACGCTTTGCCCAGGCGCGCAAACTTGGTCGTCGCAGTGACGGTGGCGGCCTGAATGCCGAACAACGGCACGAAGATGCTCTGCTTGGCGCCGTAATCCTGATCCGGCGCATACCAGATTGCCCGGCCCGAGCGCAGCAGTTTGAGCATGCCGCGCACGTCATCGCGCTCCACCGCCAGCGAATCGAGATTGTGCCGCTCGCGGCCACGGCGCTGGACGAAGTCGAACAAGGGGTTTTTGTGTTCGCGGTACATGCCGTCGATGGTGTGCTGCTGGCCGAGCAGCGCCGCGCCGATTTCCAGGGTGGTGAAATGCGCGGCCATGAGGATGACGCCTTTGCCTTCACGCTGGGCCTTCTGCAGATGTTCAAGGCCTTCGACCTGGGCCAGTTTCGCCAGACGCTCGCGCGACCACCACCAGCTCATCGCCATTTCGAAGAAGGCGATGCCGGTGGAGGCGAAGTTTTCCTTGAGCAGGCGTTTGCGCTCGGCGGCGGATTTTTCCGGGAAGCACAATTCCAGATTGCGCCGGGCGATGGTTCGCCGGTCGCTGGCGACGCGATACATCAACGCGCCCAAAACTCGACCGATGGTCAGCAGCGCCGGATACGGCAGCTGCACGATCAGCCACAAAAGCCCCAGGCCGCACCAGAGCGGCCAGAAGCGCGGAGCAAGATATGCTTTTCGAAAACGCGGGCGATCCATTAAAGCTTCCGTAAATACAGTGGCCGCGCATTCTACATCGTTCGACCCGGCTTGCGGCTCGCGGGCGTTCTCGTTATAAGTCTCGGCACTTTTAGTGACAAGCCGTTGTATGCCGACATGAGCCAAACCGACCCGTTAGACCAAGATCCCGTATTCCAGCTCAAGGGCAGCATGCTGGCCATCACTGTGCTGGAACTGGCCCGTAACGACCTCGAAAGCCTCGATCGGCAATTGGCCGCCAAAGTCGCCCAGGCGCCGAATTTTTTCAGCAATGCACCGCTGGTCCTGGCGCTGGACAAACTGCCGCCGAACCAGGGCGCGGTTGATCTGCCGGGGCTGATGCGCGTCTGCCGTCAGCACGGCCTGCGTACCCTGGCCATTCGTGCCAGCCGCATCGAAGACATCGCCGCTGCCATCGCCATCGACATCCCTGTGCTACCGCCCTCGGGTGCCCGCGAGCGTCCGCTGGAGACGCCGGAAGTCGAAGTCAAAAAGAAGCCGGAAAAGCCACCTGAGCCGACGGTCAAACCGACCCGCGTAATCACCACGCCAGTACGTGGTGGCCAACAGATATATGCCCAGGGTGGCGATCTGGTCGTGGTCTCTTCGGTCAGTCCGGGGGCGGAACTTCTCGCCGATGGCAACATCCATGTATACGGCCCGATGCGCGGCCGAGCACTGGCCGGCGTCAAAGGTGACACCAAGGCACGGATTTTCTGTCAGCAATTGAGCGCTGAACTGATCTCCATCGCCGGTCATTACAAGGTCTCCGAGGATTTGCGTCGCGATCCGATGTGGGGCTCGGGCGTCCAGGTCAGCCTGTCAGGCGACGTGTTGAACATCATTCGGCTTTAACGGATACTGCCGCATTTTCCAAGCATCTCTAAAACGTAGCGAAAACGGCTCAAACGAAGTAGGAAAAAGGCCTAAAGCCAAATTCCAGCCAAGGCTGTCCGACTGCAGTAGTTTTCAAGAGATGTTTTTCAGGGGCTGAACAGTCCTTCTTCCTTAGGGGTGAAACACCTTGGCCAAGATTCTCGTGGTTACATCCGGCAAGGGTGGTGTGGGTAAGACCACCACCAGCGCCGCTATCGGTACCGGTCTCGCTCTGCGCGGCCACAAAACAGTGATCGTCGACTTCGACGTGGGCTTGCGTAACCTCGACCTGATCATGGGTTGCGAGCGCCGCGTGGTGTATGACTTCGTCAACGTGGTAAACGGCGAAGCCAACCTGCAACAGGCACTGATCAAAGACAAGCGCCTGGAAAACCTCTACGTACTGGCGGCCAGCCAGACCCGCGACAAAGACGCGCTGACCGTCGAAGGCGTGGAAAAAGTCCTGATGGAGCTCAAGGAACAATTCGAGTTCGTCGTCTGCGACTCCCCGGCGGGCATCGAGAAAGGTGCGCACCTGGCCATGTATTTCGCCGATGAAGCGATCGTCGTGACCAACCCGGAAGTGTCCTCGGTACGTGACTCGGACCGCATGCTCGGCCTGCTGGCAAGCAAATCGCGCCGCGCCGAACGTGGCGAAGACCCGATCAAGGAACACCTGCTGATTACCCGCTACCACCCGGAGCGTGTTGAAAAGGGCGAGATGCTCGGCGTTGAAGACGTCAAGGAAATCCTCTCGGTGACCCTGCTCGGCGTCATCCCGGAATCCCAGGCGGTGCTCAAGGCTTCCAACCAGGGCGTGCCCGTTATTCTCGACGACCAGAGCGATGCCGGTCAGGCTTACAGCGATACCGTCGACCGCCTGCTGGGCAAAGAAAAAGCCCACCGATTCCTCGATGTCGAGAAGAAGGGATTCTTCGAGCGCCTGTTTGGAGGTAGGTAATGAACCTTTTTGACTTCTTTCGTGCCAACAAAAAGCCAAGTACCGCCTCGGTAGCGAAAGAGCGTCTACAGATCATCGTGGCGCATGAGCGCGGCCAGCGCAGCACGCCGGATTACCTGCCAGCCTTGCAGAAGGAACTGGTCGACGTGATCCGCAAGTACGTCAACATCGGCAACGACGACGTACATGTTGCACTGGAAAGCCAGGGCAGTTGCTCGATTCTGGAACTCAACATCACCCTGCCCGATCGGTGAGTCGATCCGGCAGGTATGACGGCGGTTCAGGGCCATTCCCCAGTGGAATGGCCCTGAACCGCCGTTGGCATTTGTTACGAGGCTGTTTTAATGCCGCTGTCCAACATCCGCATCATTCATGAGGACGCCGCCGTACTGGTGGTCGACAAACCGACCCTGCTGCTCTCGGTGCCCGGGCGCGCTGACGACAACAAGGACTGCCTGATTACCCGCTTGCAGGAAAACGGCTACCCGGAAGCGCGCATCGTCCATCGTCTGGACTGGGAAACCTCCGGTATCATCCTGCTGGCCCGGGATGCCGACACCCATCGCGAGCTGTCGCGGCAGTTTCATGATCGCGAAACCGAAAAGGCCTACACCGCTTTGGCGTGGGGTCAGCCGGAACTGGACAGCGGCAGCATCGACCTGCCCCTGCGCTACGACCCACCGACCAAGCCACGGCATGTGGTCGATCACGAATTCGGCAAACATGCGCTGACGTTCTGGAAGGTGCTGGAACGGTGCGGCGACTGGTGCCGGGTCGAATTGACACCGATTACCGGGCGCTCGCATCAATTGCGCGTGCACATGTTGTCGATCGGCCATCCGCTGCTCGGTGACGGACTCTACGCCCACGAGCAAGCGCTGGCGGCCTGGCCACGTCTGTGCCTGCACGCGAGCATGCTCAGCTTCACTCACCCGCAAACCGGCGAACGCCTGCGCTTCGAGTGCCCGGCGCCATTCTGAAATGCGTAAATACTTTGAAAGCCCTTCCTTGCGAAGGGCTTTTTTTGTCCTGCCAGAATTCCACCGGCAATAGATTGACGTAAAGAACTGTCATAAAATTGTAATCAAATATAAAGTCATGGCACTTCGATATCAGGCAGGAGGCCTCTTCCGTGTTCTGCAGCAAAACACTTCAATCCGAATACCCCATTGTGTGCGCATTCGGTAACACCACCCTGCACCTGAGCGAAGCACCCAGCATCCAGGCACACCAGGCCCTGGAGCAGCTCATTAAAAAACGCCGCGCGCACAAACTGACCCGAGCCAGCGCACCGTTATCGTCCTGTGAAACACCACTCTTTGCCAAGGTCCAGCCATTGGACACGTTCAAGGCAAAGGTGCGGGTGAGTCTGAACAAACCGCAACGCAACGGGCGCTTCGACTGGCCGCTCGAAGAACTGATGAATTCCCTCGAAGCTCAGCGCCGGGGCGTGGAGATGCCTGCGCTGAAGGGCTATGGCTATACCCGCAGCAGACTCGGCCTGACCGAGGAATTTTTCCTCCTGACTCACCTGCTCGAAGGCCATATGGATGGGGCCGAGTGCATCAGACGCAATCCCGAAAACATCGAGACCTTTATCCTCGACGCGTTTCAACTGCTCAGCTCGCTCGCCAGCAAGAACATCACTCACATGGATTTCTGGGTGGGCAACATCATGGTGCCCGAGCAAACGCAAAGGCCACTCAAAGCCATCGACTTTGAAAACTGCTTCGCCGGCCCGACCGCGCACGCAAGTGAAACACTCGGTTTTCAACTCGGCTTCTTCTATCGTCGGGATATCTACAAGTTCATTACCGAAGCTGCCTACGATCGCCTGGTCGATCAATATCTCAGCGCGCTGCCCGGTCTATCGAGAGACAGGTTCGGGGCGGTCTATCAGTTGAGCAAACATGAATACGTCGGTCGCAAGCAGCGCCGAGAAGTCTTCCTCAGTGGCAGACTGATCACCGGTTGACGCCCACCCCGGCAACACTTTGAAGCAAGTGCCCGGCCTGCAAATCAGCGGAGCAATACGGTAGACTCGCGCCCCCCGCCGTATGGAGCCGCTTATGCGCGAAGCCTTCCCCCCCATGGAAAAAGTACCGCACCAGTTGCTCTACCTGATCTATGGTGACAAAGACGTTTATCGGCGCGAGGCGAAATTCAGCATCCTCACCGCCCTGGCACAACTGCAGCCAAGTGAATCACTGTGCATCCGAGTGCTGACCGATCGTCCGCAGGACTATGCCGGCTGGCCGGTCGATACCGTCACTTTGAGCGAGCAGACCCTGATCCAGTGGCAGGGTGAAAACGGCTACCACCACCGCCGCAAAGCGTGCGCCATTGCGCTGGGCCTGACACTCGCAGAAAAAACCCTGTTCGTCGATTCCGACACGCTGTTTCTTGATTCGCCGCACCGGCTGTTCAGCATGATCACGCCCGGGCGTTACGTGATGGACCGCTTCGAATACGACTGGAGTTACGTCTGTAACCGGGCAGACTACAAAAAACTCGCGCGCTGCCTGCAAGTCCACGGGATTTCGTCGGCGAACAGCTTCAAGCTCTACAACAGTGGCTTGTGCGGTGTCACCGATGGCGATTCAGCGCTGCTGGACAAGTCGATCCGGCTGATCGATGAGTGGACGCAGGACCCGTTCGACATCCATACGATCGAACAGATTGCACTGTCGTTCGCCATGCGCGACCAACCGATCCAGGAAGCGAAGAAATTCGTCTATCACTACTTCGCCGACAAAAACTTCTTCCACGCCATGCAGAAACACTTTTTCGCCCGCCATGGCGAGGCCTTCCACCCCGAACTGCCAGCGCTGTGCACCGAGGTTCCGCGCAGCAAGCCCGTCCCCTCGACCTGGCAGCGCCTGCGCATCAAGTGGAAGCTGCGCAAAAAGCGCGGCGGCATGAAGAAAGTCGGCCGAGCATTGCTGTTCGGCAGTGCTGCACCTGCCCACCCGTATTACGAGATCTGCCGTCACGAATGGTGGGAATCGGCGTCGCGGGAAATCCTGCGTTGGGACAGCGTTGCGCAAAAGGCCTTCTTCGGCAGCGGCAAGGGCTGGCCGAAGCACCTGCCGAAACCCGCCAGAAAGGATGATCAACAAGCGATCATTGCCTACCTGCGCAAGCGCATCGATCAGCACTCCTGAGCGTGCTTGCGCAAACCACTTGCCCAATGGCGCCGAGTGATGCGTTAAACTGCCGCCCATTGCTGTCTGGAGTTTCTTATGCGCGCAGAGTTGAACCAGGGCCTGATCGACTTTCTCAAGGCCTCCCCTACCCCGTTCCACGCCACCGCCAGCCTCGTTCAGCGTCTGGAGGCCGCCGGCTATGTGCGCCTCGACGAGCGCGAGCCATGGTCCACCGAGGCCAACGGCCGCTATTACGTCACCCGTAACGACTCCTCGATCGTCGCGATCAAAATGGGCCGCAACTCGCCACTGCACGACGGTATCCGTCTGGTCGGCGCCCATACCGACAGCCCGTGCCTGCGGGTCAAGCCGCAACCGGAACTGCAGCGTCAGGGTTTCTGGCAGCTGGGCGTCGAAGTCTACGGCGGTGCGCTGCTGGCGCCGTGGTTTGACCGCGATCTGTCGCTCGCCGGCCGCGTGACCTTCCGCCGTGACGGCAAGGTCGAGAGCCAGTTGATCGACTTCAAGGCACCGATCGCGATCATTCCCAACCTGGCCATTCACCTCAACCGTGAAGCCAACCAGGGCTGGGCGATCAACGCGCAGACCGAACTGCCGCCGATCCTGGCGCAATTCGCCGGTGACGAGCGCGTCGATTTCCGCGCCGTGCTCACTGATCAACTGGCCCGCGAACACGGCTTGAATGCCGACGTCGTCCTCGATTACGAGCTGAGTTTCTACGACACGCAAAGCGCGGCGGTGATCGGCCTGAACGGCGACTTCATTGCCGGTGCGCGTCTGGACAACCTGCTGTCGTGCTACGCCGGCCTGCAAGCGTTGCTCACCGCCGAAACCGACGAAACCTGCGTGCTGGTCTGTAATGACCACGAAGAAGTCGGCTCCTGCTCGGCGTGCGGCGCCGACGGCCCGATGCTCGAACAGACCCTGCGCCGCCTGTTGCCGGAAGGCGACGAGTTCGTCCGCACCATCCAGAAATCCCTGTTGGTGTCGGCCGACAACGCCCACGGCGTGCATCCCAACTACGCGGACAAGCACGATGCCAACCACGGCCCGAAACTCAACGCCGGCCCGGTGATCAAGGTCAACAGCAACCAGCGCTACGCTACCAATAGCGAAACCGCCGGCTTCTTCCGCCATCTGTGCATGGCCGAAGAAGTCCCGGTGCAAAGCTTCGTGGTGCGCAGCGATATGGGCTGCGGTTCGACCATTGGCCCGATCACCGCCAGCCATCTGGGTGTGCGCACCGTCGACATTGGCCTGCCGACCTTTGCCATGCACTCGATTCGCGAACTGTGCGGCAGCCATGACCTGGCGCATCTGGTCAAAGTGCTCAGCGCGTTTTATGCCAGCCGTGAATTGCCGTAACGGCTGACAAGCTTCGCGAGCAGGCTCGCTCCCACAATTGAACTGCATTTCATTGTGGGAGCCAGTCATCTCCCCTTGAAATGCCAATCAACCTGTGGGAGCGAGCCTGCTCGCGAAAGCGCCTTTGCAGACAGCGGAATCCTCTCGGCCTGATGCATTCCTGAACCACATCACACCCTGCCTCGAAAACCCGCCTAGACTGCAAGAATCCTCTACAGACAAGGCAGTCTTCATGATCTCGATGTCCTCCTTCCACGCCATGCTCATTCCCATCCTCAGCGGAATGATCCTGCTGGCCATCGGCTTCAACTTCCGCGACAAGAACGCCGGGGTTTTCGCCATGTGGATCGGCATGCTGATGATCCTCGCCACGGTGGTCTACAAGATCCTCG
>NZ_RCNX01000082.1:0-61399 GCF_004307595.1 Pseudomonas sp. Sample_23
TCGCTGAACGGCTGCCAGAAATGGCTGACGGTGGCGAGCATCAGGCGACCTGCATGTGCGGTGTTGGCTGGATCAGTTCTCTGCTGGTTCCGTACACGCAGTGGCCGTTTTTGATCAGCAGGGTATGCGGAATTTGTTGGCGGACAGCCGCCAGGTCATGGCAGACCACAAGCAGTGTCCGGCCCTCGGCGTGCCAGTGGTGAATGTGTTGCCAGAGCAATTGCTGGCCGAGTTCGTCGAGTGCGGCGTGCGGTTCGTCCAGCAACAGCACCGGGGCGTCAGCAAGGCTCAGTCGCGCGAGCAGGGCACGTTGTAGCTCACCGCCGGACAGGGCCATCAACGGACGCTGTTCGAGCCCACTCAAATGCCAGTCTTCCAATGCGTTTTTCAGTCGCTGCGTGCGCAGCTGTGTCGAGAGCCGACGGCCCCAGAAACCTGCGGCGATGAGCTCTTCGAGGCTGATTGGAAACTGCCGATCCAAATGTTGCTGTTGCGGCAGAAAGGAAATGCCGCTTTGGCGTGGAACAGCCATTTCCACCTTGCCGGCCAAGGGCTTCTGCAAACCGGCGATGACTTTCAGCAGACTGCTTTTGCCGCAGCCGTTGGCGCCGATGATTGCGGTCAGGCTGGCGCTTTCGAACTCAAGACTCAAAGGCGTCGTCAGCGGTTGGCCGGGTGCGCCCCAGACCAAGGATTGGCAGCGGATCATTTTTGCTCCCGTCGCCAGCTGCTTTCGACGACGGCGTCATGGGCATGCAGGCTTTCGGCGTGGATCACGCGGATGTGGAATTGGTTGATGCCGGGCGTGCGCTGCAGTGCCAGATTGAGGCGGCGCGCGGCGTCTTCGCAGAACATCAGGTTTTGCCCATTGGCGAGTGCGAAGGCTTGCTCGTCGGGGCGCTTTACTGCGGTCTGTACGGCGGTGCCGAGGGCCGCTTCAGCGTCATTGATAATCGCGGTCAGCGGTAGCTCGTCGATGAAACTGTCGAGATGCAGGTGCAGTTGCGCATAGCTGCGTTGGCTGTGCGGCGTCGCTACGATCCCTTTGGTTGAGCCAAGCCATGCCAAAACATCTGCGTGTTGCAGAGCCTTGTTGGCGAAATCGTCGACGAATTGCTGCTGGATCAATTGCCTTGCCAAGGCTGCGGAGCATGGGCAGGTCGAGGAATAGGGCAGTTCAATTTTTAGTTCCACGTGGAACATTTGCTGTTTCAGGCTCGCTGAAATGGACGCCGGATAGGATTTCCACCCGGCCAAGGGGCTGACCAACGCGGGTCGTTTCAGCAACAATTCGGTGTGAATATTCAGATACGCGCAGGCGGATAGACCTTGATGGCTTGTCAGAAAACACTTGAGTACCTGATGCAGCAAAGCGGGAGAAAGGCTTCGCTGTTCGAGGGTTTCGAGTGCCAGATACAAGCGCGACATGTGAATACCACGCGCTTCACCATCATCGAGACTCACGCCAGCGTCGACTCTGGCGCTGAGGCATTGGCCTTCAAGCACAACGGGTAGAGCAATCCCACGCATGCCTACCCAGTCGAGGGGCAGTGCCAAGCGTGCAGATTGGGCGGCGATATCCGGGAGAGTAAGAGCATTCATGGTTGAGACCGTCGTATTGATCTCTTTTTACGTTACATTATAACAATCCATTCAGCGATGCTTTTTTCATGAAAAGGTTTTCACTAGCAGCCCGTCATCCGGCTGCAAGTGAACCTTACGCTGCTACCGCCCGAGCTGGAGAAGCGGTTGATGGTTGTCCAGCCGACACGACGGGTGTAGCCAACCCAAGCCTCGCCATCGGAGGCGATGCCGGTAAAAAAGGTCAATTGGCCGAAGCGGCTGTTGGTTTGCGCCCAATAGCGATGGCCGTCCTTCTCGAATCCGCGCAGGTAAAGCGTGGTGCCTACCGTATTGACGCTATAGGCATTGCCGTCGGCGTCCACACATGCCAGCAAATTAGCGCTGCGCGTGCAGTGCGCGAGCGCCGGCATTTGCGCTTGGGCTTGGCCGGCCAGCGACATAGCAAAGCTCAAAAGCAGGTGCTTCAACCCATTGTTCATTGGGAATTTCCACGATCGGTGCTGCGACAAATTACGAATTCTCCTGTGTCGGACTGGCAAGCTTTGATTGTTATACTATAACATCATCCGTAACCAGCCTGAGCCGCCGATTACAATCGTTTGCCTTCATTTTCCCGAGTAAATGGAGCGCAACACGCCAAGCGCACACCTAAAAGCGCAAATCGGCTGCCATTTATGAGGATTATCCAATGTCAGCCAAATTGCCCGTCACCGTACTTTCAGGATTTCTCGGTGCCGGAAAAAGTACACTTTTGAATTACGTACTACGTAACCGAGACGGATTGCGCGTTGCGGTGATCGTCAACGATATGAGCGAGATCAACATCGATGGCAGTGAAGTCCAGCGCGATGTCAGTCTGAACCGTGCGGAAGAAAAGCTCATTGAGATGAGCAACGGCTGCATTTGCTGTACGTTACGCGAAGACCTGCTTGAAGAAGTCAGCAAACTCGCTCGCGAGGATCGTTTCGATTACCTGCTGATCGAATCCACCGGCATTTCCGAACCGCTTCCGGTTGCTGAAACCTTCACCTTCCGCGATGAACAGGGGCAAAGCCTCGCCGACATTGCCCGCCTCGATACCATGGTCACCGTGGTCGACGGTGTGAATTTCCTGCTCGATTACCAGGCGGCCGAAAGCCTCGCCTCTCGCGGCGAGATTCTCGGTGAAGAAGACGAGCGCTCCATCACCGATCTGTTGATCGAGCAGATCGAGTTTGCCGACGTCCTGCTGATCAGCAAAATCGACCTGATCAGCCAGCACGAGCGTGAAGAACTCACCGCCATCCTCAAGCGCCTCAATGCCCAGGCTGAAATCATTCCAATGGTGATGGGCGAAATCCCCCTGGAGAAAATCCTCAACACCGGTCGTTTCGATTTCGATCAGGCCGCACAAGCGCCCGGATGGCTACAGGAACTGCGCGGTGAGCACGTCCCGGAGACACAGGAATACGGCATCGCCTCGACGGCCTACCGCGCGCGCCGGCCATTTCACCCGCAACGCTTCTTCAGCTTCATCGATCGGCCTTGGCTGAACGGCAAGCTGCTGCGCTCCAAAGGCTTCTTCTGGCTGGCCAGCAAACCCACCGATGCCGGTAGCTGGTCGCAGGCTGGTGGCTTGATGCGGCATGGATTCGCCGGTCGCTGGTGGCGTTTTGTGCCAAAGAATCAATGGCCGCAGGATCAGGAAAGTGTCCAGGCGATCATGGGAAACTGGATTCCAAGCGTAGGAGATTGCCGCCAGGAGCTGGTTTTCATCGGTCAGAACATAGATTTCCTACAACTGACCGCCGAACTCGATGCCTGCCTTTTGACCGACGAAGAAATGGCCATGGGTGTAGAAGGCTGGCGTTCGCTGCCTGATCCATTCGGCCCTTGGCACGAAGAGGCCGCCTGATGCTCGCACTCAAGGATCAGCCGCTTCTTACCCGTCAGCAGCACCAGGGTGTGACCCCGGAAACGTTGACGCGAATCCTGGACGACCAGACCAATCTCGCCGTCTGGCAACGCCAGTTGCCCGTGCACATTGCCGACTTTGCGCAATTGGTGCTGTCGCTCAACGAGCCCTTGGCCGAGTCGCTGTGTTTGGAATTGCCCGACGAAGATGCCGAACCGGATCTCGCCGGTCTGGCTGCAGGGCTGCGTGATCTGCAAGGTTTCGAAGGTTTCATGAGCGATCTCAAATGGCTGATCAGTGCCTTCGCCTGCCTGCTGGGGGCGCGGCGTATCGGCGTGCGTTTGCGTGTGCTGGACAAGGCCATGTGTCCGCGCTTCCACGTCGATCACGTGCCGGTGCGCTTGATCACTACTTACGCTGGCATCGGCAGCCAATGGCTTGAGGAGGGCGCGATGGATCGCCTGCAACTTGGCCAGGCCAATGCCGAACCGCAAGATCCAGCGTCGATTCGTCAGCTCAACAGCGGCGACGTCGCGCTGCTCAAAGGCGAAAAATGGCACGGCAATGAAGGCTTCGGCCTGATCCATCGTTCGCCGCAACCGGCACCCGGTGAACGCCGTCTGTTGCTGACCCTCGACTGGCTCGGCTGACACATCAGGGCTTGCGCCAGGCGCCCTGGCTCTGGCCTTCGCAATAAGGCTTGAGATACGCCGCATCAGTGGCCACGCCGTAATAGTGGATATCCTGGCGATAGGGCATATTGGCGACTTGCGCGTTGCTGCACACGCCGAAAGCGCCGCTGGGGCACTGGTCGACGTATTGCACCTCGACCTTCTGCCCGGCCAGCGTCGGTTGGCAGAAGCCGTCATTGAACAATTTCTGCGGAATCGTCCGGTTCTGCTGACAGACTTTGACGTCGAGCCGTTCGCCCTGTGTGTGCACCACGCAGGCCTGAGCCCACGCTTCACTCGACAGCAGCGCCAACAGCAACGACCATCCCGACCAGCGCATCTTCGATCTCCTCAATAACTGTCCGCAGAAAAGTGCCCGCCATGTTGCAGAACATTCCGACCCACGTCATCGCCGGCCCGTTGGGCGCCGGCAAGACCAGCCTGATTCGTCAGTTGCTGGCGCAACGGCCTGCGGACGAGCGCTGGGCGGTGCTGATCAACGAGTTCGGCCAGATCGGTCTGGATGCTGCATTGCTGACGAATGACGCCGATGGTATCGCACTGGGTGAGGTGGCCGGGGGCTGCCTGTGTTGCGTCAATGGCGCGCCATTCCAGATCGGCCTCGGCCGCCTGCTGCGCAAAGCCAGGCCAGATCGACTGTTTATCGAGCCATCCGGGCTGGGCCATCCGGCGCAGTTGCTCAAGCAATTGAACGAGGCGCCGTGGCTGGGCGTGCTGGCGGTTCAGCCTTGTGTGCTGGTTTTGGACGCTCAGGCACTGCACGCGGGTAGAACCCTGCCGGACGCCCAGCAGCAAGCGTTGGCCAGCGCGGGTTTGCTGTTGTTGAACAAGGCCGAAGATCTCGATGAAGCGGTTCGAGAGAAAATCGCCAGCCAGTTGCCGCCCGTCAGGCTGATCTGGACGCAGCAAGCCCAGCTATCTCTGAGCGAGCTTCCGGGGCTGGCAGTAAAAGCGAACGAAGGCGCAGGGCATCTGCCGCTGCCGACTGGATTGGCACAGCTGCCAGCGGTCTGGAGCGATCCGGCCGAACCGATTTGCCTGAGTCAGGCGCAGGAGGGTGGGTGGAGCATCGGTTGGCGCTGGCATCCGCGGCAGGTATTTGATCAAGCACGCATCGCCGATTGGCTGAGAGCGCTGGACTGGAAGCGGGCGAAACTGGTTATCCACAGCACGGATGGCTGGGTTTCGGGCAATGCGCTGGAGCATGCCGAGCTGAGTTGGCAAGCCAGCGAATGGCGAAAAGACTCAAGAATCGAGCTGATCTTCGCCGAACCGCAGAATATCGAACAGCTGCAAGCCGGTTTGGCTGAATGCCGGATTCAGTGAGTCAGCTCAGGGCTTCCACTTGGTATGTTCCTGGCGCCACTGGCTCAGCTCGATGACTTCGGCGCGAGGCTTGTGCACTTCGACTACCGGCGGCGTATCGTCGAACGGCGCCGGGTAGGGTGCCAGTTCAATCTGCGCACTGTGCGCGCCGAACTGGGTGACGGTGCCGTTGTGGCGGCTTTCGCCGGTCACGGTGAACTCGAAGTTGTAGACCCGCGCCAGTCGCCGGCGACCGTTGGCATCCCTGATCAGACCGATTTTTTTCAGCGCGACGTTACCGTCCAGCAGTTCAACGCCAACATTGGTGCAATGCTGCTTGACCCGCTCCAGCGCGCGCTCGCGCAAGCCGTGGTTGTGCCATAGCCAGGCACCAGCGGCGGCGAACAGCATCAGCACGAAGATGTTTTCCAAGGTCAGCATCTACATCGAACTCCAAATGATGGCGTCAGCTTAACTGCCTCGCCGGTCTGTCGTACAGGCTGTGTTTCGTCGCATACTGCGCGGCTTGAATTTCAATCGTTTTACGGAATGACCCGAATGAAACGTACGCCTCATCTGCTCGCCATCCAGTCCCACGTGGTGTTTGGCCACGCCGGCAACAGCGCTGCGGTTTTTCCGATGCAGCGCGTCGGGGTCAACGTCTGGCCGCTCAACACCGTGCAGTTTTCCAACCACACCCAGTATGGTCAGTGGGCCGGGGAAGTGCTGGCGCCGCAGCAGATTCCCGAGCTGATCGAAGGCATCGCCGCAATTGGCGAGCTGGGCAACTGCGACGCGGTGCTCTCCGGTTACCTCGGCAGCGCCGCGCAGGGACGGGCGATTCTCAGCGGTGTGGCGCGGATCAAAGCGGTCAATCCGAAGATGCTGTACCTGTGTGATCCGGTCATGGGTCATCCGGAAAAGGGTTGCAGCGTGCCCACCGAGGTCAGCGATTTCCTTCTTGATGAGGCCGCGGCCGTGGCGGACATCATGTGCCCGAACCAGCTGGAGCTGGACAGTTTTTCCGGGCGCAAGCCGCAGTCGCTGTTCGATTGCCTGGCGATGGCACGGGCGCTGCTGGCGCGCGGACCGAAAGCGGTACTGGTCAAGCACCTGGATTACCCGGGCAAACCGGCGGATGGCTTCGAAATGTTGTTGGTGACGGCTGAGGGCAGTTGGCATTTGCGCCGTCCGTTGCTGGCGTTTCCACGTCAGCCAGTGGGCGTCGGCGATCTGACCTCTGGTCTGTTCCTGGCGCGGGTACTGCTGGGCGACAGCCTGCTGGCGGCATTCGAATTCACCGCAGCGGCAGTGCATGAGGTGTTGCTGGAAACCCAGGCGTGCGCCAGTTATGAGCTGCAACTGGTGCGGGCGCAGGATCGCATTGCGCATCCGCGGGTGAAGTTCGAGGCTACCGCGATCAGTCTGTAAGACCGCGTTGCCCCCATTCGCGAGCAAGCTCGCTCCCACATTTGGTTTGTGTACGCCAGAGAGCCAGTGTGGGAGCGAGCTTGCTCGCGAAAGCGTTGTTCAGAGCGCTAAAAATCTCAGGCGTCGCCCTTGATCTCCTGATAACGCTTCTCCAGCTCCTGACGAATCTGCCGGCGCTGCTGCGCTTGCATGAAGCGGCGTTTGTCTTCGCTGTTCTGCGGTTGCAGCGGTGGCACGGCGGCCGGTTTGCGCTGATCATCCACCGCGACCATGGTGAAGAAGCAGCTGTTGGTGTGGCGCACCGAGCGTTCGCGGATGTTTTCGGTGACCACTTTGATGCCAACTTCCATCGACGTGTTGCCGGTGTAGTTGACCGAGGCGAGGAACGTCACCAGTTCGCCGACATGAATCGGCTCGCGGAAAATCACCTGATCCACCGACAGGGTCACCACGTAGCGCCCGGCATAACGGCTGGCGCAGGCGTAGGCCACTTCGTCGAGGTATTTGAGCAGGGTGCCGCCGTGGACATTGCCAGAGAAGTTGGCCATGTCGGGGGTCATCAGTACCGTCATCGACAGCTGGGCGTTTCCGGGTTCCATAACGTTCTCACGGATCAAGGCTGATTGCAGGAAGCGCCTCTGCGGGCACCTGGTGGCTTTTCAAAAAGCACCGTTATCGGGACGCCGCGCGGCGGGCCGCCGTCACGCCGGTAGCGATCTGTTTCCATATATTGCACCGGCTTCCAGAGCGAAGTCGCGGTGTTAACCTGCAAAAGCCCTGCCCAAGGGCAATTCCTACATTAAAAGCGGATTTTTACCCTGCTCGCGCAGAACGTCTGACGTCTGTCCGCGCGCCTCGTCATCAAGGAGCCCACGCCATGCATGCCATCAGTTTCATTCAGGATCTGGCAGTGATCATGCTGGTCGCGGGCGTGGTAACCGTGCTGTTTCATCGTTTCAAGCAACCGGTGGTGCTCGGCTACATCGTCGCCGGCTTCATCATCGGCCCGCATACGCCACCGTTCGGCCTGATTCACGACGAAGAAACCATCAAGACCCTGGCCGAACTCGGGGTGATCTTCCTGATGTTCTGCCTTGGCCTGGAGTTCAGCCTGCGCAAGTTGTTCAAGGTTGGGGCAACGGCGTTCATTGCCGCGTTTCTCGAAATCATCCTGATGATCTGGATCGGTTACGAAATCGGTCGCTGGTTCGACTGGAACACCATGGATTCGTTGTTTCTCGGCGCGATTCTGGCGATCTCCTCAACCACCATCATCGTCAAAGCGCTGAACGATCTGAAGATGAAGAACGAGCGCTTTGCGCAGTTGATCTTCGGTGTGCTGATTGTCGAGGACATCCTTGGCATCGGCATCATCGCGCTGCTGTCGAGCATCGCCGTCAGCGGCACGGTGAGTTCGGGTGAAGTGTTTTCCACGGTCGGCAAGCTGTCGCTGTTCATGATCGTCGCGCTGGTCATCGGCATTCTGTTGGTGCCGCGTCTGCTGGCTTATGTGGCGAAATTCGAAAGCAACGAGATGCTGTTGATCACCGTACTCGGCCTGTGTTTCGGCTTCTGCCTGCTGGTGGTCAAGCTTGAATACAGCATGGTGCTCGGCGCTTTCCTGATCGGCGCGATCATGGCTGAGTCGCGGCAATTGCTGAAAATCGAACGATTGGTCGAGCCGGTTCGCGACCTGTTCAGTGCGATCTTTTTTGTCGCCATCGGGCTGATGCTCGACCCGCTGATTCTCATCGAATACGCCTGGCCGATTGCGGTAATCACCGTCGCCGTGGTGCTGGGCAAGATGTTGTCCTGCGGCCTCGGTGCGTTTATCGCTGGCAACGACGGACGGACCTCACTGCGGGTCGGCATGGGGCTGTCACAGATCGGCGAATTTTCCTTCATCATCGCCGCGCTGGGCATGACCTTGCAGGTCACCAGCAACTTCCTCTATCCGGTCGCTGTGGCCGTGTCGGTGATCACCACGCTGCTGACGCCGTACCTGATTCGCGCGGCGGATCCGTTGTCGATCAAGCTCTCGGCCGCTGTGCCCAAGCGGCTCGGACGGGTGCTCGGCATGTATGGCGAATGGTTGCGCAGTATTCAACCGCAGGGCGAGGGTGCGCTGCTGGCGTCGATGATCCGGCGGATCCTGTTGCAGGTCGGGGTCAATCTGGCGCTGGTGATTGCGATCTTCTTTGCCGGCGCATACTTCGCCGAGCGCATGTCGTTGTGGCTGCAGGACTGGATCAGCGATCCGAGCTGGCAGAAGGCATTGATCTGGGGCGGAGCGTTGCTGGTCTCGCTACCATTTCTGATCGCGGCTTATCGCAAGCTCAAGGCGCTGTCGATGCTGCTGGCGGAGATGGGCGTCAAGCCGGAGATGGCCGGGCGTCACACGCAGCGAGTGCGCCGGGTGATCGCCGAAGTGATCCCGATTCTCTCGCTGCTGGTGATTTTCCTGCTGTTGGCAGCCTTGTCGGCCAGTATCCTGCCGACCAACAAGCTGCTGGTGCTGATCGCCGTCGTCGCGGCCGCCGTGGCGGCGCTGCTGTGGCGCTGGTTCATCCGCGTGCATACGCGGATGCAGGTGGCCTTGCTGGAAACCCTCGACAACCACAAGGAGTCGTCGGGGCATTGACCTGCCGGGGCGTGTGGCGGATCAGCTTTCCAGCCAGACGTCCCGCGCCCAGTGCCACACCGATTCCCATGATTCTTCGGTGATCAGCTCTTCTTCGCCGGACCACAGCACCACGGTGCCGTCTTCTTCAACGCAGTAGTAGTCGTCGCCGTCCTGGCAGATCGGGATCAGGTCACGCGGCACGCCGGCGTCCCAGGCATTGGCGGCAACGTCCGGCAGATAGGTGTGCGATTGCGGGTCGGTGACGGTCACCGGCTCGAGGCTGCCATAGACCACGTCGCTGACGGTCAGCAAAAACTCTTTGAAGACGAACGGAATGTTGATGAAGAGTTCTTCTTCGATCTCCACCAATTGGTCTTCGTCTGGCAATTCCAATGGAACCGGCACGGGTTCGTTGGCTTCGCGCAGTTGTTCGATGATTTCTTCCACGTCCGGGATCCTCTTGCTTGAATGGCGCGGTTTATATGGGCCGGTTTATACAGTAGCTCGCCATAGATGCAACCGTGAAATGAAAAACCCCGGCCGAGGCCGGGGTTCTGTTACTGCAAGTGAAGCGCAGCAGGGATCAGCCGTTCTGGCGGATACCGGCGACCAGCCAAGGCTGGTTGTCGCCCTGCGGACGTTCCATGTTCCAGCTTTCGCTGAACACTTCGCCCTGGTCGAAACGCGAGGTTTTCGACACGCCGGTGAAGGTCAGGGTGGCGATGGTCTTGTCGGCACGATCGTCGACGCCGTCCAGCTGCACCTGCAGGTTGTCGATGTAGGTCGACTGGAAGCCGTCGCCCAGATCCGCACGCTCACGCTTGAGGAACTCAAGCATTTGCGGGGTCACGAACTCGGCGATCTTGTCCATTTCGTTGGCGTCCCAGTGCTGCTGCAGCGACTGGAAGTGGCTGCGCGCGGCTTCAAGGAAGCGCTCTTCGTTGAACCAGGCCGGTGCATTGATCACCGGACGGGCAGCAGCCGGAGCGGCCGAACCACCGAAGATCGAACCCATGGCGGCAGGCTTCTGCTCGAACACTTCACGCTGCATCGGCGCGCCGGCCGGAGCGAATTGCTCCTGCTGCTTGCGACGACGGGCGGCGATGAAGCGGAAGATCACGAACGCGATCAGGGCCATGATCAGGATGTCGAAGATCTGCATGCCCTGGAAGCCGTCGCCCATGAACATCGACGCGAGCAGGCCACCGGCGGCGATGCCCGCCAGCGGGCCGAGCCAGCGCGACGCACCGCCGGCCTTGGCTGCGGCGCCAGCAGCACCGGCAGCGCCAGCGGTCGCTGCTGCGCCGCCCACGCCTGGAGAAGAAGGAGCCATCTGGCTGGTCTGGTGCGTCGGCGCAGCGCCGGCGCTTTTGCCACCACCAAAGCGCTTGGCGTTGGCGTCGAGGCTCATCGTCAGGCCGATGCACAACGCCATGGCGATGCTAAGAAAACGTTTCATAAAGGGTATTCCCGTTTTGTGGAGACACGCGCGCCATGTTGCACAGCTGAAGTGTTACTGGCTAGCGAGAGAGTGTTTCGGGCTTTTGCCTGACAGGTCGCGTTCAGCTTGGCGAGGCAATCAGCCGATGTACTTTTGTCTGTAGGAAAAGGCGATAGGTTCAGAGGGATTGATGTACTTGCGTCGCATAACCTGCGGGAGCGAGCAGGCTCGCTCCCACATGGGTTCAGTGCCGGTGGTTAGATCGCTTCCAGCTTGGCATAGCCGAGCATCAGCCACTTGCTGCCTTCGCTGAAGTTCACCTGCACCCGGGCCTGGGCGCCGGAGCCTTCGAAGTTGAGGATCACGCCCTCGCCGAAGATCGAGTGACGTACGGCCTGACCGAGCACAAAACCGGTTTCCGGAATCTCGCTGCCGCTGAACAGGCTGCTGCCGCTCATCGACTGGTTGCCGCCGAACGGTCGGCTGACGCTATTGGACAGGCGCACTTCCTGAATCAGGCCTTTCGGCACTTCGCGGACGAAACGCGACACCTTGTTGTAGGTTTCGCTGCCGTACAGGCGCCGGGTTTCCGCGTAGGTCATGACCAGATTCTGCATCGCCCGGGTGATACCGACGTAAGCCAGACGCCGTTCCTCTTCAAGACGCCCCGGTTCTTCCAGGCTCATTTTGTGCGGGAACAGGCCTTCTTCCATGCCCACGAGGAACACGTAAGGGAATTCCAGGCCTTTGGCGCTGTGCAGGGTCATCAGCTGAACGCTGTCTTCGTGCTCGTCGGCCTGAGTGTCGCCGGCCTCCAGCGAAGCGTGGCCGAGGAAGGCCGCCAGTGGCGTCAGTTCTTCGTCCTCTTCGGTGTTCTCGAAGTTGCGTGCGGCGCTGACCAGTTCCTCAAGGTTTTCCACCCGGGCCTGGCCTTTCTCACCTTTTTCCGCTTCGTGATAAGCGATCAGACCGGACTGCTCGATGACGGTTTGCGTCATCAGGTGCAGCGGCATCTCGGCGCACTTGGCAGCGAGGTTCTCGATCAGTTCGATGAACGCACCGAGCGCACTCGCGGCGCGACCGGTCAGGCCTTTGTTGGCCACCAGTAGGCGCATCGCTTCCCACATCGATACGTCGCTGTGTCGCGCATGCTCGCGAATCGCTTCGACGGTTTTCTCGCCGATGCCCCGCGCCGGTACGTTGATCACTCGCTCCAGCGCCGCGTCGTTGCCGCGACCCTCAAGCAAACGCAGGTACGCCATGGCGTTCTTGATTTCCGCGCGTTCGAAGAAGCGCTGTCCGCCATAGATGCGGTACGGGATCCGCTCGCGCAGCAGGGCTTCTTCAAGCACCCGCGACTGGGCGTTGGAACGGTACAGAATGGCGATATCGCTACGGGCCAGACCGGTTTTCAGCGCGCTTTCGATGGTTTCTACCACGTAGCGCGCTTCGTCATGCTCGTTGAACGCGGCGTACAGGTTGATCGCTTCGCCGTCGCCGCCGTCGGTCCACAGCTCTTTGCCGAGACGCCCGGTGTTGTTGGCGATCAGCGCGTTGGCGGCTTTGAGGATCCCGGCGGTGGAGCGGTAGTTCTGCTCCAGACGAATCGTCTCGGAGTCCGGGAAGTCGGAAGAGTACTGATGGATGTTCTCGATCTTCGCCCCGCGCCAGCCGTAAATCGACTGGTCGTCGTCGCCGACCACCATCAGGCTGTCGCCGCCCTTGCCGAGCAGGCGCAACCAGGCGTACTGCACGGCGTTGGTGTCCTGGAACTCGTCGACCAGAATGTGCCGGAAGCGCTTTTGGTAGTGCGCCAGCAGGCCGGGGTGATCGCGCCACAGATCGAGCGCGCGCAGCAGCAGTTCGGAGAAATCGATCACGCCAGCCCGCAGGCACGCCGACTCGTAGGCTTCATAGATGCCGCGCATGGTGGCCAGGAACAGGTCGCCGCTGGCCTGAATGTGTTGCGGCCGCAGACCTTCGTCTTTCTGGCCGTTGATGAACCACTGCGCCTGACGCGCCGGCCAGCGTTGCTCGTCCAGACCGAGCTCGCGGATCACCCGCTTGACCAGACGCTGCTGGTCATCGCTGTCGAGAATCTGGAAGGTCTGGCTCAGGCCCGCTTCCTGCCAGTGCGCCCGCAGCAAGCGGTGCGCGAGGCCGTGGAAGGTGCCGACCCACATGCCGGCCGGGTTGATGCCCAGCAACTGCTCGATGCGATGGCGCATCTCGGCAGCGGCCTTGTTGGTGAAGGTCACCGACAGGATGGAGTGAGGCGAGGCGTTTTCGACCTGGATCAACCAGGCGATACGGTGCACCAGCACTCGGGTTTTACCGGAACCGGCGCCGGCCAGGACCAACTGACGGCCAACGGGGGCTGCTACGGCCTGGCGTTGGGCATCGTTGAGGGAGTTCAGCAGAAGGGAGAGATCATCGCGCATCGGGGCATTCTAGGGTGCGCCGCAGGCCCGGGCAAACCGTGCGTTGCATTAGCCGATGAAAGTGCTGCCGATGACGACCGGTCGGTCACTGGCTGCAGGCTTCGGCCCGTCTCGCCTGAGGGGTTGCAGCGGTGCGCAAGCGGCGGAAAATTTCCCCGCAATTGTGATCGGCAGCAGTTTGGCATCGGGATCGGCTTGTGTATGCTCCGTCCACGTTTCGGGCGCACGCCCTCCTATAAGAACAAGAACGTTGCCCATGATCCTCAGCGCCGAACTGTCGGGGCCCTCCGTGGACCCCCGGGTGATCCGCAAGCACTATGCCGTCGAAATGGCGGTGGAGCGCACGCGTCTGCTGTATCAGGGCTCGTTGTTGCCCACGCTGTTCATGTTGATCAATGGTCTGGTCTGCGCCGCTTTGCTCTGGAGCCCGCAGCGCTACTTCGTGGTCAGCGTCTGGCTGGTGTGGCTGCTGTCGCTGGTCGCGCTGCGGGTGATTCAGGTAGCCGCGTTCGATTCGGCGATTCCTGATCGTCAGGCCCAGCCGATCTGGTTCCGCATGTTCCTGCTCGGTTCGACCATGACCGGCCTGACGCTGGCCGGAGCCGGCATCGCTCTGGTACCCGCTGACAACTTCATGCAGCAAGCCTGGGTGTTTGGCCTGATCGGCGCGGCAACGCTGTCGGCCAGTGTCGCCTACGCGGTGAGCCTGCCGGCGTTCCTCTCGTTTACCTTGCCGTGCCTGCTGCCAGCGATCGGCTACCTGTTCTGGGGCGGCGACGATCAGGCCCGGGGCTGGGGCTGGCTGGGTCTGATCCTGCTCGGTTCGTTGAGCGTGGTGGCGTGGCAGGTCAATCGGCTGATCGACCGTGGATTGCTTCGGCGTTTCCAGAATCAGCACCTGATCGAGCATTTGCAGCAAGCGCAGACGCGCAGCGAACAACTCAATCAGGAGCTGGGCAAAGAGATCGAACAGCGCCGCTGTGCCGAGGCGCAGTTGCGTGAAGCGCAGGTCGATCTCGAAGATCGCGTGGCCCAGCGCAGCCGCGAACTGGATGCCGCCAATCAGGCCCTGAGCAAAAGCGAAGCGCGCTTGGCGCTGGCGCTCAAGGCCAGTGAGCTCGGATTGTGGGACTGGAATCTGCAGACCGACGAGGTCCATCACACGCAGATTCAGGAACTGTTCGGCCTCGCCCCGGAATACGTCACCGCGCTGCTGCGCGACCTCAAGCCACGACTGCATCCTGAAGATGTGCCGTCACTCAAGTTCGCCCTGGTCGAGCATCTGAAGGGGCGCACCGAGGATTATCAGGTCGAATATCGCCTGCGCCACGGCGACGGTCACTGGGTGTGGATCGAGGACCGTGGCCGCGCCGTGGAGCGCAGCGCCAGCGGCCGGGTGATCCGTATGGTCGGCACCCGTCGCGATATCAGCGCCAGCAAAAGCCTTGAAGAGCAGCAGCGGCTGGCGGCGACGGTGTTCGAAGCGGCCAGCGAAGGCATCGTGATTCTGGACCCGGAATACGCGCTGATCGCGATCAACCAGGCTTTCAGCCGGGTTACCGGTTACGAGATAGACGACATGCTCGGGCGCAACGTCGTCGAGTTGCCGTGCAGCCGCGATGCCCGTCGTCACTATGTGGCGATCCGTCATGCGCTGGAGCAGCACGGCAGTTGGCAGGGCGAACTCGTGGAAACCCGCAAGAACGGCGAGCTGTATCCGCAGTGGCTGCAACTCAATGCCGTGCGTGATAGCCGTGGCAATGTCAGCCATATCGTCGGCTTCTTCGCCGATCTCTCGGCGCGGCGGGCCTCGGAAGAACGCCTGCGCTATCTGACCCATTACGACGAGCTCACCGGCCTGGCCAACCGTTCGCTGTTCCGCGAACGCCTGCACGAAGCCCATCAGCGCGTGCGCCAGGGCGGGCGCCGCAGTCTGGCGTTGCTGCACATCAATCTCGATCGCTTCAAATTGCTCAATGACAGTCTCGGCCATGAAGTCGCCGATCAGCTCCTGCAGAAGATGGCCCGGCGGCTGGTCAATGCCTTGCCGGAAGCCGACACCATTGCGCGCTTGTCCGGTGACGAATTTGCCGTGCTGTTCGATGCCTACGGCAATCTGTCGAGCCTGGCACGGGTAGCGACGCGGTTGTCGGCCAAGCTGCGTTTGCCGCTGAGCGTTGACGGGCATGAACTGGTGGTCAGCGCTTCGATGGGCATCAGCCTGTTGCCGGACAACGCGCGTGAGATCTCGGCGCTGGTCAGCCAGTCGAACATGGCCATGCAGCATGCCAAACATCTGGGCGGCAACAATTTCCAGTTCTTCACCGACAGTCTGCAAGCCAGCACACTCGAGCGTTTGCAGCTGGAAAACCACTTGCGCAGGGCCATTGAAGAACAGCAACTGACGGTGTTCTACCAACCGAAACTGTGCCTGCAAACCGGCCGCATGAATGCCGCTGAAGCGCTGGTGCGCTGGGATCATCCGAGCATGGGCCAGGTGCCGCCGGCGGACTTCATTGGCCTGGCCGAAGAGACCGGTCTGATCGGGCCGATCGGCGAATTCGTTTTGCGTCAGGCGTGCTGGCAAGCGTGCGAATGGCAGCGCCAGGGCCTGGCGCCGATCCGCGTGTCGGTGAACCTGTCGGTGCATCAGCTGCGCCAGGGCAAGCTGGTCAGTCTGGTCCGGCAAGTGCTGGAAGAAACCGGGCTGGCGCCGCACTGCCTCGAGCTGGAGCTGACCGAAAGTCATTTGCTCGACAGCGTCGAACACATCATTGCGACGTTCCAGCAACTGCGCGATCTGGGAGTGAAACTGGCGATCGATGATTTCGGTACCGGTTATTCGTCGTTGAGTTACCTCAAGCGCATTCCGGTGGATTACGTGAAGATCGATCAGGCGTTCATTCGCGGCTTGAGCGAGGGCAGTGCGGACGCAGCGATCACTCGCGCGATCATCGCCATGGCCCACGGGCTGGCCCTGAAAGTCGTGGCCGAGGGCGTCGAGCGTGAGGATCAACTGGCATTTCTGCGCGCCGAACACTGCGACGAAGTGCAGGGTTATCTGATCAGCCGGCCGGTAGACGCTGCTTGTCTGGCCGGGCTTTTGCGTGATCAGAAAAACCCGCCGTAAGGGCTACATGCTCCTCAGCGTGCCTGACGCCGGGACATCGAGTTACGCATTGAGCAGGCAAAATGCCCTTTCATGTAGTATAACTACAAGCTTGCTACATCCTTGCCCACAAGAAGAGTCCAACCCCTTGAATCTGCTGCAACACATCGCCCAGTCACGTCACCTGTTACGCAAGTCGGAGCTCAAGGTCGCCGACCACGTGCTGCTTGACCCTGCGGCGGTGATGCACAGTTCCATGGCCGACCTGGCTCACAGCGTCGGCATCAGCGAGCCGACCATCGTGCGTTTCTGCCGCGCGATCGGTTGTTCCGGCTTTCAGGACCTCAAGCTGAAACTGGCGCAAAGCCTGGCCGCCGGCGCCAGCTTCGGCCAGTTCGCGATCCACGAAGACGACTCCGTCGCCGACTACAGCCTGAAGATTTTCGACACCACGCTGCACACCTTGATGGAAGTGCGCGAGAAGCTCGACCCGGTCGAGTTGCAGCGCGCAGTGACGCTGATGTCCCAGGCGCAGCGTGTCGAGTTCTACGGCTTCGGTGCTTCCGGTGCGGTGGCAGCGGATGCACAGCACAAGTTCTTCCGTTTGCTGCTGACCGCGGCGGCGTATTCCGATCCGCACATGCAGGCGATGTCGGCTGTGACGCTGAAGCCTACCGATGTGGCGATCTGTATTTCCCAGTCGGGGCGCTCCAAGGATTTGCTGATCACCGCTAACCTCGTTCGCGAAAGCGGGGCGTCGTTGATCACCCTGTGTCCGAGCCAGACGCCGTTGGCCGAACTGTCGACCGTCAATCTGGCTATCGATGTGCACGAAGACACCGAGATCTACACGCCGCTGACCTCGCGAATCGCCCACCTGGTGGTGATCGACGTGCTGGCAATGGGCGTGGCCATGGCGCGCGGGCCGAGCCTGGTCAATCACCTCAAGAGCGTGAAGCGCAGTCTGCGCAGTTTGCGTTTGTCTCCAAAAGCCGTGAAAGCCCTGGATGATTGAGCAAGGTCGTTCCGACCTTGTTCGCGAGCAGGCTCGCTCCCACTGGGGACCTCCTGAGAACACAAACTCTGGGTCATAATGGGATCAGATGTGGGAGCGAGCCTGCTCGCGAAAGCGTCTTCAACAACAGCATATCCCTGCGCACATTTCATCACATTGTCATCCCCGCGCAGCCAAACCGTCATCCCCCACGCCTATCGTGAAACTCCCGTACTCGCCTTGGGAGAATCGAAATGGCTCAGCCCTACGAAGAACGCAACAGCGCCGCGAAAACCCGTCGTCAGCAGGAAGATCAGCGCCGCATGGAATTTCGCCGCGCAATCGAAGATCGCTTCGAACTTCGCCAGCTTCAGGCTGAGATCGGCGATTTTCCCGAGATCACGCACTGGCAGGCGACGCCCGCAGCTTCCCGTCGAAACGCTCAACCATCGCAATAATCTGCGCCCGCTCGCTGCGGATGAACGCCAGGAAGGCGTGCGCCACCGGTGACAGCCGCTTGGCTTTGGCCTGCACCAGACACCAGCTGCGCAGCAGCGGCAACTCTTCGACCGGCAGCTCGACCAGGCCGCCGGTCGCCAGCTCCAGGTTCAGGGCGTGGCGCGTCAACAGCGCCAGGCCCAGACCCGCCACCACGCATTCGCGCTGGGCTTCGGCGGACGCTACTTCCTGGGTCTGGGTGAAATGCACGCGCTTTTCCTTGAAATATTCTTCGCAGGCCAGACGCGTGCCCGAGCCCTGCTCGCGGATCAGCAGCGTATACGGCTCCAGATCCTGCAAGCGCAGCGGGCCCATGTGCGCCAGCGGGTGATCCGGGCGCGCCACGGCGACAATCGGATTGTTGAGAAACGGCAGAAATTCCAGGCCCATGTCCTGCGGCACCATCGACATGATCACCAGATCATCGCGGTTGTCCGAGAGGCGGCGGATGACCTGGCCACGGTTGACCACAGTCAGCTGCAAATTGACTTCCGGATGCTGGCGCTTGAACGCAGCAAACAAATGCGGCACGAAATATTTCGCGCTCGATTCCACTGCCAGTTTCAGCTGACCCTGCAGCGAACCCTGCATGTCCGACAGTTGCATATCGAGGTTTTCCAGCCGCCCGAAAATGTCGCGGCTGGCGCGTTGAAGGGCTTCGGCCGCCTCGGTCATGTAGAGTTTTTTGCCGACATAGTCGAACAGCGGCTGGCCAATCAGCTCTTCAAGCTGACGAATCTGTAGGCTCACGGCCGGTTGTGTGAGGGACATTTCCTCGGCGGCGCGGCTGTACGAGCGTAAATCACACACCTCATTGAAGATCTGCAACTGACGCAATGTCATACGCATCAATGACTTACGCATTTTATTCAGGCTCTCACGGAACACGGATACTTTGACTATAAGTGTTTACTTATGCCTGACCCAATTTTTATTCATTTTTGTTAATCCCTCAGCAGCGCTAGTGTGGACCTGCGACTGAATTGAAACATTTGGTCACGCGTCGACCTGGCTCCAGCAGGTCGTGGTGCCACCGGCTCAAGGGAACCTCCAAGTGATAAAAAAGATCCTGATCGCCAACCGTGGTGAGATTGCCGTACGCATCGTACGAGCCTGCGCCGAAATGGGCATTCGCTCGGTTGCGATTTTCTCCGATGCCGATCGCCATGCCTTGCATGTGAAGCGTGCGGACGAGGCCCACAGCGTCGGTGCCGAGCCACTGGCCGGCTACCTGAACCCGCGCAAGCTGGTGAACCTGGCCGTGGAAACCGGCTGCGATGCGCTGCACCCCGGCTACGGTTTCCTGTCGGAAAACGCCGAGCTGGCGGAAATCTGCGCTGAGCGCGGCATCAAATTCATCGGCCCGTCGGCGGAAGTCATCCGGCGCATGGGCGACAAGACCGAAGCGCGGCGCAGCATGATCAAGGCCGGCGTACCGGTGACGCCCGGCACCGAGGGCAACGTCTCCGGCATCGAAGAAGCCTTGGTTGAGGGCGACCGCATCGGTTACCCGGTAATGCTCAAGGCCACCTCCGGTGGTGGCGGTCGCGGTATCCGTCGCTGCAACAGCCGCGAAGAACTCGAACAGAACTTCCCCCGGGTCATCTCCGAAGCCACCAAGGCGTTCGGTTCGGCGGAAGTGTTCCTGGAAAAATGCATCGTCAATCCCAAGCACATCGAAGCGCAGATCCTTGGCGACAGCTTCGGCAACGTCGTGCATCTGTTCGAGCGTGACTGCTCGATCCAGCGCCGCAATCAGAAGCTGATCGAGATCGCGCCGAGTCCGCAGCTGACCCCGGAACAACGCGCCTACATCGGCGACCTGTCGGTTCGTGCGGCCAAGGCTGTGGGTTACGAGAATGCCGGCACCGTGGAGTTTTTGCTCGCCGAGGGCGAGGTGTACTTCATGGAAATGAACACGCGGGTGCAGGTGGAACACACCATCACCGAAGAAATCACCGGCATCGACATCGTCCGCGAACAGATTCGCATCGCTTCCGGCCTGCCACTGTCGGTAAAGCAGGAAGACATCCAGCACCGTGGCTTTGCGTTGCAGTTCCGTATCAACGCCGAAGACCCGAAGAACAACTTCCTGCCGAGCTTCGGCAAAATTACCCGTTACTACGCCCCCGGCGGCCCGGGCGTGCGCACCGACACGGCAATCTACACCGGCTACACCATTCCGCCGTTCTACGACTCGATGTGCCTGAAACTGGTGGTCTGGGCGCTGACTTGGGAAGAGGCGATGGACCGTGGTCTGCGGGCGCTGGACGACATGCGTCTGCAGGGCGTGAAGACCACCGCCGCGTACTACCAGGAAATCCTGCGCAACCCGGAATTCCGTAGCGGCCAGTTCAACACCAGCTTCGTTGAAAGCCACCCGGAACTGACCAACTACTCGATCAAGCGCAAACCCGAAGAGCTGGCCCTGGCCATCGCCGCCGCCATCGCCGCCCACGCAGGCCTGTGAGGAATACAAGAATGAGCAAGAAAATCTTCGTAACAGACACCATCCTGCGCGACGCTCACCAATCGCTGCTCGCCACCCGCATGCGCACCGAAGACATGCTGCCGATCTGCGACAAGCTCGACAAGGTCGGCTACTGGTCGCTGGAATGCTGGGGCGGCGCGACGTTCGACGCCTGTGTGCGCTTTCTCAAGGAAGACCCTTGGGAGCGCCTGCGCCAACTGCGTGCGGCGCTGCCCAATACCCGCCTGCAAATGCTCCTGCGCGGGCAGAATCTGCTCGGCTATCGCCATTACAGCGACGACGTGGTCAAAGCCTTCGTCGCCAAAGCAGCGGTGAACGGCATCGACGTGTTCCGCATTTTCGATGCGATGAACGATGTGCGTAACCTGCGTGTTGCCATTGAAGCAGTGAAGGCTGCCGGCAAACATGCGCAAGGCACCATCGCCTACACCACCAGCCCGGTGCACACCATCGAGGCTTTCGTCACCCAGGCCAAGCAAATGGAATCCATGGGCTGCGACTCGGTGGCGATCAAGGACATGGCCGGTCTGCTGACTCCATACGCCACCGGTGAACTGGTGCGCGCGTTGAAAGCCGAGCAGTCGCTGCCGGTGTTCATCCACTCCCACGACACCGCTGGCCTGGCCGCCATGTGCCAGCTCAAGGCGATCGAAAACGGTGCCGACCACATCGACACCGCGATCTCCAGCTTCGCCTCGGGCACCAGCCACCCGGGCACCGAATCAATGGTCGCTGCGCTCAAGGGCACCGAGTACGACACCGGCCTGAATCTGGAGCTGCTCCAGGAAATCGGCCTGTACTTCTATGCCGTGCGCAAGAAGTACCACCAGTTCGAAAGCGAATTCACCGCCGTCGATACCCGTGTGCAGGTCAACCAGGTGCCGGGCGGGATGATTTCCAACCTCGCCAACCAGTTGAAAGAGCAGGGCGCTCTGAACCGCATGAGCGAAGTGCTCGCAGAAATCCCGCGCGTGCGTGAAGACCTTGGCTTCCCGCCGCTGGTGACTCCAACCTCGCAGATCGTCGGCACCCAGGCATTTTTCAACGTACTGGCCGGCGAGCGCTACAAGACCATCACCAACGAAGTGAAGCTGTATCTGCAGGGCGGCTACGGCAAGGCACCGGGCGTGGTCAATGAAAAACTGCGCCGTCAGGCGATCGGCAGCGAAGACGTCATCGACGTGCGCCCGGCCGATCTGCTCAAGCCGGAAATGACCAAGCTGCGTGCCGATATCGGTGCACTGGCCAAGTCCGAAGAAGACGTACTGACCTTCGCCATGTTCCCGGACATCGGCCGCAAGTTCCTCGAAGAGCGTGCCGCCGGCACCCTCACGCCGGAAGTGCTGTTGCCAATCCCGGAAGCGGGCGCCGTTGCTTCGGCGGGCGGCGAAGGCGTGCCGACCGAGTTCGTCATCGACGTCCACGGCGAAACCTATCGCGTCGACATCACCGGTGTCGGCGTCAAGGCTGAAGGCAAGCGCCACTTCTATCTGTCCATCGACGGCATGCCGGAAGAAGTGGTGTTCGAGCCGCTCAACGAATTCGTTGGCGGCGGCAGCAGCAAACGCAAACAGGCCTCGGCACCAGGCCATGTCAGCACCACCATGCCGGGCAACATCGTCGATGTGCTGGTCAAGGAGGGCGACAGCGTCAAGGCTGGCCAGGCGGTACTGATCACCGAAGCGATGAAGATGGAAACCGAAGTCCAGGCCGCCATTGCCGGCAAGGTCACCGCGATTCATGTGGCCAAGGGCGACCGGGTCAACCCGGGCGAAATCCTCATCGAGATCGAAGGCTGAGATAACAGTCGCGATCCAACGCTTTAAACCTCGGGGGAGCATGTGCTCCCCTTTTTTTTGCCTGTGATTTTCCGACCTTGTCAGGTCATTGCCAGGGATCACATATGGGAGCGAGCCTGCTCGCGAATGCGCCAGGTCAGCCAATAGCATCTTTGCATGATCCACAGCTTTCGCGAGCAGGCTCGCTCCCACAGGAGGCGTGCTTGATCCGTCAGAACGCCATGCGCCATTGACCCGCTACGCCATACGTTCGGCTGTCATTACCTAGCTCACCCGTTAAGCCCACGCCCAGTGTGTGCGCCGCCGAAAGATCAAGGTCGAGCCCCGCATCCACCGCGAGGCTGTTCCGATCCAGTGCCGCCCCGGTCACTTCAAAGCGCTTGCCGCCCTTGCGCAGTTGCTGGCGGGTGCCACTGTCGATGTCACCGTAGGTATGTTTCCAGCCTGCGCTCAATCGCGGGGTCAAATGCATGCCGTTATCCAGCGTATTGACCTGCGCAACACGCAGACCGAAGGTGCTGCTGAAGTTGTCGCGGGTCTGGCCGTAGATTTTCAGTGCCGCGTCGCCGCCCTTTTCGTTGTAGCTGTCGCCCTGATAACGCTGATAGCCGAGGCTGGCGTAGGGCTCGAGGGTGACGCTATCCCGGCCCAGATTGAACCCGACTTCGGCGAATGCCTGTTGAGTATGGGCGTCGTAGTTGCCCTTGAGACGATCGCTGAAACCCTTGAACGCGACCCGCCGTGTGCTGCTGCCGTCATGGCTGGCGTAGGTCGCGCCGAGGCGCAGTGACAGCGGGCCATCCTGACGCATGGCGTAGGCGCCCAAGTGCCAGTTGTCGAGGTCGCCGTCGTACTGTCGGGCATCGAATTTCGTCTGCGATTTGCCGGCAATCAGGCCGACATGCCAGTGCTCGTCGAGTCGCCAGTCAGCGCCCACGACCAGCCCTTGCGTGGCATGTTGGAGGATGCCGTCAGCGTCGCGATCAACCTTGCCGCCGTGGCCCAGCGCCTGAATCCACACCCGCCCGGAGTCTTCGCTGCCTGCGGCCTGACGCGGTGAACTGCGCGAGCCGTCAGTAGAGCCGGAACGGTTGTCCAGTTGGCGCATCGCCGAGAGCATGCTCGTACTGACCGGCGTGATACTGCTCAGCGTGGCTTTGGCGAGGTTGGCATTGCTGCCTGCGGCAAGTTGATCGAGGGCGATGGGCGCGGTGGTTTTATCGCTGGTCAGCAGTGCGGCGACGGCCCTGTTGGTGCCGATATCGAAAGCTTGAGTGGAAGCCCCTCGATTATCCAAGCTCTGCGCAATCGAACGAGCACTGCGTGTTCGGGCCAGTTGTTCGAACCCTACATCGTTGCGCACGTAGTGCAGGTTCACCGCGCTTGGCTCATAGGAGAGCGTTGGTGTCATGTAGGCCAGATTGGTGGTGACCTCACCGAACTCGCCATCAATGACGTTTGCAGACAACAGCCGATACTCATTGGTACGAGCGTAGTCGCCCGGTACGCCATAAATCTCGACACGCGCACCTCCCAGGCTCGCGGTGCCCTGAACATGCACGGGATCTGAGCCGCGGTCGGCAGATACGGCGTAAGAAAACACAGCGTCCTCATGGAGCGTCAGATTGCCTTTGATATTGGGAGAGCCGTGTTGCTGGCTGGCAAGCAGGGTTCCTGCGACATATAGCCCCGTCACGTGTCCATAACCGCCAAAAACCGCTCCCGGGTCGACATCGACACCATTGATCGATGCGTAGTTGAGCAGCACGGCGTCGGCTTTGACGTCAGCATCACCCTCGAAAGCGTGACGCAGGGTCCACTGTCCACGTGCGATACGCATGGCTGAGAAATTGCGCGTCTCACCGATCTCGCCGCCTTCTACGGCATTGAACAGCAACCCGTTCGCACCTTTGCCACCGTCCAGGCGACCGTCCCAACGGGCGCCCTTATTGATCACCAGCAGGTCATCTCCATCGCCCAGTTGCAGGGATACGCCGTCGATATTCTCGAGCGGGCTCGAGACAAAAGAGCGCTGCGTCGTGATCGCCAACATGTCGCGTTCAAACGGGTCGACAAGATCGAATTCCTCATCGCCGGTTTCCACCACTACGAACTCTGGAAACTCCAGCCCTTCATAAAAGGCCGGACTGAAATCCTCGATCGCAACCGTCGCGCGTACGGCATCGACCGAAGGCGCGTCAGAGGCCTGCGTGGGCGACGGAGAAGTGTGCTCCAGCGGGCCGATGAATTCCTTGATCGCAAACAAGTCATCAGGATCCACTTTCGGTGTGGGTGTTTTCTTCTTTCGAGGCTTGGCGGTTTTGTCTTCGCTGATCTGCGCAGAAACCTGGACGTCGGGCAGCTGTTCGATGGACGCCTCGGCAGATCCGATCGTCAGCGCGATCGCCAAAGCGAGGTGATGGGGACGGTATTTGTGTAGGGCAGGCATCGAGTTCAACCTCCTTGTATGAAAGGCTCAACTCTATTGCTGCCTTGAAAAAAACGATGTCGGTCGGCTCCTGATGCTGTGCAGGCTACATCGGATCGTTCTGTCGAAAATCCTCGCGGGATTTCGCAAACAGAGCTTTTACGCAGCATCGCCGGTTCTTTTTCCTACGGCTTGGTACTGTTGGCGCATTCTTATCGGAGTGAGGTCAGGCGCTTACCTGCATTATTTTGCATGCACCCTGCCAATGGCTAAGATAGAACTGCATTTTGTTGCAGATATCCTGCAACTGAAACTCCGCGAATGCACTATATTGCATTTATAGACAGTTTTCTGTCCTCCAGCTGCATTTAAATGCATACGGAATCAACATGTACAACCTGACACTCCAGATCTTCACCGCCGGGCAATGGCACGACGCGATGATTCTTGACTTCGATGATCCGGAAAAAGGCTTCGAAAGCCGCTGCAGTTTTGGCTATGAAGCGGACTATCTGGTGGAAAACATCGAGTTGATCGGGTCGCCTTTTTCCCAAGCCGTGAGTGCCCTGTATCCGCTGGATTGGGAAGGTCGGCGCGCGAAGACACCAGCCTTTGTCCACGACATCGCACCGGCAGGCGCAGCCAAGCGGTTTCTGCTCGCCCGCCTGGGTCAGGAAAGACCCGCCGAGATCAGCGCCGATCTGTTTCTGCTGGGTCGCAGTACACCGGCTCCCATTGGCAACATGCGAATAAAGGAATCGGCGGAAGCAGTCGATGAGAGGAAGCCGATCGGATTCAAGCGCGAGGAGGTCATTGGCCGCGACAACCGCTTTCTTGAATATGCCTACGAGCTAGGCGCGGCCATCGGTGGCGCGACGGGGGCAGGTGGGGAAGCTCCGAAGCTATTACTGGCAGAGAACAGCGCCGGGCTTCTGTATCCCGATGCGGTACTGGACGATGAAGAAGTGCGACAGCACTGGTTCGTGAAATTCGCCAGAAACAGGGGCGGGCAGACCGACCAGGACATCCTGCGCAGCGAATTCCATTACTACAAAGCGCTGCAGACATTGGGCATCGAAACGGTCGCGGCAGAAGGCCTGGCCTTGGAAGAGGCGAACAAACCGAGTTTGTGGATGCGGCGTTTTGATCGACAAGTGAAAGATGGAGCGGTGTCGCGTTTTGCCGTCGAATCGATTTATTCGCTGGCTGAAGTGACGACGCCAGGCAGCGCCATGAATCATCTGGAAGTGATCCGCATGCTCGCCGGGCTCTGGCGCAAAGCGGGTCAGGCCAGCCAGATTGCCGGCCTCGTCGCCGATTATCTGCGTCGCGACCTGATCAATAAAATCCTCGGAAACTCCGATAACCACGGTCGTAACACGGCGATCATCCGGCAAGAGAACGCTTTCCAGCTCGCGCCGATTTATGACCTCGCCCCGATGGTCATGGATGACGAAGGCGTGACTCGTACGACCAAATGGCCAAGAGAGTTGGAGCGGGCGGGCGATGTCGATTGGCGAGGTGTCTGCCGCGTATTGGCCGATAGCGCAGATCCGCACGATTCGTTGGCGGGGCTGAATGCCTCGGCGCTGTTCGAGGGCCTGCGCGCGGATGCCCGCCGTCTGGCCGCACTGCCGGATATTCTTGCGGCCAGCGGTTTGCCCGCCAGAACCATGAATCACCCGAGCGTTCATCTGAAAAACCTCGAGCAACGTTTGAAAGAGTGGGACCTGCAATGAGTCTGACCGTCCTCGAGCGCACGGCGCTCATCGAAAGCATTCAGCAATCACTGGCCGAAGGCACTCTGGAAATCGGTGACGCCGTGCGCCGTTTACGGGTCGAAGTCACCGGTCTGCATCAGACTCAGTTCGCGAAGATGTGCAAGATCTCAGTGCGCACGCTGGTGCATATCGAACATGGCGAAGGCAATCAGACGCTGAAGTCGCTGAACGCTGTGTTCCGCCCGTTCGGCATGAAAATGGGCGTTGTGCGGATACGTCGGGACACCGTTTGAATACGCTTCAGCCACGCCGCACATACGCCTTGCCGTAATGCCGCTCCATCCGTGCCTGAATCAGCTCCAGCCCGATCGACATCAGCCAGTAGATGATCGCCGCCGTGGTGAGCATTTCGATGTAGCGATAGCTTGAGCGCCCGTAGGACTGGGCGAGAAACATCACTTCCCAGACGCCCATTACCGAGATCAGCGACGAGTCCTTGAGCATCGAGATGAACTGGTTGGTGGTCGGCGGAATGATTGTGCGCATGGCCTGGGGCAGGGTGATGCGCCAGAAGATCACGCTTTCGCGCAGGCCCAGCGCCAAGGATGCTTCGCGTTGGCCGTGATCGACGCCGAGGATGCCGGCGCGGAAGATTTCGCTCAGGTAGGCGCCGTAATTCAGCGACAGGGCAATGATGCCGGCGACGATGGCGCCGGGGACGATGCCCAGTTGCGGCAAGCCGAGGTAGATCAGCAGGATCTGGATCAGCAGTGGCGTGCCGCGAAAGAACGAGGTGTAGAAACTGGCGATGCCAAATGCGACGGCGCTGTTCGACAGGCGCGCCAGCGCGGTGATGAAACCGAGCAGCGACGAGGCGATGATCGAGCAGGCGCAGAGAAACAGCGTCAGCGCTGCGCCTTGCAGGAAGCCGTTCGGCGCCAGCTTCAGGCCAACGAGGTTGGGCAGTTTGTCGAGGATGATCGCGAACTTCAGGTCGAAGCTGAGGAAGAATCCGGCAAACAGGCAGAACAGCGCCGCCCACGTCAGGTACAGGCGCGTACGGAAACCAAAGAGCTTTTGCAGGCGTGTTTCAGCCACCGGTTGCGGTGGCTGGGGCGGGGTCGGAAAGGAAGTCATTGGCTGATATCGGCGCCGATCCATTTTTGCGACAGCTTGCTCAGGGTGCCGTCCTGTTTCAGTTGTGCGAACACCTCGCGCACCTTGGCGTCCCACTGCGGGTCACCCTTTTCGATGGCCACGGAGTTGGGTTCCGAGTAGAGCGGTTCGCCGGCCAGTTTGAAGCGCTGGTCCTGGTTCAGGCGCGGCTGCGCGGTGACCAGATTGGTGAGGATCGCATCCAGGCGCACGCCGGCGCCCAGGCCCAGATCCTGGAAGGCGACGTTGTCGGTGTCGTACGGGGCGATCTGCACATCCTCGAACGGATACTGCAACTGCGTATCCTCGGCGCCTTCGATGACCAGGTTCTTGTTCAGATAACTTTCGTAGCTGGAGGCGCTGGTGAGGCCAACCTTTTTGCCGCTCAGGTCCTTGGCGCTGTGAATGCGATCGTCCTTGGCGTTGACCACGATCACCGCTGGCGAAGCGTAATACTCGACCGGGAAGTCGAACACTTCGGCGCGGGCCTTGCTCGGGGTCATCGAGCAGATGCAGATGTCGTAGCGCCCGCTCCAGCGGCCGGCGGCGATCACGTCCCAGGACGGCGTTTCCAGACGCAGTTTGACGCCAAGCTTGTCCGCCACCGCTTTGGCAACGTCGACATCGAAACCGTCGAGTTGATTCTGCTCATTGAGAAACGAGAAGGGCGGATAGCTTTCCATGAGCACGCCGACCAGCTCTTTTTTCTGTTCGACACGATCCAGCGTCGCGCCGCCGAAGGCTTGGGTGGAGGCCAGAATGGTCAGGCCCAGGGCCAATAGCGGTTGGAGTTTCACAGTCGCTTCCTGTTGAAAAAAGAGGTTGTTATTAACCGAGTGGTGCGTATTAAATAGTTATAAGAACGACTCTGATAGTGAGTTATTTTCATAAGCATATGAGTGAAAAGCATATGGGCGCAGCGAACAGGGTCATTCTCGATGGCGGCATGGGCCGCGAGTTGCAACGCGCCGGCGCACCGTTTCGCCAACCGGAGTGGTCGGCACTGGCGCTGAGTGAAGCGCCGCAGGCGGTCGAGGCGGTGCATGCCGCGTACATCAACAGCGGCGCCGACGTGATCACCAGCAACAGTTACGCGGTGGTGCCGTTTCACATTGGCGAGGCGCGCTTTGCGGCTGAGGGCCAAGCGCTCGCGGCACTGGCGGGGGAGTTGGCGCGGCGGGCGGTGCAGGCATCCGGCAAGCCAGTGCGTGTTGCCGGTTCGTTGCCGCCGCTGTTTGGTTCGTATCGTCCGGATCTGTTCGAAGCGGATCGCGTGAGCGAGCTTCTGACGCCGCTGGTCAATGGGCTGGCCCCGAACGTTGATCTATGGCTGGCGGAAACCCAGAGTTCGATTATCGAGGCGCGGGCCATTCACGCCGGGTTGCCGAAGGACGGCAAACCGTTCTGGCTGTCGTTCACCCTCAAGGATGAAGACACCGATGAAGTGCCACGCCTGCGCTCCGGTGAGCCGGTAGCCGAAGCGGCTGCGCTGGCGGCTGAACTTGGCGTCGAGACCCTGCTGTTCAACTGCAGTCAGCCCGAAGTGATTGGCGCGGCCATCGACGTGGCGCGCGCAACCTTTGAGCGTCTCGGCGTCACGATCAATATCGGTGCGTATGCCAACGCGTTTCCTCCGCAACCGAAAGAAGCCACGGCCAACGACGGGCTCGACCCGTTGCGTGACGATCTCGATCCGCCGGGGTATCTGCACTGGGCGCTGGACTGGCAACAGCGCGGCGCCAGTCATCTGGGTGGTTGCTGCGGGATCGGCCCGGAGCACATTGCGGTGCTGGCGCAGAAGCTGCGTCGATAAGCCTGACCCCGCCAATTGTGGGAGCGAGCCTGCTCGCGAAAGCGGTCAGTCAGTCAATATTTCAGTGACTGCCACAGCGCCTTCGCGAGCAGGCTCGCTCCCACAGGGGCTTTGTGACGATCAGTTACGGCACTCGGCCAAGCCTTTCACCTGGCCATCAGGCGTCTGGTTTTCATTGCTCAGCCAGCGCTCGAACCCAGCACCAATCGCTGGCCATTCCGCATCCAGAATCGAATACCACGCGGTGTCGCGGTTCTGCCCCTTGACCACCATGTGCTGGCGAAACACCCCTTCGAAACTGAAGCCCAGACGCTCGGCTGCGTATTTGGAGCGGGCGTTGCCGTTGTTGCACTTCCATTCCAGGCGCCGGTAACCCAGCTCGAACGAATACTTGGCCAGCAGGTACACCGCCTCGGTGCTTTTCGGCGAGCGTTGCATTGGCGCACCGAAAGTGACGTGGCCGATTTCGATGCGGCCCTGCGCCGGGACGATCGACATCAGGCTGAGGATGCCTTGCACCTGACCAGTCGCGCGGTCGATGACGCTGAAGAAATACGGGTCGCTGTTGGCCGCATGATTGTTCAGCCAGTCGTTGAACGCGCTGCGCTCGCGAAACGGACCGTAAGGCAAGTAATCCCAGAGCTTCGGATCGGCACCGGGCCCTTCGAGGGCGGCGTACAGTTGCTCGGCATGCCGCGCCGGGTCGAGTTTTTCCAGACGAATGAAACGGCCCTCGAGCAGGGTGGCGGAGGGGGCGGGGACGCCTTTCCAGTCAGCGAGTGAAGCGGTCATGTGCGCGTCTCCTTACAGTGCCTTGCGAAATTGGATGAAGCCCGGGCGTTCAGCGATGCGCTCGTAGAGCTGGATCGCGGTGGCGTTGGTTTCATGGGTCAGCCAGTGGACTTTGCAGCAACCATCTGCCTTGGCGGTAGCGTAGACATGCTCGATCAACAGCCGACCGACACCGGTGCCACGGGCTTCCGGCACCACCAGCAGATCCTGCAGATAGCAGGAGTTTTCGATGCTCCAGTTCGAGCGATGATAGATGTAATGCACCATGCCCAACGCTTTGCCTTCAGCCCAGGCGAGGGCGGCGTGGGTCGGTTCATTCGGGTCGAGAAAGCGCTGCCAGGTGCTTTGGGTGACGGCGCCCGGCAGTTCGGTGTTGTAGAAGCGCAGGTACGCCTGCCACAGCGGCAGCCAAGCGGCGTGGTCATTGGCGCTGACCGGGCGAATGTCGATCTGGGTCATGGGTAGATCCTTAGCGCATCAGGCTGGCAAGGGTTTGGTCGTTGGCGTCGGGGCTGGCGGCGAGGCCTTCGCGCACCCCGGCGATATCTTCGGCGCTACGGTTCTGGCTGAGCTTGCGTTTGCCTTCGAGGCGGTCGATGGGAATGGCAAAACCGACGATGGCTTTGAGCATGGTGTCGATGTAATCGGCTGGCGCATCGTCCACCGACCACGGCTGGGCACGGCCTGCCTCGTGACGGTCGGTGAGGGTGCTGACGATGTCGAGCAACCGGCCGCCATCGCTGAAGGTCTCGGCCTGGCCGTAGGCGTGCACGGCGATGTAGTTCCAGGTCGGCACGACCTTGCCGTGTTCGGCCTTGCTCGGATACAAGCTTGGGCTGACGTAGGCGTCCGGGCCGGCGAAGATCAGCATCGCCTCGGCGCCGTCCCGCAGGTCCTTCCACTGCGGATTGGCCTTGGCCAGATGGCCGTAGAGCGTGCCGTATTCGCCCTGTTCGCGATGCAGCAGCACCGGCACGTGGCTGGCTTGCAGGCCGCTTTCGCCGTGGCTGACCAGAATGGCCAGGCGCGTGGCGAGGATCAGTTCGTGCAGTTGGGACAAGTCTTCGATGGCAAAGGCGCGTGGCGTGTACATGGACAGATTTTCCTTGGCGAATGCCTGCATCCTAGGCAGGCTATTGGTCCGTTGTAAGAGCCATTGCTGAGCCATTTCATAGGTCCATTCGCCATGCCTGATCTGCCACCCTTGTCGATGCCTTTCAATCCGGCCGGAATCGAGCTTGATCGCCGTCAGGGCCTGAGCCGCCAGCTCTATCAGGCTCTGCGCCTGCGGGTACTGGATGGACGTCTGGCCAGTGGCACGCGATTGCCGGCCAGCCGAGATCTGGCCTCGGCGCTGGGCATTTCCCGCAACAGCGTGGTGCGCGCCTACGATCAGTTGTATGCCGAGGGCTTTATCGAAGGGCGCGTGGGCGACGGTACTTACGTGGCGCAATTGGCTCAGGCATCCACGCCTGAGAAAAAACTATCCACAAATTCATCCACAGGCTTGTCAACAGACTTACCCACAGCCTTATCCACAAATTGGCTGGATTTACCTGTGAATTCATCCAGCAAAGTTATCCACAGCGACGGATTTTCCCTCATTGAAAAGCATCATTTGCCGCGACCACCGAGCGGTCCGCCGCGTGCTTTTCGGGTGGGTGTGCCGGCATTCGATCTGTTTCCGTTCGAGGTCTGGGCCAAGCTCAACGCGGCTTTCTGGCGTAAACCGGATCTACAGCAGCTGTGTTACGGCGACCCGGCCGGTGACGCGCGGCTGCGCGGCATGATTGCTGCGTATTTGCGCAGCTCGCGCGGCATGCAGTGCACGGCTGAGCAAATTGTGATCACCAGTGGCGCGCAGCAGGGCATCAGCCTTTGTGCACAGCTGCTGGTCGAGCCTGTGGACGGTGTGGCGATCGAGAATCCGGGCTATCGCGCCGCCGGACATGCCTTCGCTGTAGCGGGGGCGAAATTGCATGGGGTGGCGGTGGACAGCGACGGCATCGATTGCAGCGCCATGGCTCAGCTCAGCGATTGTCGGGTGGCTTACGTGACGCCGTCTCATCAGTACCCGACCGGTGTGGTGATGACTCTGGCCCGGCGTCTGGAGTTGCTCGCCTGGGCAGAACGTGTCGGCGGCTGGATCGTCGAGGATGATTACGACGGCGAGTATCGCTACACCGGCGCACCGCTGGCACCGTTGGCGGCACTTGATCGTCAGGGGCGTGTGCTCTACGTCGGTACGTTCGGCAAGGTCGCTTTTCCGGCGTTGCGCCTGGGCTATCTGGTGCTGCCGCCCGCGCTGGTCGAGGCGTTCGCGCAACGCCGCGCCGTCGATGTGCGGCACTCGGAGGTCAGCACGCAAGCGGTGATGGCCGAATTCATGGCCGCCGGGCATTTCCAGCGGCATATCCGCCGCATGCGCCGGGCTGCGCTGAGCCGACGCAACTGCCTGCTCGAAGGCTGGCCGACGGTCGCCGGCGTCGGTCAACTGCCCGCCGTGCCGGCCGGGCTGCACTTGACCGTCGCCGTGGACAGCATCGAGCGCGAGCAGCAATTGATCGCTCAGGCCGCTGAGGTCGATGTCGAAATCAACGGCCTGAGCAGCTACTGGCTCCCCGATTCGACTACGCCCATGGATAAGCGCGCCGGCCTGGTGTTGGGGTTCGCTGCTGTACCAGAGCCAGCAATCAAAGCGGCGCTGTCGCGTCTGCGGCAGGCTTGGCGAGATTGAAGAACAGCGTTTCGGCGCTGCGACTGGAAATTTCGCTGCGATGGATTTCGATCAGCCTCTGATTATCCACATCGGTTATTTCAGAGGTGCCTCCGAGGCGGTGCTGGGCAACTGTCTTCATGTGTCCACGCAAAAATGCGCCATCGGGCGCGTCGGCGCTGCTGTAATGGAAATGCGCATAGCAGAGGACCTTGTCGGTATGCGCATCACGAATCTGATACTCGTCGAGGAAGTCATTCTTATGGCGCCTCAGGCGCCGTCGGGTCAGGGTTTTCGAAATGTTCACTTCGCCCTTGTCCTTGAGCCACTCGACCCCGGCGGCTGTTGGTAGTTGTTGCTTGACCAGACGGATTCGCGTGCTGGTGCCCTTTTCCTCCAGCGTCGTAGCCGCAGCGTCGAGCTTGTGGTTGAGCGTTTCGGACGGTTCATGCAGAGCTGCGGTGAGGTTACTCACCGTCAACGCTTCATCGATGGCGGCACCGGCCTTGCGCAACAGGGCGGCGTGGTTGTGGTATTCCTCTTCGACTTCCACCGGAATGCGCGAGCCGCGTTTGAGGCGCGCCTCGATGCGCCGATGGAACGCCGCCAGCCCGTCGATCAAGGCCTGCCCTGCGCTGATGCTGTTGTTGAGGTTGGGCCGGGCTTTTGGCGACGGTGCCGGCCGTGCATTCTGTTCGACCCAGATACCTGGCGACTCCTCCTTGAATGTCGCGATGACTCTCGTCAGTGCTGTACTGACCTCGACCAGATCGGTGTCTTTGCCGTCGAGGCTTTTTTTCCGTTCGCCGACCAGGGTGCCCTTGTTGCGCGTCTTGATGATCTGCCGATTCGAAGATGACGGGGAAGGTCTCGACGGACCGGCTTGCGGCACCAGTAAATGCCGGTAGCGCAACAGATCGGCGAGTCGATTGTCGGCGCTTTCCTTGAATGCGGCCACGCGCGCCTGCAACTGCTTGAGTCGCTCCGTGTGTATGTGTTCGGAATATTCACTCGCCAGGTCATCGAATCGCTTGTCCACGGAAGCAAACTGTTCGCTCACCTGGCTCAGGGCGTCGATGCGTATGCGCAGATCACTGAGGCTTTCATCGGCGCTCAGGTCCCGTGAACTCTGAACGTTCAGCGCAGCATCTTCGAACAGACCGGCCAGCGCTTGTTGTGCCTCGACATGAGCGGTGGAATCGCCGGGCTTGATGCAGGTGTACTGGACGAGACTGATCTGCAAAGTCTTCAGATCATCCAGCGGGTAGGGCGCAAGGCTGATGTTGTATTTCTGCTTTATATCAAAGCCATCCGGTCCCAGCCTGGTGAGCTCCTTCATGCAGGCTTCAGCCGACTCCATTTTCTCGATAATGGTTTGAGTGACATCGTTCAACTGTTCGAACGCAGAGGTGGCGGCCTGCGATTCGCTGCGCAGTTCGTCGTCGAGTATCGCCTGCACCGCCAGTACCCGCTGCTGGTAATCCGAAGCGTTATTACTCAGCCACTCCTGTCCCAGAAACAACTGCATGTCCAACCGCTCCGGCATTACCGTGCGGTAGTTGGGGATCGACTGCTTGCAGTTGAGTTTCTTGATCAGCTTTATGTTTGCGGCATATTCGTTGTGCTGTGAATCGAGCGTGGCAAGGTACTGCGCAAGCGCTTGCTCGCGTGCCTGCGCAGGGGCATCGTGCAGGCTGTTGCGGTCTGCATCGAGACGGCTCCCTTTGCTCTCCATCGTCAAATCGAACGCAGTAATCTGCTCGGCCAATACGGCCACCTCCTTGGTTCTTATGCCTTGCGCGGCTTGGCGACCTTCCTCCAGTCCGCCGCCGCGCAGACGCAAGCGCAGATCGATTACCCACTGGCCGTTGGCGGTATAGGCCAGCCTGGGTCCGGCAGGTCGGGTGGGCTGACGCGTATCGACAATGTGCACATCGCCATGCGCGTTGCGCGCGACTTCGAACCAGCGTTCACCGACGCGGGCGTACCATTTGTCTGCGTGGGCGTAGAGGCCTCGCTGCGCACCCTCTCTGGTGGCAGCGCCAAGCCCTTTGGGCTTGGCGAGGTTGAACGTATCCAACAGCTTGGCGAGGGCCAACGGGGATCGTTTCAGCGCCGTGATGCTGTCAATCGATGTGCCATGGGCTTCGGTCAATTGCGGGCCGGTGATGTCCGGCTGGCGCAGCGCTTTGACGATTCTGGCGGCAGGTTTGCTCGTTGCTGTGTCCTCTTCGAGCGTTGTGGCCACGGGCGTCGATGGCGCATCACCCATTGCCGCACGATGGGCGAGCACCATGCCCAGCGCCAGGAGGATATCGGCGATGGCCGTCCAGGCGACTTTCGCCGATTGCTCGTTGGCGCCGTCGGTGATTTCCTGCAGATCATCCATGATCTGCCAGATCCACGCCGCTGTACCTACGCTGCGGCCCAGAAACGGCAGTGCGGCATTGAGCATCACCCAGCCACCCTGTTTCAGCGAGGCCCAGCGTGCTTCTGCATCGGAGACCGATTGCCGGTCGGCTTGGGTGACAAGCGCCTTGACGTTGCGTGCGTGCAGGGTGGCGAGGACATCGCTGGCGATCACCTGAGTGCCCAGCGCGACCGCGCCTGACATGTCCAGTGCTGTGGTCGGGTTGATCATCAGTTGCGGGATCGTCCACACCGACGGCAGCCTGGCGGTGAAGACGAACTGGCTGTAATTGAAGCGCACATCGTCCGGCAACCAGGCCAGTACCGAATCGCGCAGATGTCGCGAATGCTGGATCGCAAAGAGCAGATTGGCAAATCCCGGATATTGCAGCAGAGCCTTGTCGAACAACGGTCGATACAGCACGCACGGCCCTTTGTCGGCATCGCGCGGGCCTATGACATACATGTTGTCGACAGTGTCTGCGGTGGAGCGGCTGCGATGAGCGACGAAGGCCAAAGGGCGAATGACGATTTCCTCACCATCGACGTAGCGTTCTGCGTCAGTCGTGGCCAATGCGGCAACCACGTATCGATAACCCGATTCGTCAATGCCGGCTCTGCCCTGGATCTTGTGCTGCAACGCCAGTAATGGCAGCTCGACGCGTAGCTGACTGGTATAGAGCCTTTCCAACCGTGACGCTTGTACTGAGTCGTCTATCAGTACGGCCTTGAGATGCGCCGGGTAGGTCTTGCCGATGTCGACCGTGCTGACCAGCTTCTCCAGAAAAGTCGCGCTCATCCACTCGGGTACCGGGCTGCCATCCTTGTACCGCACAGTCTTGTTGCCCAAGGGCAGGCCGGCGAGGTTTTGCAGGGCAAGCTCGGTCAGCGTCCATGTCTGAGTCTGAGTATTTCCCGGCAACACAAACGTGCCCCAGACCACGAGACTGGTGATGGTGATTTCGATGTTGTCGATGTCCAGGTCTTTGGCGTCGGGCTGCTCCTTGAGAATCTGTTTGATCAGCGCTGCCCGAGTGAACGCCTGCAGGCTGGTGATTTCGTTCTGAAAGGATTTGCCGTTGTTCTCGTGCTGCAGCGTCGTCAGGTCCAGCAGGTGCCGGCTGTAACGTGTCTGATCGATGGGCAAGGCGTCGTTCAGCCAGTCCGGAAGCATCGGCTGTAAACGCTCGAAGTGCGCTTCGAGGCGCGGTGTCGGTTGTGCCGGTTTGCCGACCGTGCCGGTATGCGGATAGACGCGTTTATCAGGGGAGTCCTGAAAAAAACTGATTTTGCCCAAGGCATCCGCTTCCAGGGAAATCAGGGTGCAGGCCTGCTGGTCGAAGAAATTTCCCTGGGGTTCGACCAGCCGCCACTTGAGATCTTCGCCCGAGGCGTTTGCGCCATATATCCGCAGCAGAGCCTCGCCGAGTTCCTCCAGTGAATCGAAACGCTGAAAGCCCTGAGTAATCGCGTGGGTGAGAATCAACGTACGGTCTGCGATGCTGCCGACCAACACTGCGGCGTCGAGCAGGGTCAAGTGGCTTTGCGTGTCGGCGTTCCCCCGATCGAGATCAATCAGATATGCCTTTGCCGAGTACGGGGCGGGGGCCAGGCGTTGTTGCGGGTCGGGCTGTTTGAAAATCGCCTGGGCCATGGCAATTTCATCGGCATCCCAGCCGACGCTGGCATCGACGTTCCACAGGTTGCGCAGTGCCTCGGACAATTGCTGCCAGCGCGGTTGCCCGGGATAGGTGAACTCGTCCCAGTAGTCGACGTGCTGTTCCTTGTAGGCGATGAACAGCAGCGGTGCCAGTTCGTTGAGCAACAGGCCGATCGCATCGATCTTCACCGGCAGATGCGCAGGGGCGGGCACGCCGGGTTGCAGGGTCAGATAATGCTCGCCATCGAGGTACGTCACCGTGGTACCGGACAGGCCGAGCCGCACCAGGGCGTTGGTCAGCGATCCAGCCTGATACCCGTCGGGTACCACTCGACCATCCACAATGGCCCAGGCGGGTTGCACGACCATCGCCAGACGCGGGTCAATGTCGAGATTCGGATACAACGTCTTGAGGGCTTCGCGCAGCGTTTTTGATGCGACTTCTTGCAGCGAGGGGCCGGTAACCAGCTGAGTCACGATATCGACGGCACTGGCTTTGGGAATGGCGGTCATGGTGGTTTCCTGCTCTGTCGGGACGCCGCAAGGGCGGCGGAGCAGAGCAAGTTAAAAGGCGCGACGGTGACCCGTGCGGTAGATAAAGCTGCCAGGCAAAAAAAAGACCCGCCGAGGCGGGTCTTGAGCAAACGAGGCGGTTTCAGGTCCCGGACTTGATTTTCGTCCAGGCCCGCGTGCGTGCGCGTTCGGCATCCCGAGGCAGCGGCTGCAAGGTATAGAGCGTGCTCATTGCCGCGTCGGTCGGGTACAGGTTCGGGTTGTTGCGAATGGCTGGATCGACCAGGCCGGTGGCGTCCTTGTTCGGGTTTGGATAACCGACAAAGTCGCTGACCGGGGCAATCACCGCAGGTTGCAGCAGATAGTTGATGAAGGTGTAGGCGTCTTCGGTGTTCTTCGCGCCCTTGGGAATCGCGAGCATGTCGAACCAGATCGGTGCGCCTTCTTTGGGCAAGCGCATATCGACCACCACGCCGTTTTTCGCTTCCTTGGCGCGGTTGGCCGCTTGCGAGAAGCTGCCGGAATAACCGACGGCCACGCAGATGTCGCCGTTGGCAATGTCAGCCATGTACTTGGAGGAATGGAAGTACGTCACGTAAGGGCGGATCTTCATCAGCAGCGCTTCGGCCTTGGCGTAATCCGCTGGCTTCTTGCTGTTGGGGTCGAGGCCGAGGTGTTGCAGAGCCAGCGGCAGAATTTCCGACGGAGAGTCGAGCAGGGCGACGCCGCACTGCTTGAGCTTGCTGATGTTCTCCTCTTTGAAGATCAGGTCCCAGCTGTCCACGGGCGCGTTGTCGCCCAGGGCCGCCTTGATCCTGGCCGGGTTGAAACCAATCAGGATGGTGCCGTACATGTACGGCACGGCGAACTTGTTCCCCGGGTCGTTGGCCTCGATCAGCTTCATCAGTTTCGGATCAAGGTGATTCCAGTTCGGCAGTTTGCTGCGATCCAGCGGCTGGAATACCCCGGCCTCGATCTGCTTGGCGAGGAACACGTTGGACGGCACCACCACGTCGTAGCCGGAATTGCCGGTGAGCAGCTTGGCCTCGAGTGCTTCGTTGGTGTCGAAGATGTCGTAGATCAGTTTGGTCTGGCTGTTCTGTGCCTTGAAGTCGTCCAGCGCCTTGGGCGTGATGTAGTCGAACCAGTTATAGACGCGCAGCGTGCGTTCTTCGGCGTGGGCGCCAGCGCTGAGCAGGGCCGCGCACAGCGCCGAGGCGATCAGTCGCTTTTTCATTGTTCAAAACCTTCCAGCACGTTCACCGCGTTGATGCCGATTTCTTCCACCGCGTAGCCACCTTCCATGACGAACAGGGTCGGCTTGCCGAGGGCGGCGATGCGCTTGCCCATGGCCAGGTAATCCGGGCTGTCGAGTTTGAACTGCGAGATCGGGTCGTCCTTGAACGTGTCGACGCCGAGGGAGACGACGATGATGTCCGCGCCATAGCGATCGATCTCGTCGCAGGCCTGATCCAGCGCCGCGCTCCACACATCCCAGCCGGAACCGGCCGGCAGTGGATAGTTGAAATTGAAACCTTCACCGGCACCTTCGCCGCGCTCGTCGTCGTAGCCGAGGAAGAACGGAAACTCCGCTTCCGGGTGACCGTGGATCGAAGTGAACAGGACATCGCTGCGTTCGTAGAAAATCGACTGGGTGCCGTTGCCATGGTGGTAGTCGACGTCAAGGATCGCGACTTTCTTGTGGCCCTGATCGAGAAAGGCTTGAGCGGCGATGGCGGCGTTGTTGAGGTAGCAATAACCGCCCATCAAGTCGCTGGCGGCGTGATGTCCCGGCGGACGGCACAGGGCGAAGGCCGCGCGTGCGCCGCGCTGGATTTCTTCTTGTGCGGTCAGGGCCACTTGCGCTGCGCTGTAGGCCGCTTGCCAGGTGCCGGCGGTAATCGGCGCGCCGCCGTCGAAGCTGTAATAACCGAGCTGGCCGTGCAGGCTGGTCGGTTTGATCGCACGCAGCGTGCGCGCCGGCCAGGTGTAGGGCAGCAAGTCGCCGTCGGTGTTGAACTCGGTCCAGCGCTGCCACGCACCTTTGAAAAATTCCAGATAGTCACGGCTGTGAATGCGCGCGATCGGCTCCAGGCCGAAATCCTTCGGCGCTTCGACCGCCCCGAGGTTTTGCTTTTGCACGCGTTGCAGCACATGGTCGGCACGCGACGGCATCTCGAAGCACGGCTTGAGCTGGCCATCGATGAGTTCGCAGCGGCCATGGTGCAAGTGGTGATCGTCTGAGTAGATCGTCAGCATTTGTTGTTCTCCGCAAGGCTGATTCGGTGGCGTCCAGTGTTGCGGCGCAACTTGAAACGGAGAACGTCGGGAGCGGCCAAAAGGGAATCGATATGGCCAAAACCTCTGACCGCAATTCGCCCCTTGTTCATGCAGGCTCATGCCTGGAGCACACATCAATGCGGTCGGAACTGACTCGGCGCCACGCCACTCCAGCGCACAAACGCATGGCGGAAACTCGCGGTCTCGCTGAAGCCCAGCGTCTCGGCGATCCGATAGATTGGCAACTGGTCTTCACACAACATCTGCTTGGCCCGTTCGAAGCGCAGTTCATCGAGCAGCTCCTGATAGCTGCTGCCCATGTCTTTCAAATGCCGACGCAGGGTGCGCGGTGAGCACTTCATCTGCTGTGCCAGACCTTCCAGTCCCGGCGCGGCATTCAATTGTGCGCTGAGCAACTGCCGAATCCGCCCCAGCCAGGCCTGACGTCCGGTGAATTCCAGATTCTGTTTGCGGCAGCGCTCTGCCATGGCCTGATGGGTGATCGCGTCGGCCAGCGGCAGCGGCTGATCGAGCCAGTGGCGGTCGAAGGCGAAGGCGTTGTCCTTGGCCGAAAAGTGCAGCGGCGAGTCGAAGGGTTCGGCGTAGCTGGCGCGATAGTCCGGCGCTGCATGTTCGAAACGCGTGGCGCGCAGCGGCAGCGGATGGCCGAGCAAGTCGTCGCAGATGACCTTCAGCGAAACCAGACAGAATTCGGCGTTGAACACCGCCATCGCCGGGCTTTCACGGTAATCAGCAGCGACGAACCACACCTGCTCGCCATCGTCTTCCAGGCTCAGTTCGAACAACGTGCCCAGCAGCGCCGGATAACGGATCGCCAGACGCAAAGCGTCACCGAAGGTGGCACAGGTCAGCAGGGCGTAACCGAGCATGCCGTAACAGGACACGTGCATGCGCCGGCCCAACTCAAGGCCGATGTCACGTTTGAGCGCGACCGCGTTGGTGCAGACCTGCATCTCTTGATGGGTGGTGATGCGCGTATCGGCACGCTGCAGATCGGCCGCCACGATGCCGCTGCCAGCCAGCAGCGCCTCGCTCGACAGGCCTTCGGCCTTGAACGTGTTGAGGATCAGCGAGACCGCGTTGAGGGTGGTGAGGTGGGAGTGGAGCATGGGATCTTCCAGCCTGGAGGTGGCTGGAACGCAGCAATTTATATGCCGTACAAAAATCCCTGGTGGGAGCGAGCCTGCTCGCGAAAGCGGTGTGTCAGGCACACGAATGCCGAATGTGTCATGGCTTTCGCGAGCAGGCTCGCTCCCACAGGGGGATTTGCGTTGTGACAGATCAGCTCAGTTCGCCGCAGAGATCCAGTTCGATCAATCGACGCACTTCAGCCGTTTCCAGCCCGGCCCCCAGCAAGCCATGCAACTTGCCGAACGCCGCCTCGCGCGTCATGCCGCCACCGGACAACACGCCGACCCCACGCAAGCGGCTGCCAGCCTCGTAGATATCCAGCTCGACCCCACCTTCATGGCATTGCGTCACTGCAGCCACCACCATGCCGTTATCCCGTGCGCGGCCAAGGCTGGCGAGGAACTCTGGATTGTCGCTCGGCCCGGTCCCGCTGCCGTAGCATTCCAGCACCAGACCTTGAATGCCGCTGTCGAGCAGACCGTCGAGAACCTCGGCACTGATCCCGGGAAACAGCGGCAACACCGCGACTTTCGCCAGTTGCTTCGGCTGGTTGTAGTTCAGCGCGACTGGGATCGACGGCGCCTTCACACCACCGCCCTGACGCTCCAGGCGTTTGAACGGATGGCGGCCGAAGCTGCGCACTTTCGCGCAGCGGGTCGGCGCCAGCAGTTCACCGTGGAAGTACAAATGCACGCCCGGCGCCAGGCCCTGGCCGAGGGCGACCAGCGCGCCGCCGAGGTTTTCCCAGGCATCGCTGTCGGTCACGCCCGCCGGCAACATCGAGCCGGTGAAACACACGCGGGCATGCAGGCCGAGCAACTGAAAACTCATCGCCGCCGCGCTGTACGCCAGCGTGTCGGTGCCGTGCAGAATCAGCACGCTGTCGCAGCCTTGCACGTCCACGGCATCGACCACCGCTTCGCGCAGTTGCTGCCAGTAGGCCGGGGTCATGTTGGCGCTGTCGATCAGCGGCGACATTTCCCGAAACTGCCACTGCGGCACTACCAGCTCAGGCTGGCTGTGCAAGTAGTCGCGCATCCGCGCTTCGAAACCGGACGCCGGGGCCAGCCCGTTGGCGCTGGCCTGCATGCCGATGGTGCCACCGGTGTAGAGCACCATGACGTGTTGAGCGGCGGGATAGGTCGACGAGCTCATAGGATTCTCCGAAACGATGAGGGCCTTGCAGGAGCGAGCAGGCTCGCTCCTGCAGGTTATTGCATCACAATAACTGACGGGCGCGGGGGATGCGCCCGTCATTCACCTGTCAGCGTTGCGCTGCAGGTACGCCTTGCGGCGCAGTTTCAGTCTGGCCCGCCGCTGCTGGCGGGTTCACCGGCCAGGCGTTGCGATCCAGATCCAGGTCGGCGAATTTGCTCGAGTCGAACACTGGCTGTTTGACGCCGGCGCGACGCTGCTCATCATAATCGCGCATCACCCGCAGGCCGACCTTGAACAGCATGGCCAGGGCCACGAGGTTGACGAAGGCCAGACAGGTCATGGTGATGTCGGCGAAGGCGAACACTGTCGTCAGGTCCTGCATCGAACCCCACACCACCAGCGCCAGCACCAGGCCGCGGAACAGCATCAGCAGGGCGCGGTTGCGGCTGAGGAACTGCAAGCTGTTCTCGCCCAGGTAGTAGTTGTAGAGGATGCAGGTGAAGACGAACAGTGACAGCGCGACGCTGACGAACATGCGACCCCAGTCACCGACCACGGCAGCCAGCGAGTTTTGGGTCAGGACGATGCCGTCACCTTCGAAGCCCGGGGTGTAGAAGCCCGACAGCAGGATCAGCAGCGCGGTGCAGGTGCAGATCACGAAGGTGTCGAGGAACACGCTGAAAGCCTGGACCACGCCCTGCGCGCCCGGGTGCTTGACGGCGGCCACAGCGGCGACGTTCGGCGCACTGCCCAGGCCCGCTTCGTTGGCGAACACGCCACGCTTCACGCCCATGACAATGGCGCTGCCGAGCAGACCCGCAAAGGCCGGGTCGAGGCCGAAGGCGCTCTTGAAGATGGTTTCCAGCATGGCCGGTACGTGTTCGATCTGGGTGCCGATCACGTACAGGGTCACGCCGATATAGGCCAGGGTCTTGATCGGTACCAGCAGGTCGGAGACCGAAGCGATGCGCTTGATCCCGCCAATAAAGGTGATGGCCAGCAGCACCGCCAGGACGATACCGGTGTGTTGCGGGTTGAAGTCAAAGGCGTTCTGCAGCGAGTGGGTCACGGTGTAGGACTGCAGGCCGATGAAGGCGAAGCCGTAGGTGACCAGCAGCAGAACGGAGAAGACTATCGCCATGCCTTTGAGCTTGAGCCCGTGCTGGATGTAATACGCCGGGCCACCACGGTACAGGCCGTCGCCATCGGCGCGCTTGTAGACCTGGGCCAGGGTGCACTCGAAGAAGCTGCTGGACATACCGACCAGTGCGGTTACCCACATCCAGAACACCGCACCCGGACCACCGAGGGTCACGGCGATGCCGACACCGGCAATGTTGCCTGCACCGACGCGGCCGGCGAGGCTGAGCATCAAGGCCTGGAACGAGCTGAGTTGCCCGGCGCTGCCTTTGAGGCTGTCGCGGAACACCGCGAACATGTGGAAGAAGTGACGCAGTTGAACGAAACGCGAGCGAATCGTGAAGTAGCTACCGAGCCCGACAATGAGCACGATCAGTACTTTCCCTGAGAGGAAGTCGTTGATGACTTCGAGCATGGATTTATCCTCGCTGTTTTTTGTGGGTGCAAATGCTGGATCGGAGAAACATCGTGTTACACCGGCATGCACGCGGCACGACGGGTGAGGCGAAGGTTTCGTCCCGGATCCATATCGCGGGTTTTGTTATTAGTTCGGGTTTCGCATGGGTGATGGCCTCGTTACCGACGACCGCTCACGCGAAGAGGGGCGGCACTATACCGATCAGTGGCGCGCCCGTCTGCACGGTAGTGGTGCAAGCGACGAAACGAAGCTTTGAAACACTTGGCGTTTGTGGCGAGGGGATTTATCCCCGTTCGGCTGCGAAGCAGTCGTAAACCATTGCACGCGGTGTTTCTGGTACATCTTTATTGTTGGTATCGGGGCCGCTTCGCAGCCCAACGGGGATAAATCCCCTCGCCATAAAGGCTCACCTGCATATTGTTCAGTCCTCTACATTCGGGTCTCAGGATAAACAGTTAAAAAAAAGGGCTCGGGGACAAAATCCCCAAGCCCTCAAAAGGTGAGAGGTGTCTAGTCCCTCGACCTGGTGAGCGGTGCTACAAGTTCGCGTCGGCTCAGGCTTTGAGCGGAACCAGACGCGGGGCAATCATGTTTTCCGGGCGCAGGATGTCGGCGAGCATGGCTTCGTCGAGCAGACCTTCTTCGCGCACCAGTTCCAGCACGCCGCGGCCGCTTTCAAGGGCGATACGGGCGATGCGGGTGGCGTTTTTGTAGCCGATGTACGGGTTCAGTGCGGTGACCAGACCGATCGAATGCTCGACCAGTTCGCGGCAGCGCGCTTCGTTGGCGGTGATGCCGACGATGCAGTGCTCGCGCAGCATGTCCATGGCACGTTGCAGCAGGCGGATCGAATCGAGGATCTTGAAAGCGATCAGCGGCTCCATCACGTTCAGTTGCAGCTGGCCGCCTTCGGCTGCCATGGTCAGCGCCAAGTCGTTACCGATGACCTGGAACGCGACCTGGTTCACGGCTTCCGGGATCACCGGGTTGACCTTGCCGGGCATGATCGAGCTGCCTGGCTGACGCGCCGGCAGGTTGATTTCATTGATGCCGGTGCGCGGGCCGCTGGACAGCAGGCGCAGGTCGTTGCAGATCTTCGACAGCTTGACCGCGGTGCGCTTGAGCATGCCGGAGAACAGCACGAAGGCGCCCATGTCGGAGGTCGCTTCGATCAGGTCGGCGGCCGGTACCAGCGGTTGGCCGCTGATCAATGCCAGACGTTGAACAGCCAGTGCCTGATAACGCGGGTCGGCGTTGATGCCGGTGCCGATCGCGGTGCCGCCCAGGTTGACTTCAGTCAGCAATTCCGGGGCCAGCGTCTTCAGACGCGCGAGGTCTTCGCCCATGGTGGTGGCGAACGCGCGGAATTCCTGGCCGAGGGTCATCGGCACGGCGTCTTGCAGCTGGGTACGGCCCATTTTCAGGACGTGGTCGAACTCTTTACCCTTGGCCGCGAACGCCTGAATCAGGCTGTCGAGGCTGGCCAGCAGCGCGTCGTGACCCAGCAGCAGACCCAGGCGGATCGCCGTCGGGTAGGCGTCGTTGGTCGACTGCGCCATGTTCACGTCGTCGTTCGGGTGCAGGTACTGGTACTCGCCTTTCTCGTGGCCCATCGCTTCCAGAGCAATGTTGGCGATCACTTCGTTGGCGTTCATGTTGGTAGAGGTGCCGGCGCCACCTTGAATCATGTCGACCACGAACTCTTCGTGGTAATCGCCGCGGATCAATCGGGCACAGGCTTCGCTGATGGCAGCGTGCTTGGCTTCGCTCAGGTGACCCAGCTCGCGGTTGGCGTCAGCGGCGGCCTGTTTGACCATCGCCAGGCCCACAACCAGTTTCGGGTAATGCGAAATCGGAACGCCCGAGAGGCGGAAGTTGTTCACCGCTCGCAGGGTCTGGATGCCGTAGTACGCATGGGCCGGTACTTCGAGGGCGCCAAGCAGGTCGGTTTCTGTGCGGAAAGATGCAGCGGAGGACATGATAGAAATCATCTCGATAAGGACCCGGTCTGTGCCGGAACGCTGCGAATGCTAGGCTTGTGGGGATTTTTGGGCCAATGCTGTTCAGCACTGCCCTATGCACATTCGGCATAATGCCCATGTGACGCCGCCTGTGCGGCAGACGTGTGACCTGTTTTGGTGCGTGTCCGGGAGGACGTGATGAATCTGGAAAGCAAATGGCTCGAGGACTTCAGTGCCCTGGCCGCCACCCGCAGCTTCTCGCAGGCAGCCGAACGGCGCTTCGTGACTCAGCCGGCGTTCAGTCGGCGGATCCGCAGCCTCGAAGCGGCGCTGGGGCTGACCTTGGTAAATCGCTCGCGCACGCCGGTCGAACTGACGGCGGCGGGGCAGTTGTTTCTGGTGACCGCGCGCACCGTGGTCGAACAGCTCGGCGAAGTGCTGCGCCATCTGCATCATCTGGAAGGCGGGCAGGGCGAGGTGATGCAGGTGGCGGCGGCACACTCGCTGGCGCTGGGCTTTTTCCCGCGCTGGATCGCCCAGTTGCGCAACGAAGGGCTGAACATCGCCACGCGGCTGGTGGCGACCAACGTTGGTGACGCCGTGCACGCTTTGCGTGAAGGTGGCTGCGATCTGATGCTGGCGTTCTACGATCCGGATTCGGCGATGCAGATGGACCCGGAAATCTTCCCGTCGCTGCATTTGGGCCAGACCGAGATGCTGCCGGTGTGCGCGGCCGATCTGGATGGCAAACCGCTGTTCGATCTGGAAGGCGAGGCGAGTGTGCCGTTGCTGGCGTACAGCGCCGGGGCGTTTCTCGGCCGATCGGTGAACGGCTTGCTGCGCCAGCGCCAGTTGCGCTTCACCACGATCTACGAAACCGCAATGGCCGACAGCCTGAAAAGCATGGCCCTGGAAGGACTCGGCATCGCCTGGGTGCCGCAATTGAGTGTGCGCGCCGAACTGGCTCGCGGTGAACTGGTGGTGTGCGGCGGCCCGCAGTGGCATGTGCCGCTGGAGATCCGCCTGTACCGCTGCGCCCTGGTGCGCAAGGCCAACGTGCGGTTGCTGTGGCGCAAGCTTGAAGGCGGCGCCGCACAAAGCGCTTGAAGCTGATGAAGATCGAATGTGGGAGCGAGCCTGCTCGCGAATGCGCAGTGTCAGGCCCTGAGGTATCGTCTGACACAACGCTTTCGCGAGCAGGCTCGCTCCCACAGGGGGATTTTTGCGCTGTTCTTTCGCTGACCTCAAGGTCAATAAAACCGGGCGTTTCGCTCATTTGACAGATGGTCGTTTCGGGGGCTGTTTATTGCTTTCTTTGCGGTATACTGCGCGGCCTTCGGCCGGCACGTCCGGCCATTTTTCGTACAATCAAGCCACGCAACCTGCGTGGCTTGTTGTTTTATGACGCGCCTGCGGGCGCTCCAGAGAGAAGAGGCGCGACGATGAGTGCACTGGTTGGCGTGATCATGGGCTCCAAGTCCGATTGGTCCACCCTTAGCCACACCGCCGATATGCTGGAAAAGCTCGGCATCCCGTACGAGGTCAAGGTGGTTTCCGCCCACCGCACCCCGGATCTGCTGTTCCAGTACGCCGAAGAGGCTGAAAGCCGCGGCATCGAGGTGATCATCGCCGGTGCCGGTGGCGCCGCCCACCTGCCAGGCATGTGTGCGGCCAAGACCCACCTGCCGGTGCTGGGCGTGCCGGTGCAGTCGGCCATGCTCTCGGGCGTCGATTCGCTGCTGTCGATCGTGCAGATGCCGGCGGGCATTCCGGTCGCCACCCTGGCCATCGGCAAGGCCGGCGCAATCAACGCCGCCCTGCTCTCGGCGAGCATCCTCGGCGCCAAGCACCCGCAATTTCATGCGGTACTGAAAACCTTCCGTGCCGAGCAGACAGACAGCGTCCTGGACAATCCAGACCCACGTATTGCCTGAGGTTGTTGAGATGAAGATCGGTGTAATCGGTGGCGGCCAGTTGGGTCGCATGTTGGCTCTGGCGGGCACTCCGCTGGGGATGAACTTCGCTTTTCTCGACCCTGCGCCGGACGCTTGCGCCGCTGCGTTGGGCGAACACCTGCGGGCCGATTACGGCGATCAGGATCATCTGCGCCAACTGGCCGATGAAGTCGATCTGGTGACCTTCGAATTCGAAAGCGTCCCGGCCGAAACCGTGGCGTTTCTTTCGCAATTCGTGCCGGTCTACCCGAGCGCCGAAGCCCTGCGCATTGCTCGTGACCGCTGGTTCGAAAAGAGCATGTTCAAAGACCTCGGCATTCCGACCCCGGCCTTCGCCGACATCCAGTCGCAAGCCGACCTGGACGCCGCCGTCGCTTCCATCGGTCTGCCGGCCGTGCTGAAAACCCGCACCCTGGGTTATGACGGCAAGGGCCAGAAAGTCCTGCGCAAGCCGGAAGATGTTGCCGGTACGTTCGCCGAACTGGGCAGCGTTGCCTGCCTGCTGGAGGGCTTCGTGCCATTCACCGGCGAAGTGTCGCTAATCGCCGTGCGTGCCCGCGATGGTGAAACGAAGTTCTATCCACTGGTGCACAACACCCACGACAGCGGCATCCTCAAGCTGTCGGTAGCCAGCACCGATCACCCGTTGCAGGCGCTGGCCGAAGATTATTCCAGCCGTGTGCTCAAGCACCTCGACTACGTCGGCGTGATGGCTTTCGAGTTCTTCGAAGTCGACGGTGGCCTGAAAGCCAACGAAATCGCCCCGCGCGTGCACAACTCCGGGCACTGGACCACCGAAGGTGCCGAGTGCAGCCAGTTCGAAAACCACCTGCGCGCCGTGGCTGGCCTGCCGCTGGGTTCGACCGCCAAGGTCGGCGAGAGCGCGATGCTCAACTTCATCGGCGTAGTGCCGCCGGTGGAAAAAGTCATCGCCATCGAAGACTGCCATCTGCATCACTACGGCAAAGCTTTCAAGGCCGGACGCAAGGTCGGCCACGCCAACCTGCGCTGCGCCGACATGGCCACGCTGCAGGCGCAGATCATCAAGGTCCAAGCGCTGATCGCCGAGTAAACCAGTTTCATGTGGCCGCGGCGGAACCATTCAGGGGCCGCCGTTCTCTCATGGCAGGATGCCAAAGTCTGTCTAGGCTTTGGCATATCTACCAAATCAGAGGGAAATGCCATGGGAATTATCGGAACCATCTTTATCGGCTTGATCGTCGGCCTGCTGGCTCGGTTCCTGAAACCGGGCGATGACAGCATGGGCTGGATCATGACCATCCTGCTCGGTATCGGCGGTTCGCTGGCGGCCACCTACGGCGGCCAGGCTCTGGGCATCTATCAGGCGGGCGAGGGCGCGGGTTTCCTCGGCGCACTGGTCGGCGCTGTCGTGTTGCTGGTGATCTACGGTCTGATCAAAAAGAACTGATCGAAAGCGACAAAGCCCTCTCGGCCCGCGCGGCCGGGAGGGCTAGAATGCGCGGCGACTCACCGTCCATTCCTTTGTCTGCCGAGCACCTTCATGCGCCGTCTTCTGTTGATTCTCCTCTTGCTGGGCAGCTATCTCGCCCACGCCGGCGAACTGCCGGAAACCGACTGGCTGGAACTGATGCCCAAGTCGGATCAAAAGGCCCTCGAGGCCATGCCTGAAATCGACCACAACACCCCCGAAGCCACCGGCACCTTCACCGAGAAGGGCGGGATGAAGCAGGCCAAAGGTCTGCCGGCGGTGATGTATTCGACGAAAACCGTGGCGTCGATGAACGACAAGCACATTCGCATCGGTGGTTACCCGGTGCCGCTGGAGTCCGATGCCAAGGGCCGCAGCACGTTGTTCTTCCTCGTGCCGTATCCGGGCGCCTGCATCCACGTACCGCCACCGCCGCCCAATCAACTGGTGCTGGTGCGATATCCGAAGGGTTTGAAGCTGGACGATATCTACACACCGCTGTGGGTGACCGGCACACTAAAAATCGAGAAGGTCAGCAATGACCTCGCTGATGCGGCGTATGCGCTGGAGGCGGAGAAGGTGCGGGTGGTGCAGGAGGCTGATCTCTAAAGCGCGCCGCACATAAATTTGGGAGCGAGCCTTTGTGGTGAGGGGATTTATCTGTAGTGAAGGGATTTATCTGTGGCGAGGGGATTTATCCCCGCTGGACTGCGCAGCAGGCCCCAGCTTTTGATTTAAAAAAAAGCGGGGGCCGCTGCGCAGTCCAGCGGGGATAAATCCCCTCGCCACAGGGCTCTTTGCCCTTTTGTATAGCGCTAGAGCTTAGAGCGGCGTAGCAGCTACGCTGACACCCATCGTATGGCGCGCCCCCGGCGCCAGGGTGACCAGATCATCCATCACATTCGCCGTTTCGATGCACAGCATGCGCTGCCAGCCATCGTTGTCCATGTCCGGCAGGGCGGCGGCGCGGTCGATCCATGGGTTCCAGATCACCGCCGTGCGCGAGCCGGTGGAGGTCAGCACGATGCGTCGTTCCCAGGTCGGATCAATGATGCTCAATTGCGGCGGAACGTCGAGGTAGATGCGGTCGGTCTCGCCGGCGAAATGCAGATCGCCGCTCTGGCTGGCCGTGTTCCAGTCATCCAGGGTCTCGATATAATTCAGCCCGGCCACGCCGTCGACATGCACATTGCGCACGTCACTCACGGCGAAATAGGTGTGCAGCGCCTGACTCAGCGTGACGGTGTCATTACCACGGTTATGGCTGGTCAGGCTGTAGTGCAGTTGATCCGCCAGATGCAGGGTCAGGGTCAGATCGACCTCGTGGGGCCAGCCCGGCAGGCCACCTTCCGGGTAGGGCAGCTTGAATTCGACCTTGATGCCGTCAGCCTCTGATTCGATGTTGCCCAACTGCCAATCCATCGCCCGCACCAGACCGTGCGCGGGGGCCGGTTGCTCGCCGGTGTACATGGCCTGCACGCTGCTCGGATTGCGTTCGAATTTGCCGAACCACGGCCAGCACACCGGCACGCCGGCGCGGATGCTCTTGCCGGTCTTGAACTCGGCCTTGTCGTTGAGCCAGATGATCGGCGGCTGGCCGTCGATCTGATAACTGAGGATGTGCGCGCCTTGCTGGGCCACCAGCACTTCGGCCTTGCCGTGGCGGATGCGCCAGCAGTTCAGTTCATCCTGTTTCACGGCTTCAACGTTGGGCGTGTTCATGGGCAACTCTCGATCAGACACTGGGGACGACTATCGACCGCAAAACGGCCGCGAGGTTTAACGCGCGCGTGGCGGCACCGAACGGGTGCGACCGCTGCCGTCGATGGCGACGAAAACGAAAACCGCTTCGGTGACCTTGCGCCATTCGCTGGACAGTGGGTCATCGCTCCACACTTCGACCATCATCTGGATCGAGCTGCGGCCGATTTCCAGGGTCTGGGTATAAAAGGACAACTGCGCGCCGACCGCGACCGGGACGAGGAACGCCATGCGGTCGATGGCGACAGTGGCAACGCGGCCGCCGGCCACCCGGCTGGCCATGGCAGTGCCGGCCAGATCCATCTGCGCGACCAGCCAGCCGCCGAAAATATCGCCAAAGCCGTTGGTTTCGCGGGGAAGTGCGGTGATTTGCAGGGCCAGGTCGCCCTGTGGGATCGGATCTTCTTGTTCGAGCTCTATCATGCCGAGGGGCCTCTGACCCGTGACTCTTCGTGGGTATTGCGGGTGGTAGCCGTCTTCAGGAAAAACGATTCAACACCGAACACACTGCGTTCGTCACGTTTTCCATCAGGCGCCTAAAGGGAAACTCTGCGAAAAAGGCTAAATCCCGAGCAAAGGACGGGCCAACAACGTTTTCGCACAGCAACCTCTTACAAATCCTGCGCAGGTGGCGAGTATATCGGTCGATAGACCCCGCGACGACCACCCGGTTCTGATTTCGACCGTCAATTACGCGCCTCTATGTGCTTTTTCGAACAATTTGCTATGGTGCCGAACCTGTCCGAGCCACCGCCAGCGTTGTTGTGGCGACAGATTCGACTATAAGAGAAGCCCTTGCCATGACCACAGCGCCTTCGAGCCTCGCGCAGCCCGAGCAACCCGCACGACCGTTGACCCGCAATGACTACAAGACTCTGTCGCTGTCCGCCCTCGGCGGGGCGCTGGAGTTCTACGATTTCATCATCTTCGTCTTCTTCGCCACCGTCGTCGGCAAGCTGTTCTTCCCGGCCGACATGCCCGAGTGGCTGCGGTTGATGCAGACGTTCGGCATCTTTGCTGCCGGCTATCTGGCGCGCCCTTTGGGCGGCATCGTCATGGCGCACTTCGGTGACCTGCTGGGGCGCAAGAAGATGTTCACCCTGAGCATTTTCATGATGGCCGTGCCGACGCTGATCATGGGCCTGCTGCCGACCTACGCGCAGATCGGCATCTGGGCGCCGATCCTGTTGCTGCTGATGCGGGTGATCCAGGGCGCGGCGATTGGCGGCGAAGTGCCGGGGGCGTGGGTCTTCGTTTCCGAACACGTACCGCAAAAGCACATCGGTTATGCCTGCGGCACGCTCACCAGTGGCCTGACTGCCGGCATCCTCCTCGGCTCGCTGGTCGCCACGGCGATCAACAGCATTTATACGCCAGCCGAAGTGTCGGATTACGCCTGGCGGATCCCGTTCCTGCTCGGCGGCGTGTTCGGCCTGTTCTCTGTGTACCTGCGCCGCTGGCTGCACGAAACTCCGGTGTTCGCCGAACTGCAACTGCGTAAAGCGCTGGCCGAAGAAGTGCCGTTGCGCGCGGTGCTGCGGGATCATCGCGGCGCCATCGCCATTTCGATGCTGCTGACCTGGCTGCTGTCGGCCGGCGTCGTCGTAGTGATCCTGATGACCCCGACCGTGCTGCAAACGGTCTACCACTTCTCGCCGACCACGGCGCTGCAAGCCAACAGCCTGGCCATCGTCTTCCTCAGCCTCGGCTGCATTGGCGCCGGCGCGCTGGCCGATCGCTTCGGCGCCGGTCGCGTCTTCGTCTTTGGCTGCCTGGGCCTGCTGATCAGCTCCTGGACCTTCTACCACAGCCTCGCCGACCACCCGGACTGGCTGTTCCCGCTGTACGCATTGACCGGTTTGCTGGTCGGCACCATCGGCGCGGTGCCGTACGTGATGGTGAAGGCGTTCCCGCCGGTGGTTCGCTTCAGTGGCTTGTCGTTCTCGTACAACGTCGCGTACGCGATCTTCGGTGGCTTGACGCCGATGGTGGTGAGCCTGCTGCTGAAAGAAAGCGCGATGGGGCCTGCCTACTATGTGGCAGTGCTGTGCGGGATGGGGATTCTGGTCGGGGCGTGGCTCTGGAAGAAGGGGCGTTGATTTTCTCTCCCGCCTGATCGTTCCCACGCTCCGCGTGGGAACGCATCCTGTGACGCTCCGCGTCACGTCTCAAATGCGGACGCAGAGCGTCCATGGCGGCGTTCCCACGCAGAGCGTGGGAACGATCTGTCGCGACATGCTGGCCTTTCATCCAATTGTCATATTTCAGCCATAGAGTGTTCACATGGCCTGCTGATACTTGGCCCCGACTTAACACACCCTATCTGCTAGGAGTAAGGCATGAAACTGAAGCGTTTGATGGCGGCAATGACTTTTGTCGCTGCTGGCGTTGCGACTGCCAACGCGTTCGCCGCTGTTGACCCTGCTATCCCGAGCTACACCAAGACCACTGGTGTGTCGGGCAACCTGTCCAGCGTCGGTTCCGATACCCTGGCCAACCTCATGACCCTTTGGGCTGAGAACTACAAAAAAGAATACCCGAACGTCAACATCCAGATTCAGGCTGCCGGTTCTTCCACCGCGCCACCTGCACTCACCGAAGGCACCGCCAACCTGGGCCCGATGAGCCGCAAGATGAAGGACAACGAGCTGCAGGCTTTCGAACAGAAGTACGGCTACAAGCCGACGGCAATCCCGGTTGCCGTGGATGCCCTGGCGGTGTTCGTGCACAAGGACAACCCGATCAAGCACCTGACCATGGCTCAGGTCGATGCGATCTTCTCCTCGACGCGTCTGTGCGGTGCCAAAGCTGACGTCAAGACCTGGGGCGACCTGGGCGTAACCGGTGACCTGGCCAACAAGCCAGTCCAGCTGTTCGGCCGTAACTCGGTGTCCGGCACCTACGGCTACTTCAAGGAAGAAGCCCTGTGCAAAGGCGACTACAAGCCGAACGTCAACGAACAACCAGGTTCGGCGTCGGTGGTGCAGTCGATCAGCAGCTCGCTTAACGGCGTCGGCTACTCGGGCATCGGCTACAAGACCGCCAGCGTGAAAACCGTCGCCCTGGCCAAGAAAGAAGGCGGCGAGTTCATCGAAGACACCGAAGAAAACGCCCTGAACGGCAAGTATCCGCTGTCGCGCTTCCTCTACGTTTACGTCAACAAAGCCCCGAACAAGCCTCTGGCCCCGCTGGAAGCCGAGTTCGTGAAACTGGTGCTGTCGAAGCAGGGCCAGGAAGTGGTAGTGAAAGACGGCTACATCCCGCTGCCAGCCAAGGTTGCCGCCAAGGCACTGGCTGACCTCGGTCTGCAGGAAGGCGGCGCTGTCGCCAAGAAGTAACACCCTGAGGCCGGCCTGAAGCCGGACTCCTGTGGGAGCGAGCCTGCTCGCGAAGGGGTGGTCGCATGCAGCATCGATGTGACTGACCCGACGCCTTGGCGAGCAGACGCGCTCCTGCAACCACCAAATTTTCGACTCCGCTGCCGGACTTCCGGCTGGCGGATTTGCTGCGTCACTGCACTGTCATCTTTCTGTCATACAGGATCGCTAGGGTGTGCGCATGAATGATCTGGCCAATTCCCCAATGACTACGTCTTCCCCTCCCAAGCGCATTGATTTCAATACGCCTGAGCTGCAACGCAAGCGCCGCATCCGCGCGCTCAAGGATCGCTTCACCCGTTGGTACGTCCTCGTTGGCGGCCTGGCGGTGCTCGCGGCCATCACCCTGATCTTCTTCTTCCTCGCTTACGTTGTAGCGCCGCTGTTTCAAGGCGCCGACCTGACCGCGAAAGACTCGATCACCCCGGCCTGGATGCAGGACGCGGGCAAGCCGCTGATGATCTCGCTCGAAGAGCAGAATCAGGTAGCCATGCGTGTGTCCGACAAGGGCCAGGCGCTGTTCTTCGATCTCGACAGTGGCGCTGAATTGAGGCGTGTCGATCTGCCGCTGCCTGCGGGCGCCACCGTGACATCTATCGGCGAAGACCAGCCGGGTTATCCGCTGGTGGCCGTGGGGCTGTCCAACGGTCAGGCGCTGGTGTTCCGTCATACCTATAAAGTCAGCTACCCCGATGGCAAGAAAACCATCAGCCCGGCCATCGAATACCCCTATGGCGAGGCACCGATTGCGCTGAACGAAAGCGGCGGCGCGCTGGAGCATGTCAGCCTCAACGCCACCGACTCGACGCTGATGCTGGTCGGCTCCACTGGCTCGCAACTCAACGTGCTTTCGCTGACCAGCGAAGAAAACATGATGACCGGCGAAGTCACCAACGAGCAGACGCGCATCGATCTGCCGCAGATGACTGAGCCTGTGAAAAACATCTTCGTCGACCCGCGCCAGCAGTGGCTGTACGTGGTCAACGGGCGTGCCCAGGCCGACGTGTTCAGCCTGCGCGACAAGAGCCTCAACGGGCGCTACAAACTGCTGGAAAACGCTGACGCCCAAGTCACCGCCACCGCGCAGCTGGTCGGCGGTATCTCACTGATCGTCGGCGATTCCAAGGGCGGTCTGGCCCAGTGGTTCATGGCTCGCGATACCGATGGCGAGCAGCGTCTGAAGCAGATCCGCACCTTCCAGATGGGCACCACGCCGATCGTTGAAATCGCTGCCGAAGAGCGCCGCAAAGGCTTCCTCGCCCTTGATGCCAGCGGCAAGCTCGGCGTGTTCCACAGCACTGCACACCGCACGTTGCTGGTCGATCAGGTGGTTGAAGGCCAGGGCCTGTTCGGTCTGTCGCCGCGCGCCAACCGAGTGATCGTCGAAGCCGGCGGCAAGCTGCAGCCGTTGCTGCTCGACAATCCGCACCCGGAAGTATCGTGGAGCGCGCTGTGGAGCAAGGTCTGGTATGAGAACTACGACGAGCCTAAGTACGTCTGGCAATCGACCGCCGCCAACACCGATTTCGAACCGAAACTGAGCCTCTCGCCGCTGACCTTCGGCACTCTGAAGGCCGCGTTCTACGCCATGCTGCTGGCCGCGCCACTGGCCGTCGCTGCGGCGATCTACACCGCGTACTTCATGGCCCCGGGCATGCGCCGCAAGGTCAAACCGGTGATCGAACTGATGGAAGCGATGCCGACGGTGATCCTCGGTTTCTTCGCCGGTCTGTTCTTGGCTCCATATGTAGAAGGGCATCTGCCGGGCATCTTCAGCCTGCTGATGTTGCTGCCGATCGGCATTCTGGTCGCCGGTTTCACCTTCAGCCGCCTGCCCGAATCCATCCGCCTGAAAGTCCCGGACGGTTGGGAAAGTGCGCTGCTGATTCCGGTGATCCTGTTTGTGGGCTGGCTGTCGCTGTACATGAGTCCGTTCATGGAGAACTGGTTCTTCGGCGGCGACATGCGCATGTGGATCTCCCACGACCTGGGCATCACCTACGACCAGCGCAACGCTCTAGTGGTCGGTCTGGCCATGGGCTTCGCGGTGATCCCGAACATCTACTCGATCGCCGAAGACGCCGTGTTCAGCGTGCCGCGCGGTCTGACCCTGGGTTCGCTGGCCCTCGGTGCGACGCCGTGGCAGACCATGACCCGCGTGGTGATCCTGACCGCCAGCCCGGGGATCTTCTCGGCGCTGATGATCGGCATGGGCCGTGCGGTCGGCGAAACCATGATCGTGCTGATGGCCACCGGCAACACCCCGGTGATGGAGATGAACCTGTTCGAAGGCCTGCGCACCCTGGCCGCCAACGTCGCGGTGGAAATGCCCGAGTCGGAGGTCGGTGGCAGCCACTACCGCGTGCTGTTCCTCTCGGCGCTGGTGCTGCTGCTTTTCACCTTCGTCATGAACACCCTGGCAGAACTGATTCGTCAGCGTCTGCGCAAGAAATACTCGTCGCTTTAAGCAAAGGTAGAAGTCTGTGAAACAGAACTCCCTGAAAGGATGGTTCAAGAGCGGCGCCCCGGGCGTCTGGATCAGCGGTGGCGCGGTGTCCATCGCGGTCATCATGACCATTGGCCTGTTGGCGGTGATTGCCGTGCGCGGTCTCGGTCACTTCTGGCCGGCGGACCTGATCCACGCCCATTACGACGTACCGGGCCAGGCCAATCACCTGGTGATCGGCGAAGTGGTGCAGAAAGAAGAAGTGCCGCGCGCACGTCTGAAGAGCGCCGGCCTGCCGGTGCCTGACGAAGGCCCGGAATTCATGACCCGCGAGCTGATCAAGGTCGGCAACCGTGACCTGAACGGCAACGACTTCACGTGGATCGTCGGCGAGTGGCTGACCAAGCAGACCACACCGCCAGAATTGATGGCGATCGAGCGTCGCGAGTGGGGCAACTTCTACGGCTATCTGGTCAACGTCAAACAGGATGGCAAGGTCATCGCCGAGGGCGAGGCCGCATGGCCTGAACTGCAAGCGCGCATCGATCGGGTGAACGATCTCGCGGCTCAACTGAAGACGCTGGAAAAAACCGACATCGGCGCAATCAACGCCGGTCTTGAACGCATCCGACTGCATGGGCGCAAGCTCGAGCTGGAAGGCAAACTCGACGCCACCGCACAAGCGGACATGGAATCCGAGCGCGCCGAGCTGGACGCGCGCTACAAGGACATCGAAGCACGTCTGTCTGATTTGCATGCACAGTTCAACCGCGACGCCTTGACCGCCCGTGACGCCAACGGCAAGGAAATCGAAATCGGTCTGGGCAAAGTCGTGCATGCCTACCAGCCAAACGGCATGAGCACCTTGACCAAGGTTGGTTTCTACTTCAGCAAGATCTGGGAATTCCTCTCCGACGACCCGCGTGAAGCGAACACCGAAGGCGGGATCTTCCCGGCGATCTTCGGCACCGTGATGATGACCCTGATCATGGCGATGATCGTTACCCCGTTCGGCGTGCTGGCAGCGGTGTACCTGCGCGAATACGCCAAGCAGAACACCCTGACCCGGGTCATTCGCATTGCGGTGAACAACCTCGCCGGCGTACCGGCGATCGTGTACGGCGTGTTCGGTCTGGGCTTCTTCGTTTACGTGCTGGGTGGCTCGGTCGACCGCTTGTTCTTCCCTGAAGCTCTGCCGGCGCCGACGTTCGGTACGCCGGGCCTGCTCTGGGCTTCGCTGACCCTCGCGCTGCTGGCCGTGCCGGTGGTGATCGTGGCGACCGAAGAAGGTCTGGCGCGGATTCCCCGCACTGTGCGTGAAGGTTCGTTGGCTCTCGGCGCGACCAAAGCGGAGACGCTGTGGAAAATCGTTATCCCGATGGCCAGCCCGGCCATGATGACCGGGATGATCCTCGCCGTGGCCCGCGCCGCCGGTGAAGTGGCGCCGCTGATGCTGGTGGGTGTGGTGAAACTGGCGCCGTCGCTGCCGGTGGACGGCAACTACCCGTACCTGCACCTGGACCAGAAGATCATGCACCTGGGCTTCCACATTTATGACGTCGGCTTCCAGAGCCCCAACGTCGAAGCAGCCCGCCCGCTGGTGTACGCCACCGCGCTGCTGCTGGTGCTGGTGATCGCGACGCTGAACCTGTCGGCGGTGTATATCCGCAACCACCTGCGCGAAAAATACAAAGCACTGGACAGCTGATTTTGCAGCACTGATTTCTATGTGGGAGCGAGCCTGCTCGCGAAGGCATCACCGCGGTTTCATAGACAAACCGCAGCGCCTGAATCGCGAGCAGGCTCACTCCTACAAAACCGAACCGAATTTGTTAGCACAGGGAGCCTCCCATGCAGCACGAAACACACAGCCACGGCATCAACATGTCTGCCCTGGGCCGCGACAAGCAGAGCCTGGACCTGGCGCAGGAAACCGTCGCCATCGAAGTGCCGGGCCTGAGCCTCTACTACGGCGACAAACAGGCACTGTTCGACGTCAGCATGAACATCCCGAAGCAGCGCGTGACCGCGTTCATCGGCCCGTCGGGCTGCGGTAAGTCGACGCTGCTGCGTACCTTCAACCGGATGAACGATCTGGTCGACGGCTGCCGTGTCGAGGGCGCGATCAACCTGTACGGCAACAACATCTATCGCAAGGGCGAAGACGTGGCCGAACTGCGTCGTCGCGTCGGCATGGTGTTCCAGAAGCCCAACCCGTTTCCGAAGACCATCTACGAGAACGTCGTCTACGGTCTGCGCATCCAGGGCATCAACAAGAAGCGCATCCTCGACGAGGCCGTTGAGTGGGCGTTGAAAGGCGCGGCATTGTGGGACGAGGTCAAAGACCGTCTGCACGACTCGGCCCTCGGTCTGTCCGGCGGTCAGCAACAGCGTCTGGTGATCGCGCGCACCATCGCGGTTGAGCCGGAAGTGCTGCTGCTCGACGAACCGTGCTCGGCTCTCGACCCGATCTCGACGCTGAAAGTCGAAGAGCTGATCTACGAGCTGAAGTCCAAGTTCACCATCGTCATCGTTACCCACAACATGCAACAGGCGGCACGGGTGTCCGACTACACCGCGTTCATGTACATGGGCAAACTGGTGGAATTCGGCGACACCGATACCCTGTTCACCAATCCGGCGAAGAAGCAGACGGAAGACTACATCACCGGTCGCTATGGCTGATTGGGGCAGCTGCAAGCCGCAAGCTACAAGCGGCAAGAAAGAATTGGTGCGATATCAGGACTTACACATAACTGCTTGAAGCTTGCAGCTTGAAGCTTGCAACTTTCGCGGAGCGAACAATGATTTCCAAAGAAGGCCTTACCCATCACATTTCCGCGCAGTTCAACGCTGAACTGGAGGAAGTGCGCAGCCACCTCCTTGCCATGGGCGGGCTGGTCGAGAAGCAGGTCAACGACGCGGTCACGGCGCTGATCGAGGCCGACTCCGGCCTGGCTCAGCAGGTCCGTGAGATCGATGACCAGATCAACCAGATGGAACGCAACATCGACGAAGAATGCCTGCGCATTCTCGCCCGTCGTCAGCCGGCAGCCTCCGACCTGCGTTTGATCATCAGCATTTCCAAGTCGGTGATCGACCTTGAGCGTATCGGCGACGAAGCCACCAAGATCGCCCGTCGTGCCATCCAGTTATGCGAAGAAGGCGAAGCGCCGCGCGGTTACGTCGAGGTTCGTCACATTGGCGACCAGGTGCGCAACATGGTTCGTGATGCGCTGGACGCCTTCGCCCGTTTCGACGCCGATCTGGCCTTGTCGGTGGCGCAGTACGACAAGATCATCGACCGCGAATACAAAACCGCCCTGCGTGAGCTGGCCACCTACATGATGGAAGATCCGCGCTCTATCTCGCGGGTGCTGAGCATCATCTGGGTCCTGCGTTCACTGGAGCGCATCGGCGATCATGCGCGCAACATCTCCGAACTGGTGATCTACCTGGTGCGCGGTACCGACGTGCGCCACATGGGCCTCAAGCGCATGAAAGAAGAAGTTGAAGGCACAAGCGCTGAAACCGCTAATGTTCCGGGCGAAGCTGACGATAAGTAAGATTGCCTGAGAAAAGCGCCTGGCCCTCTGGCCGGGCGTTTTTGTTTCTGCTTTTCAGAAGCGGATTCGTATCAAAAGCAGCACCCGCGAACGAAAAGTCCCGGCGTGACTGAAGAGTTTTGGCAATGTGCCATCAGCCAGCGTTATGCTTGCCGGGATTTTAATAGGGGTGTTGGATGAGCAAGATCAGTGTGTTGGTCGTGGACGATGCTTCGTTCATTCGTGACCTGGTGAAAAAGTGCCTGCGTAATTACTTCCCGGGGATCCGCACCGAGGACGCCATCAACGGCAAAAAGGCCCAGGCGATGCTGGCCAAAGAGGCTTTCGACCTGGTGCTGTGCGACTGGGAAATGCCGGAAATGTCCGGCCTCGAACTGCTGACCTGGTGCCGCGAGCAGGACAACCTCAAGACCATGCCGTTCGTCATGGTCACCAGCCGTGGTGACAAGGAAAACGTCGTGCAGGCGATTCAGGCCGGCGTATCCGGTTACGTCAGCAAGCCGTTCACCAACGAGCAGCTGCTGACCAAGGTCAAGCAGGCACTGAACAAGGTCGGCAAGCTCGACACCTTGATGAACAGCGCGCCGACCAAAATGAATTCGGCATTCGGCAACGATTCCCTGAGCGCACTGACCGGCGGCAAGCCGGCCGTGGTCGGCGGCGCTGCGGCCAGGCCTGCCGCTGCTGCCCCCGCTCCAGCCGCTGCACCGTCGCGCGGTTTGCTCAACAGCCCGCCAGTTCAGGCGCCCGGTGCATCCAAGGCGCCGGTGGGCGGTCGTGGTCAGGGCCAGTTGCGCCTGCCGAGCGGTACTCAGCAATGCGTGATCAAGGCCTTGAGCATCAAGGAAGCCCTGCTGGTAGTGAAGCGCACCGAAACCCTGCCGCAGATCCTCGACAGCGCTGTGCTCGATCTGGAGCAGGGTGACAACGCCGAGATCGCGCGGCTCAACGGTTATCTGCACGCCATCGTCGCCCACGAGCAAAAAGCTGACAGCGACTGGCTGCAACTGACCTTCCGCTTCGTCGACCAGGATGCGCAGAAGCTCGACTACATCTCGCGCCTGATCGCCCGGGGCACGGCGCAGAAGCACTTCGTACCCGGCGCGTAAGCTTCGTCGCCCGATAGGCCGCCTTCGCGAGCAGGCTCGCTCCCACAGAGATCACACCGAACCTGTGGGAGATTCTATGATTATCCTCAAGCGATAACTGCCCCTTTCGATTGATAT